>CALJTV010000055.1 GCA_937975645.1 uncultured Dehalococcoidia bacterium | reverse complement strand
TATATTGTGCCCAGGCCCATCCCTGCTCGTGCCAGCCTCGTTCAGGTAGGAGGGTAAAGGTAGACCCCGCTATCTGGCGTTAGCACCGGGTTGGCGCGATACCTCTTGCAAGACTCAGGAGTCAGTAGGTGCCACAGTGTGGTTGCGTTCTGAGGAAGCCAAAGGCTGGTCTGGGTGTAGGTGAGTCCTCTTGCGACAAGGTCCATAGCTTGTCGCATCTCAGCAGCCAATGGTGACGGAATATTATGGACCTCCTGAATGTGACGCAGTGTCCTTTATACTTTGGATAGTGACGGAGTATTATGGACCTCCTCAGTGAGACGCAGTCTCACTGACGGGTTGGACAGTGACGGAGTATTATCAAGCTCCAGCCTTGGTCTGCTGGCCTGTGTGTCGCATGAACTAGCAGCTAGGCATGAGGCTGTTCCTGTGGACTCGCGGGTTACATGGGCTGAGGTAAGTAAGAGGCAGACATGGGCCTTCGGTGTCACCAGCGGCTCATGATGCCGATGTACACGAAGGGAGTGTGTGCGTGTGAAGCGTTTCTGTGGTTCTGTCTATGTTCTTGTTGACTTATCCTACATCTCACAACACTTCCCCCCTAAGCAAGGGGACCGAGGAAACGAGGGCAGTAAATGAGACAAGTAACACAGACAGACAGTTAGAGGTTGGAACGAGAGGCAGTGGCGAGGCGTTGGCGGCAGAGGGAACGGGGATGGAGGAGGGCAGCTGTTACAGCTTTGACTAGGAAAGGATTTGAAAAGAAAACAGAAACATGAGCAAGCTGTAGGGTCGGTGAACAAATCACCCAGAAACTATATCTTTCATGACTTGTGCCACAAAAATGTTGCAGGGAGGATCTGGGCTGATGCCTAACGCTACCAGCACGAGAGAGGCGACAAGTTATGCTGAGCCAGAAGGTCCCCTAACCAGCCAAAAGGTTGAGCTTGGCTTAAGTTCATGAAATCAAGGAACTAGGAGGCTGTGTTTTCAGCTCTTGTCTGGAGATCGGCAACTTCATCATGGAACAACGAACAGAGGTCTTCAAAGAAGGACGGCATGGCGGCGTTGTTGCTCCAATGTGACACAACCGTGCGCATGGCGTTGTCAAAGGCGTTTAGGGCAACTTGAAGGTCGTCCATTGTGCGCCGGACGATGACGATGTCATCAAGGTAGAGAGGGGTATCCACGGAGAGTCCGGGGAGAGAGGCAACGGCGGTCAGGAGGCGCCGCGACTTGATGAGGTATTGCAGGCGCCGTTCTGATTGAGGCGAAGCATCTAACTGCTCCGGCCGTAGGTTAGGGATTGGAAGGTTCCTGGCTGCATAGCGGAGGCTCGTGAGGGAACTGGTTGAATGAGGTACCACATTCGTTGTCACAGGGTGCATGGATATAGGCAGGGATGGTCTAGCGCCCTCACCACGGGCTCCCTCCTGTACACCAGCAAAGACCAAGGCAAGGAGGCTCCTACCACAGTGGTAAACTGTTCGCTTCCAGGCGTCCCCTTGGCGAAACAGAAGGAGCGGCAGCATCAAGCAATCGCCCTCGTGCTGAAGGAATTGGCATGGTATTCTGGCAGACCGAACACAGGTCGGCCAAGGGGGCTGCTTTTGAGAGGGCCGCCACACGCTTGTGTCTGCGTCTAGGATCGCGGGGGGGTGTGACAACCATAGGCGCAGCCTCTGAAGTCACAGAGTCGCGGATAGGTCGCCTAGACTTGAATGCTCTAGACACAAGGTGTGCAAGCTGCAGCCTTTGCTCTCGAGGAAACAGTGCAATAATACGTTCGCGTTGCTTAGGCGCAGTGTTGATGAAGAGGAAATCTGCGACTGCTTCAAGGCATTGTGCCAATTCATCCACTGGTAGCCACAGGTCGTGACTGGAATCATAGCCGCGCCATGCGACTAGGAAGTGAGGGGCTTGAATAGAAGGTTTGTCAGTCCGTGCACGTGAACGATCAAAATCCTTGATACAGTCAACCTCAAAGGATGCAGCGGTCGGAGGTTCTGGCTGGGGGTCTGCAGTGCATTGTTGGGCGAAGGCCTCGCAGTATCGTTTGAGAACGGAGAAGTGAAAGACATCATGTAGGTTGAGGGCCGTCAATGTAGAAGGTAACTGCAGGCGTGCAGCGGAACGGCCAATGCACTCCAGAATTTTGCACGGTCCAATCCAACGTGGGGAGAACTTACGGCGCAGTGACGGATGATGCAAGGCAATCTTTTGGATTGACAGCAGTACAAGATCACCTACTTTGAAGGTAGGCCAGTGCTGTTTAAGGTTGCATTGTGACCACATGCTCTGTTTGGCTTCAACTAACGATCTTTTCGCCAATGAATAGTGCATCTTGTGTAACACAGCTGGCGATGGTCGGGCATGCTGTGGCAGGTCGAACGCAAGGGCCGTTGGCGACAATGGGGGCGTGATCCTATTAAGCTGGAAGGGTGTGCAACCGGTAGCATCGGTTTTGGAGGAGTTTATGCTGAACTCTAGATGTGGCAAGAGTCCATCCCAGTCGTCATGTGATGGCCCTACGAAGTGCCGTGCAGCTTCTTCAATGACACGGTTGAGACGTTCAACTTGTCCGTTCGCGCGTGGGTGGTAAGAGAAAGTGAGATGCAGGGAAATTCCTAGCTCTGAACACAACGACTTGAAGAACTCATTGTTCCACTGTACCCCACGGTCGCTGCAAATACCGACCGGGAGGCCATAGTGTGGATAGATGTGTTGAAAGAACAGTTTCGCGAATCCCGGACCGTTCAGGGTGGCTTGTGCCGCAATCAAACGTACCATTTTAGAGAACTGATCAACGAAGACTACAATGCAGTCGAGGCCAGCGGCGGTTCGAGGTAGATTTGTGATCATGTCAAGGCTGACAATTCGCCAACATGCTGATGGTACAGGCAGTGGGGACATGACAGCTTCCGTGGATGAAGGTGCTTTCATGATTTGACATGAGCGACACTGCGAAACAAAGTTTTTGATATCGCTTGTAATTCCAGGCCAGTAAAACGCATCCGTAACCAAGGAAATGGTTCGCTTGACACCCATGTGTGCATGCCACGGATGGTTATGGTGCCACAGCAGGATTTGTCGTCGAAGGTGGTCAAACTGAGGGACTACTAGCTGAGTGCCGCGAAAGTAAACGCCATGGCGAGAATCGAAACTGTACGATTTGGGGGGGGTACGGAAGGCAAGATCATGAGCGTAACCTTTACGCACTCTATGCCAGAAATCTTCAACAACTAAGTCTAAGTTCAGATACCTGTTCGATTGGATGGAAAGCGAATCGGTGCAGGGGAGCTCACCAATGGACTGCAGATGCTGCTGCCCTTGCTCCTGTAGATGCTCCTGTAGACCGTCACACAGATCTGAGACGGGGATGCCGAGAATGGCAGGCTGAGCCGGATTGCCTACTGCTGCCCTTGTCGGAGTCGAAGTCAGTGACGGGGTGTTGCTGTATCCAGGAGGTGGTGGAGGTTCAGAAGAAGAGATGCTGGTATGCCGACTCGAAGAGCGGACTCTGCTGGTTAGAGCGAGGAGAGGGCGTCCGCGGCGTAGGTTGAATAGGATCCGATCCCGCGGCTGGTTCGGAGGCGGAGGGCTGTGAAGTCGGCTGGTAGCGGTCGGAACTGGTTGCTGGGGCAGATGACGCTCGCAAGTCGGCGTCTGCCTTGCAGGGGAAAGAGGCTGCATTGAGCTCGGCCGTGACGGTGACGGCTCGGGCCGAGGTGGGGTTGGACTCTGTGAGCGACTTTGTGGTTGTCTTGGTGGTGGCAAGCCGGGTGGCGGAGGGGGCAGCCGTGGGGATACAAAGACTCGCGGGCTGAGGTGTTGTCCCAGTAGTGGGGCGCTTGATGTTGACAGTGTTCGCGTGGGGCGCGTCTGGCGCATTGGTGAAGTAGGGGGCTCCTGAGGAAGGGTGATAGGATATCCCAGGAGGTTGAATTCTGGAGCGGGGGTCGGGGTATCGGGCTGGGATTGCTGTTGGGGTTGAGTAGGAGGCGGAGGTGATGGGGGTGGAGGAGGTGAGGGGGGTGGAGGGGGTGGCCGCTGTAGGGCCTTGCGGCGGGGGTCTTGTGGGTAGGGAGGGAGGGCTGTAGCGGGTGTATGACTCCGGGAAGTCATGGAGAGCGGAGGAAACATCGCCGGCGCGAGCATTGGTGAACTTGTACATGCCCGTGATGGGCTGAAGGGTGACATGGGTCGGCAGGTCGGACAGGGTTTGATGATTGACGGGCTGTCCGCGGACATCACAGTAGGGCCAGGTGAGGGTTGCGACGATTGGCTCATTGTGGTGTGCAAATTTGAGCCGCTTTGAATATCGCGGTAGGTTGTCGGAAATCTGCGAGCTACAATTGATGTTAGCGCGACCGCGGGGTACGCCACGGGCGTACCATACTGTAGGTAAGACACACATGAGATAGGGAAGTTATCATGCAGAGGGACATTGAGGTCTGGCAGGTGTGTTGCGCGTGAGACAGCATCTGCAACGACATTCTTATCTCCTGGCACGTATGTTATGTGCCAGTTGATGCGTGACAAGGATTCAACCCATCTAGCCTGCTTGCTGTTGAGTTTCTGTTGGGTCTGCAAGTATCGTAAGGGGTTGTGGTCGGAGTGTATGTATACGGGGTGGTTGTTTTCCAAGTAGCACCGCCATTGGCGTGCTGCAAAGACGATGGCACCTAGCTCCTTTTCAAAGGTGGCGTGATGCACTTCGGACGATGTCATTTTGCGACCTATCCATGCCACAGGCATCAACGCAGATGCGTGTTCTTGCATTAATACAGCACCGTATGCGTAGTCTGATGCATCCGTGTAGACGTGAAATGGGAGATTGAGGTCTGGATGCCTTAGTCCCGTGGCATTAATCAGCGCATGTTTGATGTCGTTGAAAGATCGCGAGCACTGTGCACTCCAAGGCAGTTTGGTTTTGGACTTGGCCCGCTCCAACAGAGGAGCTGCCAAGGTAGGAAACTTGGGTATGAATCTGCGAAAGTATCCCGCCAGACCCAAGAAGGATCTAATATGGGTGACAGACGATTGCAGATCAGATTCAGGCCAGGATTGGAGGACTTGCACTTTGTATGGGTCTGGTCTGACCATATCCGCTGACACGACATGCCCCAGATACTTGATTTCTGTCATAGCAAATTGGCATTTATCGAAGTTGCAGTAAAATTTGTGCTCATGAAGGCGTGTGAGGACAAGGTCAAGATTCCGTGCATGTTCTTCAGCTGTTTTTGCGATTATGATGATGTCATCCAGGTATGCAAGGCAGATTTTCCCAATCAGGTCATGGAGGACAGCATGCATTGCTTGTTGAAACACACTGGGGGCGTTGGTGAGCCCAAACGGCATCACGGTCCATTGGTACAAGCCATCAGGGGTGCGAAATGCTGTCTTGGGTTGGGAAGCTTCATTAACGCGGATTTGGTGATACCCTGATATCATGTCCAGGGCAGAGAAGAATTTGTTACCTTGCAGTTTGTCAAGTAAGGTGTCTATGCGAGGCAGGGGGTAGGTGTTCTTAATGGTGTTTTCATTGAGATACCTATAGTCGATACACAGCCGAAGTTTACCGCCAGGTTTGGGTGCAAACAGTATGCAAGAAGCCCAAGGGGACACTGATGGCTTGATCCATCCCATATGGATGAGATGTTGCACCTGCTTTTCAAGCTCAGTCTGTTCGATTGGGGTAAGTCGGTACTGCCTGGCAGCTTTCGGGCGAGCACCAGGCAAGGTGTCAATGTGCATCTCAAACCCTAAAGCTGTTGTATGGGGAGGCACTGGCCCCAATGTGCCGCCTGGAGCCTTGTGCTTGTTCACAATAGCCAAGACACAGGGGGGTACTTGTGACGTATCTTGCGGAGTGTGGGCTGGAGGCTGCTGCTGCGACAAGTATGACTTTTTGGAGGCAGCACAAACATCAGATTGCAAGGGTTTTACATGCACTGCAAACAGAGGCATGTTTCCCGTCATCGCACGTTTAAACATTGTTCTTTGTTGTCGTTTAGACTGCAAAAGGGGATCCAAGCCTGGTTGTTGTCCTGCAATGTCATCTGTGGCGTGCAGAGTGATCATGTGGGTGAAAGGCTTGCTGCGTAGAGCATGGGCTGGAGGCGGGACTGTCACACGCATGTGAGGAGGGTCAAAACTGATACGCATGCATGCAGCAGAGATGACATCAAGTCCAAGAAGGGCAAGGTTGGGGTCATTCAAGTGTGCAGCCGCTGATGGTAGCGATGCCACAATGGTATACTTGACTTCATGGCATTGTTTCCCAATGTATGTTGTCAAGATTACTGATCCGAGACAGGGTGCAGATGTGCCAGAGATGCCATACGACAAGGATGCTAAATTGCTGTATGGGATGTTGTGTATATGAAGGAACTCGAGGGCTATCATGCTGTGATTAGCTGCTGTGTCCACCAGAGCTTTCAGAGGTGAGCCACGAATTGTCACAGGAATAGTGCAAAGGAGATCTACGAACCCAACATGTTGTGACGCACACGCGAGCGCGTTCTTGTTGTCGTTACTTTGATTGGATTGAAGGACAATGACGTGAAATTTTTGCAGCCCGGACACAGGCTGACCAGCTCGTGCGTGGCCGGTGGTGTGCACCAGGAGGTTGCGAGCTTGGTCCACTATTGGGTGGGAGTGACGCTGTGTATAGGGAACAAAGCTATCACTGTCAAATATGCGAGCAGGTATGGCCAAGGTTATTGTAAATCCAGCAAGGTCAATTGTATGCAGGTGGCGTAAGGCACGATGTGCTTCCGCAGTGTACGGCAGGGTCAATGCTAAAGGTGATGACAGACATTTTACGTCAAAAAAGGTACCGTGCAGCAAGTCAAGTGAAGATGGCACAGACATTGTACCATGCGGGAGGTGCTGCGACGCCAGCTGGTAAGGCCCCACCGCCCACGGTGGCACACATGTGAGCGGCTTGCCAATGTCTCAGCGGATGTTGGTCTTACGTGGAAGTGCCGGGCCGGAGGGCATATCGGACGGTCGAGGGCGGTGTGGCGGCTTGCCATGGGAGTGGATATCATACCGTTTTTTAACGTTGGGGTGCCGGTGCTGGCCACCAGTGACCTTGGCTGGGACTGCTGTCGGCGGCCCAGAAGCCGGGTCGTGAGCGAAGAATGTCATATTCTCCGGTGCAAGGCGGCGAAGATTGCCTACGTCCACGCCGAGTCCGCGCAGTTTGCCAAGCGCCGTCGGGCACTCGAGCGCTGCATGTCGGCGAGCAGAGTCCTGTTGGCTTGCAGGGCACACGTTGCACATGGGCAACCTGTGCATGTGTGAGCGTAGAAGGTAGAGGACTGCTTGTGCCGGCGACGACGGCAGGCGGTAGTCCGACACAGGGGCAATGAGTCCATACAGATGCGCCAAGGAGCCTGGTGCTCCGTCCAGGTCAAGCTCCCGTTGGCAGTTGCGCGTGAGGTGTTCCGGAAAGGAGGTGTCGCGTATGAGGTGCCGAGCCGCCGCCCGTTGCTGCTCAGGGTTACGGTTGCGCATGGCAGCGTCAACCTCCTGAGCAAGGTGTCGGCCTTTGCGATCGTCCGATCCAGGAGGCGAGGTGGTAGGATTCTGCAGGAGGCGAGGTTGGTGAGGGCGTGCCACATGGCCGTTGGTATAGGCTAACGCTAGGCGAGGCCTGTGGGGTGCACCAGGGAGGCTGCTAGCCCCAGTGTTATCTACTCTGTTGCGCTTGACTGGAGGTTTAGTGTGATCCACAGCAGGGCGGTGCGTGATGGCTGCATAATCAACAGCAATTGCAGGCATGTAGGAGGTGGTGGTGTAGCGTTGAGCTGCGTTAGCAGAAGCTTTTGCTACATGCAGCTGCTCAATGCACCAAACTGTGAAGGTGCGTGAGGCCGAATCCGCTTTGGGGGTCGACCAGGCTTGGGCCGGACTAAGGTGTAAGTGCATTTGTTTCAGGAGGTCTGAGTGTGGAATGTACATTTGCAATGTCGTTCCCAGAGCTGACTTACATTGTTGGGACATGAGGTACTGCATTTTCTCAAACAGATGCCACGCGAAATCTTGCTGTGACATGTCTCCAGACAGCTCATGGTAATCTAAAAAGATGAGCTGATAGTATGTGCGAATGTGATGCACAAAATCATTGAAGTCAACAGCATGGCCTGCCCTATACGTTTGCCAAGACTGTTCAATGTGGTGACGAAACAGGCCATTGGTAAAAAAGAAATCTCTGATTGCATCGAGCCAATCAATAACAGTACAGTGCGGTGTTTTGGCCTTCTCGGCTGCAGTTTGATAGTGCATGGCCGTGCGAGTGAAAGACATTGAAAGGTGTCTGATTACTTGTGCTTCAGACAAATTGAGGCACAGGCTGCGAGCGTGACGTACATCACATGCATATTGGTGCCAGCTACGTTCCGCAGATGCATCACCCCTTTCCAAGGCGTCCTGTGGAAAAATAAGAGGGGAAAAGTGATATTGCGCTGTGCGAAACCATTGTGCATTCTTTTCATCAGAAAAGTTAGGTTCATAAGATGGAAGACTGGACTGGGTAGGCAGTGGGGACAGTACCTGATGTTGCTGCACCAGATCTTTGTACTGCGCCGCTGGCGACGCAGCGGCGACAGCTGGTGTGGCCCGCCGGATCGCATTAGTCAATTCTTCATGCGTCACAGGGATGAAGGCGGGTGCTGTAAATATGCCTTGCGCAACTGGATCCAGGATGTCGATGACTTTCTCTGCCAGATGCGCCATAACTTGCGCGGGGGTTGAAAAGGTTCCCTTGGCGCGGTTTGCTGATGCCGTGACGCCTTGGCTTCTCACGTCCAGAACGCCAGTGTTGCCCCCGAGCTGGGCTACGCAGTGCGACCATGCTAGGGCATACTTGGTTGCGTCGCTGCACATGCCATATGCAAAATCGAGCAGCGGACTGCCCCACGTTGGCCCGAGCCACACGTAGAGAAGTAAACAGGCGGGGCTGAGGAGGTCCTGCGCGTCGCCTGGAGGGCCCCAGTTCACGGCGCATTTCAAAAAGGAAGGGTCGTTTATCTTGGCTTTGAATTGCGCCAGTGTAAGATGTTGTCGTCTGTGTAGGTTCACAAACGGAGGCACCGGATGAGGTAAACGCGTTTCAGGCGCGAACAACCGGGCCGTCTCTAGGAAAGCCTTGAACGGCTCCGTGTAGGTCTCACGATGCAAGCGCTGAAGGATTTGCGCCAACGTGAAGGTATAGGAAAAAGCGTCAACCAGCGTTTCTTGTTGACTGCGCTTAAGGTCATCAAAGCCGATGAGGGCCGGCTGAGGTAGATCGAATTGAAGCCCCTCACGGGACTTCAGCCGTGCCGCGAAGGCTTCGTAGGTCTCCGCAGGAGGCAGAGCGTCTGCGTCCATTAGCACCGGAGTCAAGAAAGGCTAAGGTATCCTAGCAGAGGATCGAACCGTAAGAAACCGATACCTATTAATACAGCTGAGAGCGTGTGAGCGAGAAGAGTCCAGATAG
>CALJTV010000054.1 GCA_937975645.1 uncultured Dehalococcoidia bacterium | reverse complement strand
CAGTTATCTGCACCGATGCGGTGACGGCTCTCTCCCCTGACGTCCTACGTGCCGGCCTGGGCCATCCGGAGATCCGGGTGGTCTTTGCAGATTGCGCACAAACGTGGATATACCCTGCGCCTGGGCCACCAGGCGTTCTGGTCCTGCGACCAGGGACTCAACCGCCGCCTGGTGCGGCGCTGGATGTTCCAGCCCGCCGGGCCGATGGCTCTCCCGCGTATAACCTCTACCGGCTGGAGACGGCTCCAGTGCCCGAGCATCCGTTAACGGTTACCCTGGATGGTCCTTTAGATTTCGTGGGATATGGAGTGGGTGGAGGAGAGCGGTGGCAGACGGGATGGGATTCCCGCCGGAGTACTGGCAAACCGGCGACCTGATCGTTCAGCGGCATCGGTTCTTCCTCCCAGCCAACATGCCGCCGGGGGAGTACACACTTGCTACCGGTGCCTACTGGCTGGATACGATGGAGCGGTGGGGCGTGATATCCGGCGAAGTCCCGGGGGACCAGATTCTTCTGGCGATTTCAGGAAGGTAGAACATACCTGAAGGGAAAACAATGCGCTTGCATTGGGTCGGGATTTTACTGATTCTGCTGGTGGGAAGTGCGCTGCGCATAGTGGCCCTGGAGCAATCCCCGCCAGGCCTGTTACCGGATGAGGCTTGTAACAGTTATGATGCCTACTCTATCTGGCATACAGGGCGGGACCAGCACGGTGTGTTTCTTCCCACGGTGATGCGGGCTCTTAATGACTACCGGATGCCGCTCTTTATGTACACGCAAGCCCCGCTGGTTGGTGCCGGAGGGCTGACGGTTTTCAACGCCCGGCTGACGGCGGCCTTCTGGGGCATACTGGCTATGGCGGCCCTCTACCGGTTAGGGAAGGAGTGGTTTGACCGGCATGTTGCGCTGGCCTCTATGGCGTTTCTGGCCGTTTCCCCCTGGGCGGTGCCATTGAACCGGATGGCCTTTGAGGTCAACGCGACTGTCCCTATGGCGCTGTTGACAGTAGGGCTGTTCTGGCGGTGGCGACGAACGGGGCAGTTCCGCTTTTTAATCGGCGCGATACTGGCATCCGGGCTGGGGCTTTACACCTATTCTGTCATGTCCCTCTTCACAGTGTTGATGCTGAGCATGCTGGCCCTGGCTTCTCGCCGTGAGATCCGCGCCCGCTGGAAGCATATCTTGATTGCTGGGGCTCTTGGTTTTCTGTTGACACTCCCTCTACTTTACAACTGGGCCCGGTATCCCGAGGGGATGAGCGCCCGTTATCGGGAGATCGCCGTCTTCCGGCCCGAGCGGCCAATCGGGGAATCGCTTCAGCGGTTTGTCTATCACGTATGGTATAACATGTCCCCCGATTATCTTTTCATCCGAGGGGATCTGGACATTCTGCAACATCCTGAAGGGATGGGGCAACTTCATCCCGCTCAGGCCATCTTGATTCCCCTGGGGGTCATCGTGGGCTGGCGGAGAAAGGAGTGGCGGTTGCCTTTCCTGCTGACAGTGGGGTGGGTAGTGGCATCGGTGATCCCGGTAGCGTTGACTGAACCTAACTTGCCGGGCTCTGGCCATGCGCTGCGAGGGTTACCCGGGGTGGTGCCATGGCAGTTGTGGTCGGGGGTAGGAGCGGAGACTATCAGAAAGCGGTCAAATCGTTTCAAATCGGCCGTTTGGGCGCTGATCGCAGGATGGGTAGCTCTGAGCATAACCCTTTATTTCAGATATTACTTCACAGAATACCCATCCCACGTCGCCCCTCGGTTTTCCCCCGAAATGCGTGATCTTGCTATAGCCGTGGATCATCTGGATGAGTTGTACACCAAGGTCTACATCACGTGCTATTCCACCTGGCCCTATTTGTACCTTCTGTTCTTTACACGCTATGACCCCCATCTTTTGCAGGCTGATCTTCCGGTCAGAGACTCCGATTTATTTGCACCGGTATATCGGTTGGGTAAATATCGTGTCGTATGCGATATTCGTGAGATATGGGACATTGGTCAGGGATTGTTTGTTGTCCCATTAAACGATTTTCCCTATGAGCAACCGTTGAGAATAATCTGCGGGCCTTATGACAAACCTTGTTATAAAATCCTGGTGCGCCCATAAGGAAAACATGCCGAGAGATAGGGAGCGCGTCGTTGCCATCTTGCTGTTGTGGCTTCTCTTTGCCCTGTTGGTTCTGGGTGCCCGTCCGACCTCTCTGACTTCTGACGAGCCTGCGCACCTGGTAGCAGGGTATAGCATTTTAACGCGAGGAAGGGAGGCCTTCTGGATACTCCCTCAGCATGGTCATCCGCCCTTGCTGAACATCCTGAATGCGTTCGTTTTCTTCATGGGGAAGCCTGACATTCCTCTGGAACAATTAGACGGATGGCCTTTATGGTTCTCCGATTATGTTTTCGCATTTGTCCCTTACCTGGCACCGGTTGAGCAAACGGAGTTCGTGATTCGCATCCCGACGGTACTGCTCACCGTGGTTTTGGGAGCCCTTATTTTCCGATGGGGCAAAGAACTGTGGGGAAAGATAGCCGGACTGGCGGCATTGGTAGCGCTCCTTTTTGACCCCCTCCTTCTGGCTCATGGGCGATTGGCGACGACCGATGTGGGAGCAGTGACCCTGGGAACATCAGTTTTGTATCTGGCCTGGCGTTGGGCAGAGAGGCCTTCATGGCGGCTGACATGGTTGCTGGGTCTGCTGTGCGGCCTGACGATGCTTGCCAAAGGGTCTGGCATTTTCTGGACCCTGACCGTCGGCCTGATTGCGGTGGGGATGGCTGTACATCCGCGCTCCAGAACTCTCTCTTTCCGCCTGATACTGCAGGGTGTATGCATTGGGTTGCTTGGATTTCTGATTGTCTGGGCCGGACACGCGTTTACATGGGGAATCGTGCGGGAGGATTTCCCTCTCTCATTACCAGCACCGGACTATTGGAACGGTATCATCTCCCAGGCACGGAGCGTGGAAAAGCGGTGGGTTTTTGCCTTCGGAATGCGTAAACATGGGGGCTGGTGGTGGTATTTCCCGATGGCGTTCCTGATCAAAAATCCCCTCCCCTTGCTCATTAGCCTGGCAATAGGGTGGCTACGGGTGTTTCGCCGGCCCTTTTCCCAGCCGCGCGTGCTGGCCCTTGGCCTCTTTCCACTAATCTATACCATTGCCGCCATCCGGAGCGGAATGAACATAGGTTACCGACATATGCTTCCTGTACATCCTTTCATCTACCTGATGGCCGGAGCAATGGTCCGGTACGGGTTGATCGGTGATTCTCCCAGGCGCTGGTGGCGATACGGTTGCGTAGTGGCTCTGAGTCTATGGTACATAGTGGGCACCTTGCGTATGTTCGGGTATGAGATTGCTTATTTTAATGAGTTGGTCGGAGGGTCTCATAACGGTCATCATTACCTGATTGACTCTAACATAGATTGGGGAGAAGGTTATAAAGCGTTGCGCGATTATCTGAAAGAACAGCCGGGGCCTCCTCTCCAGTTATCCCGAGGTTTTTTGAACATTGATCCGGAACAATATGGTATCTCCTATCAACCTCTTCCCCCTGATCGGAGCGGTTCCGCACTCCAGTCGCCCTTTCATCCAAAGCCCGGACGGTACGCCATCAGCATCACAATCCTTCAACGCGGATGGCCCGAAGACCCGGATGTATATGCCTGGTTCCGCCAGGTCCAGCCAACGGCGGAAATTGGTTATTCGTTTTTCCTGTACGACATAAATACTCCTCCGCTCCGATGGATTGCCCAATGCTCTATCCCAGCCGCTCCTCTTTCAGAAGCGGTGATTGAGCGTGGTTTCGGGCAGGAGAACTTGCGTCAGATTGAGTTTGACTGCATGTCCGGCTGGATTTATCCTTCTGGTGGTGTTCAGCCGGGAGTCTATAGTTTCCACTGCGACCTTTTGAAAGAGCGCAAACGGACTTTTCCATACCTGCTACTTTCTCCACCAGAGCCCCGAGATTCCTTTATCACCCGGCATTTGAGCCAGGCACGGCTCTCGGTGGATATGAACCGGTATACCCTGGACCATCCTGCATTTGTGCTATATGAGCAGGAAAATGCCCCGGATGCTCCTGCGCTTCGTACCGCTGTGGCTCTTCCGGTTCATCAGACTCCCGGCTCTGAAGCGGGGTTTGTCTCCGCTCCCATTGCTCTGAACGGGCCGCTAACGTTCCTGGGAGTCAACGCCTTCCGGAATGGCTCGGAGATGGATGTGGAAACCTGGTGGCGGGTCACCGAGGGGCCAATTACCCGTCCGCTCTCCATTATGGGGCATCTTCTGAACGGGGCGGGCGAGATGATCGGGCAGAATGACGGCCTGGGAGTTTCGCCGGTAGTCTGGCAGCCGGGGGACATCATCGTCCAGCGCCACCGGTTTCCACTGCCCCCTGGAAGTGAAGAACGCGGGCTGCGTACCGGCGTCTACTGGCTGGATACGATGGAGCGATGGGCTTTACAACAGGATCATCAGAAAGCGGGAGATACGTTGTGGATACCTTTGCAGAAAGAGAGGGTCCCTTGAGAGCACCCTTCAGGTGGTTCACTGTTGGGCTTTTGATCATTGCCTGGTATTCCTTGTTGATTGGCAGCCGGGCTCTTTCTCTTGCAATGGATGAGCCTTTCCATATAGTGGCTGGTTATTCCTTCCTTGCGCGCGGACCGCGTAGCCTGTGGCATATTTTTGAACATCATCAAGTTCCGATCTTAGGGGCTCTTGAGGCTGGCCTGATTTATTTGGACAAACCGAATATTCCTCTGGAAATGCTATCAGGCTGGAGCCAAAACTTCATAGAGTATACCGCCTCTTTTATGCCCTATTTACAGCCCCTGGAACGCACAGAAGCTCTCAGCCGCGCGCCGGTAATGTTATTAACCTTGCTTCTTTTAGCCATAGTATTCAGATGGACTTTGCATCTTACTCGGTCACCCACTGCAGGATTTCTGGCCGTCTTTATTCTGACTTTTGACCCGTCCCTTCGGGCTCACGGGCGATTTGCGACAATGGACGCCGGGGCCACTTTGATGGCTCTATTAACCTCATATATTACATGGAAATGGGCGCGTTCCCCTTCCTGGAAATGGGCCTCCATTCTGGGGATTATCCTCGGTCTCTCTATGGTGGTCAAATTTTCGGCTATTTTATATGTAATTTCTGTCGCCCTGACGGCTTTCTGGAAAACTTTTCGGGAGCGGGTTCGCTGGAAGCGTTATGGAGCCTACATGTGCCTCTCACTGGTACTGGCTTTCATAGTCGTGTGGATTTCCTTTGGGATGGATATCGGATATATGGACAACGTTCCCCTCCCAGTGCCCGCTCCCCATTTCTGGCAAACGCTCTTGGATATAGAGCGCAGTGTCGGTGAGAGGGCTTTTATCGCTTTCGGAGACTTGCAAGTAGGTTCCCATTGGTGGTATTTTCCGCTGAACTTCCTGATCAAAAATCCCTTGCCCTGGATAGCGGCTGTCTTCTGGGGTGCTGTAATGCTTCTGCGGTCTCGGCCTCGCTGGAATTCTCTGATACCGGTGGCTTCTCTCCCTGTGGTGTATACAGCCAGTGCTATCTTGCGAGGGATGAATGTCAGTTACCGGCATATGCTACCGGCACATCCTTTTCTGGCTATGTTGGCGGCGTACGGAATATGGCGGACCCTAAAAAGGAAACCTGTGGGGCGTTCCCTCGCAGTTTGGATTCCCCTTGGGTTGTGGTATATAGGTGGAACCCTTGCCATTTTCCCGGATGAACTGGCTTATTTTAACGAATTGGTCGGCGGTCCTGCTGGCGCTCCCCGGTATCTCGTGGATTATACCCAAGACTGGGGACAATCTATGAAACAGTTGCGGGCCTACCTGGACGCGCACCCCGGCCCCGAACCATATGTCGTCTACTATACCCATGTTCGTCCGGAGTACTATGGCATCCGTTACCGCTCCCTCGCACCGTCACCAGGGGCAACCTACCAGGTCACTCCTCTCTATCCTCAGGTTGGACGATACGCTATAGGAGTGAGCACCCTCTATGGACTCGTTGGCCGGGATCGGATGGAACTGGAATGGTTTCGGCGGGCCATACCGCAGGCGGTGGTGGGGCACGCCTACTATATCTACGAAGTTCAGGAACACCCCCAATGGCTTTTCCAGTGCTCCCTCCCCTCTCCACCTCTGGATGATTCCGCTGTCACTTGGGGATTTGGGCCCGGGGTGCTGCGAAGGGGCACCTTTGACTGCACCAAAGGGTGGATATATCCGGCAGGAGATGGGACGCTGGGCACGTATGCTCTTCACGGTCATCTGTTGGAGCAACCTCGGGCCTTCCTGCCTCCGAGCCTGCGCCCTCATCCGACGCCGACGGATGAGTTTGTACGACGGCATCTCGCCGGTACTCGTTTGGCTTACTACCAGCCCTTCTTCGGCCTGCTTCCGGCTTTTGCGCTTTATGAAGGGGGGATAGGGTCTCCTGTTAGGAACTACCAACTGATGACAAATGTGAATACATCCGGTGGTGAGTCTCTCCAAGCGCCTGTATCGCTGGCAGGGCCGCTGACTTTTTTAGGGGCAGTCGCTTTTCGGGATCAATCCGGTATTGACGTAGAGACCTGGTGGCAGGTCACCGAGGGGCCGATTACCCGTCCGCTCTCCATTATGGGGCATCTCCTGAACGGGGCGGGCGAGATGATCGGGCAGAATGACGGCCTGGGAGTTTTGCCGGTGATCTGGCTGCCAGGGGATATTATCGTCCAGCGGCACCAGTTCCCATTGCCTCCTGCGGATGAGAAACTCTGGCTGCGCACCGGCGTCTACTGGCTGGATACGATGGAGCGGTGGCCAATTGCGGATTTCCCTCAAACGGATGTACTCCTGATACCCCTTGAAAAAGGGGAATGGTGACGTTGCGCGTTTCAGTTTTTGTT
>CALJTV010000053.1 GCA_937975645.1 uncultured Dehalococcoidia bacterium | reverse complement strand
GCCCATGCGGCCATATCACCAATCCGGTAGCGGATAAGGGGCATAGCATAATTTGTTAGGGATGTGACCACCACTTCCCCAAGCTCGCCCGGGGAGGCAGGGCTGCCGTCCTCACGAATGATCTCTACATAATGAGTTAAGGAGCATACGTGAAGCCCCTCATGAGCATTACACTCACATGCGATATCGCCGACCTCTCGCGAGCCGTACCGGTTGAAAACCGGGGCGCGGAAGACCCGCTGGATGGTCTCCCGCATGTAACTGTAGAGCGTGCCAGCTGAAGTCATGATTGCCCGCGGCGAATGCACCTCTATCCCTTCCCGTTCAGCGAATCTCGCTAGTTCATATATCGCCTCTGCGTAGGCAAGGATCTGAACAGGCCGAACAGTGTTGATGAGTTTCAGGTACTGCCTCATCTCGGATGGCCCCATACGGAAAGCGTTGAGCCAATGTTCATTGCGCAACCAGCGACCAAAGCGGACCTTCCAGGTCTCCTTACCCAAAAACAAATCGCGCTCCGATCCCCATAAAATCACCTTTGGCATCCCCGCGCGGTAGCCTGTCCACAGGTCATAGAGTTCTTTTATTGCCTGTCCCTGCTGGTGAAACAAATCGTCCTGGATCAATCTCACCGGCTCGCCAGTTGATCCGCCGGAGGTGTTATAGTACCACTTTCGGCTCGGCAGGTCCTGCGACTTCAGATCCTCCCAATGCTCGCGTATAATTTTCTTCGTAAGAAAAGGAAATGATGTCAACACTGGCATCAATACCTCTTTCTCTATTACCCTCCGACCACCCAGTTCTTCGATTATCCGTCTGTAATAAGGGACATTCTCATAGGCGTGAAGCAGCAAAGCCCTAATCTGCTCCTCCTGTAGTTTTGCAACATCAGCGGCGGAGAGGCTTTCAACGCGCTGAAGGCGCCTCAAGGTTGTCAATTGGACTCGTCGGCGTGCTGTCAAATAGGCCTTGTATAAAAACGCTCTCATCTCTCGTTGGCCTCCCTTCCAGCGACATATTCTATGTGGCCTCGCCAACCGCGTGAAGGTTCAGCATTGACGAAGATACGTTTCTCGTAAATGTCTTGAACGCTCGACACGCCGCTTAACCCAGTCACTTTTATATCTTCGGGTCGAAATAGAACCAACGGTAGGTCCTCTATCTCGTATGCTTTCGCGATCTGTGGGATTTTTCGATAGTCGAAGCCAAGCAGAGCCGCTACTACAGTATCCATCGCTACGGGATTCCAGCCAGCTAAAACCCAGCCAGTCTTGATCGGTGTGGGACTGAGTGGACCCTCTTTGTGCCCGGAAATGAGTCCATCCGCTATCGTTAGATAGCGCACGCTTCGCGACGGGTTCGGGTGGACAATGCCCGTAGCCCGGTCGTAGTAAAAGAGGACTCGGTTGATGTCCAGAATCGTCCGCCATAGGGTATCATTGCCGTACCATCCGCCTCCAGCCACGCTATCGTACCCTCGGGGGTAACGGAACAGAATGCGAAGGCCCAGGCCAGCCGCCCGTTCCGCAATCCAAAGCAAATACTTGAGAGTCCCACGATCCCTCTCCCACTCCTTGTGCGCCAGCCACCATCTAAGGTCCCAAAGCCAATTGCCGTCAGGGTACTCGTCACCGCCATGCTTTGGACTGCCGAAGCGGAAATGAGGGAGGTAGTCCTTCATTGCATTGATCCCCACCAAGTTCTTAAGGGCACATGTGATGCCAGCCTTCAGATGTGTCTTCACTTTGGGCAGGTTGATGAAAACATCAGCCTCCAGGACCTCCCGAGGAATAAGATAAAGGTTATGCTCAGGGCTATGGGCGCGCATCATACGCGTGCGTGGGTAGTTAGCCACTCCGAACGCGTAATTGCCATCTCTCATTAACGGGATCAGCAGGCTTCTGTCACCGAGATCAACCTCATGGAAACGCTCCGGGGAAGGTTCGCCCCGGCGCTTGGCCACAATTCGTTCCCCTTTCACAACGGCGTGCTCTAAGCGGAAGTCCTGCACTTCCACCTGGACCCCAGGGAATCGTTCATGGACGGATTCCAAGATTTCCGATACACCTACAAGCCGGAGCAAGGCATTCCAGTCCGTATCCTGAATCGGTGCATCACCGATGATAACTCTTCCTTTACCATTGAGAGCCAGACACACGTAGTCCAGGACAGCCCGTAATACGGATCCATGGGTGATCAAGGAGTCAGTATCCGTCAACCCATAGGCCCGCTCGCCGTGGTTTCTGTGGCAGACCCAGTTTGGCTTAACTACAACTGTATCTCCGGGACGGATAATTTCAGAGAGAGGATTCCAGCGTGGCGTGCCATATCGATGAAGATCCAGGCTTAAAGCCCGCAGCACTTCGCGCACCGCGCGATAGGCATGGTTATCCTCTTTTGCCACTGGCCCCTTATACTCCGGGAACCGCTCGGCGGGGTCATATGGTGGCCTTTGAGGATACTTGGGTTCCGCTTGTATAACCGCCACTTTTGGGTCCAGCACTAGCTCTTGTATGCCCATGGATCACCCCCCCAGTTCTGAGGGCTACCAAACAAAGACTTGGCCAATCATCGCCTTTCCGTGCATTTGAGCCTATAGCTGCTTCATGATATACTTTTTCATCCATGCTCTCATCAGGAAAAGGAAGCGTAGCATACTTGTAGGAAGCGCACAGCCAATGAGGAGCTGCCCAACCTTCAGCAGCGGGGCTCTATGCTTTAATGCCCTCCAACCATACACAATAGCCCTTTTGTGCTCTCCTGCCAAGGCGAAGTACATGCCTGCATACATCAGGTAGCGGCCATATTGGTGGGGGCAACATCTCTTCCACGTCTCTTGATGCTCTTCAATAAGCCGCAGCGTACCCTCAGCCATTGACCTTGCCCTTCGTATGCCCCATGCGGCACTCATCAATTGGTTTAATGCATCGCTATAATAGACCCTGGCTGGCTGGCGAATGAACAGAATGGAGAACTGTTTTGCGCGAGCCCAGTGGTGGATATTCTCAAGCCCTTGGTAAGGAGACCATGGAGCTGCCTGGACAAAGCTTTTTCGCTCGATAGAGATGAACTCGCCCCTGGCTTTACGCTCGCATACTAAATCCTCATAATGAAGGACTTTCCGGTCTCCATCCAAGAAGGCTTTTGGCCTTCCCTTTTCGTCAACCGAGAGGAACGCTACAGCACCAACTCCCTCTGGCGCTTTCTCAATTTCCTCCACCATCATCGCCAAAGTGTGGTGGTCATACAGGGCATCGTCGCTGTCAAGAAAGACCAGATAGGGAGCCCGAGCTTCCGATGCCCCTCGGGCACGTGCTTGGTTAACACCCATATTCGTTTCTAGCCGGATATATCTTACACGCGGATCCCGAAACCCTTTAACGACCTCCGCCGTGTCGTCAGTTGAACCATCGTCAATAACCAGCCACTCGAAGTTACTCTCGGTCTGCCACCGAAGGCTTTCCCACACTCGTGGCAAGAAGGAGGCCCGGTTGTAGGTCGGCGTTATCACAGAAACCTTTGGGGGCTTCTCCATGGCTCTCATTAGCCTCCTTTCAATCCCGTCTTTGCCGGAGCAGCTCTACAAACAACGCTTCCCACATTGCAGCCACCCGCTCCAGCGAAAACCGTTTCCGCACTTCCACAGCTCGCTCCCCAAGGCGGAGACGCAACGATTCATCGCGCATCAGCCGCCTTAACGCCTGGGTCAGCCCTTCTAAGTTACCCAGTGGCACCAAAAAACCATCCACCTCATGACGGATAATATCGCTTGGCCCCGTAGGGCAGTCAAAACTCACCACAGGTTTCCCATATGCCATAGCTTCTGCCAATGTATTGCCAAACCCCTCGAATCGGGAACTCATCACATAAATGTCAGCTCTGCTATACCAATCCCCGAGATTCCCAGCCACTCCTGGCATGAATACCTTCCCCTGCAATCCATGTGCCATCACCTGGTTCTCAAGTTGATAGCGCAATGGGCCCTCGCCAAGGATCACAAGGACCCATTCAGGGAAAAGGGGGGCAAGCCTGGCGAAGGCTTCAATAAGGAGGTCAAATCCCTTTTGTTCCGTCAGGCGGCCCACCCCTAAAAGAACCCGCTGGTTGGGACTAAGAAAGTCCTGTGGATGGAGGTATGGAGGCTGTGCTGAAAGTGGCCATGGTATCGGGTTAGGGATAACCTCAACTCGTCGGGCGCCTGTGTTGCTCACTATCCATTGAGCGCTCTCCTTAGTCTGAGTTACAACTGCATCCAAGCGAGGATAGGCCCACCGACGAGAGGCGTTCCATATACGCCCAACAGGATTCATCGGCGGATAGACGCGCTCAGAGCCAATCGTCACAATCCTCTTCCCAAGAGAAGGTACAAGACCTAACAGAACACTGGCGGTGGTCATCATGCCCACTGCAACATCAGGACATTCGGCTTTCAAAACCTTGCGGACTGCTGCCAGACGCTGCAAGTTAGAGATAGCTCCAGAAAAGAGGTTGGGGCTTTCTTTTGCAAGATTAAGCGCCATTCGCCGAACGCCTTCGTGTAACCTATAGAAGTCCTGTGACTCTGAAGCAAGCGTTACAATGGTGACCTGCCAGCCTTTGCCGGCCCAGTAGTTTGCCAGGTTCACGGTGACCCGCTCTGCACCTCCACAGGAAAGAGAATGGATCAAGAAAAGAATTTTCACTACCCTCTCCTCTTGACTATAATACGTTCCCACTTAGCCTCCAACTTTACTTCTTTTGTCCGATGTAAAGCAAGTGTGGAGGCTTGATTTTCAGGATACGGTTTTTCATTCTTTTAGTAGCCTGAGCCGTTACCCTTCAGCAGCCGATGCACCTCACTTAAGACCTTGTCCAAGGTCCCATCATCCAGATGCTCAATACACCTCCAACTAATCGCATCGTTTGCTCACTACCCACAGAAACGGTGACAGTATATGACTTACTGGCAAAGAATGGAAATGGTACTCAAACCAGTGGATAGCCTTTGATAAGCGCGTCAACCATAAGTAGAGCGCTTTATCAATACGCCTTTCTCGTGGAAGGTCCTGCGCAGCCATAGACAGCATGCCAAATTCCACCGAACCCAAATACCCACAATTCACAACAACGAGACTCGCACTTGAATGGGCTTCCACTAACTGGCTGAGGCTTAACGGTTTATGTGCATTCCAGACACGGGTCGACCAACGCTGTGTCAGATAGGCATAGATAGGGCTACGCAGATTGGGGATGAGCGTAAACATGGTTCCACCATTACGAAGGAAGGCGCGCTTTGCCTCGATCGGTGCTTTTATATCCCTAAAATGTTCAACTACCCCAAGGGAAATCACCACATCAAAAGTGCCCAGTAATTCTGGAGGGGGTGAAAACATGTCTCCCCAGAGGACTTCAATTGCAACCCCTTCTCTCTTTGCACGAGCTTGAGCAAGGGAGCAACCAACCTGAGAGTAGTCAAGAACCACGAATTTGCTTGTTGGATGTTGCTTAGCCAGCCATGCCAGGAGGCGTGCATCCCCTCCACCCACCTCAAGGACCCTTTTGCCCGCCAGCCCCAGACTGGTCAGGAGTTGCACAAGCTGGATGCTTACATA
>CALJTV010000052.1 GCA_937975645.1 uncultured Dehalococcoidia bacterium | reverse complement strand
TTGGTGGTAGATGGTGGGGCCTGGCACAGGCGGGAGAGCTCTAGGAGCTCGGCCTCGATCCCCCGCAAGCGGGTGACGAGCTCAGGCGGGATCCGCCAGGAGGCGTAAAGGCTGAGGATGGCCGCGAGCTCCGCCACGTTTTCCGCAAGCGTAGAAAGAAGGATGCGCACGGGGAGATCCTCGGACAGGGCGGAGACCGCTTCCCTCAGGCGATCCTGGGCCATTCCTCCTCCTTTCCGGCCAGGGCTTGAAAGAGCGGGCTTTCCCGGCCCTTTTCCTGGTACTCCTTGAGGGCCTGGTCGATGATCCAGGCCACGAGGGCGGACTTGGTGAGGCGGCGGTTCACCTGGCGCAGGTCGAGCTAGAGGTCGTCCAGGGCGGTGAGCACGGCGGGCGGGAGGTAGAACGTGGCCTTGCCTGGGGCCTCCTCAGGGCCGAGGAAGGCTTCCACTCCTTTCCCCTTGCGCCTAGGCATCGGCCAGCACCTCCTGGGCCAGGGCTCGGTACTGCCGGGCCGGCTCGGACTGAGGGAGGAGGAACACGATGGGTACCCCGGCTCGGGCGGCCTCGGCCAGCTTCACGGTGCGGGTGATGACGGTGCGGTAGATCCTGCCCGGGAAGAGCTTCTCCAGCTCCAAGGAGGCCTCCTGGGCGTGGCGGGCCCGCCACTGGAGGAGGGTCCGCAGGATCTTGGGGCGGCGGCCAGGGGTCCCCCGCCGTTGGACCTTGGCCAGGATCTGGCCGAGGTGGTTGAGGCTGCGCAGGGCCAGGTACTCGGTTTGGACGGGGATGATGGCCCGCTCGGCGGCCATGAGGGCGTTCACGGTGAGGACGCCAAGGCTGGGCGGACAATCGAGGAGGATGAAGTCGTACTGGGGCTTGAGGGGCTCGAGGGCTGCTTTGAGCGCGCGGTCCCAGCCGATCTTCCCTAGGAGCTCGGCCTCGGCCCCGGCCAGGTCCAAGTCCGCCGGGATGAGGTGGACGTTGTCGAAGGGGGTGGAAAGCACAGCCTCCATAGGGTTGGCCTCGCCCAGGAGGAGGGTGTAGGTGGTGTGCTCGAAGTTCTGGCCGCGCAGGCCCAAGGCGGTGGTGAGCCCAGCCTGGGGGTCAAGGTCCACCAGGAGCACCTTCTTTCCCTGTTCCGCCAAGGCCGCGCCCAGGGAAACACAAGTCGTGGTCTTCCCCACCCCGCCCTTGTGGTTGGCTACGACGTAGACGATTCCCATCATTTTGTCATTGCACCTGTTTACCATCATAATGTCAAAAAAGTAAGACGGTAAAGCAGTGAGATGTTTGAAAAGCACAATGGCTGGGAAGGCCCGCTCGGAAAAAGGGGGAGGGCCAAAGGTGTTGCTGTGTCCCGGGTTCGCCGGGTGGGCGCGGAGGAGCAACAGGCAAATCCAAGTCCGCTGCAATGGGGTTAAATGTGCGTAGCTTCCAGCCGCACAACAAAGATACCATCGCAGGAGTGAGCTTCCAGACGAGTAAATAGAGCTCCTGGCAACCGCAGTACAATGTACTCGGCCATGAAAGAGCAGAATAACTCCAAGATTTCCCCTCAAGCGGAGAGGATGTTGGCGCGTCTCCTCCGGATGGCCTCGCCTGAGGGGGAGGTGGAGGTTCTCCTTCTCCGGCTGGCCCGGGACCTTAAGGTCTTCTTCGTCATACTTCGCTCACACAACGTCGCTGTCACCATGATCTTGCCCTGACCTGGTGTTGTTCTGGTTCCGACTTTCCACTCCCACGTCACCAGATCTGACTGATCGGCGATCTTTGGTTCCAGTCCCTCGTCCTCTGACGGCCCCCCGCAAGGGTTAAACACAGTGATTTCGGACCGCGCTCCTGGCGCAGTCCTCACGATGACCCGCCCATACTGGCCGGGCGCACGGGTGACTTGACCTCCACAAACTCCAGCGTCAACGGGAGCGGGGGGCTGTGCTTGATCAACCTGCGCGAACAGCTCTGCGTAACGTGTGTTCCCTGGATACTCCCTCTTGCTCACGATTGGGGTGGCAATCAGGGCGAGGTTCACCATGAGGCAGCCCCACTGATCCAGGTACACGTAGGCAAGGAGGCGGCCAAACTCGTCACGATGGAGCATGTCCAGTTCCAGGTAAACGACGCGCCCCTCCACTAGCGGTTAGTTAGAAGGGCGACGGTTACGAGACTTTTGTGGAAATTGGCATAGGAAGCTATCATGTGGCCCAGACACAAGGAACGAGGCACTATGGGTCTAGTTATACAGTGCTCATGTTTTCTGAAACTAAAAGCTTGTGCATTTCTAAGTATTCTTCTATATTTCGAGGAGGAAGTTCTATTACCACTGTACATGAATGGGAAGAAAAAAGCTTGAGATCTGCCAAAGAAGGGGGCAAGTGTACGTCGTAGTGTCCGTCATTACTGTGAGCATGAACGTGTGTAAGTCTGTTTCCCAGAAGTTCAAAAAAGCTTCGTGGATTTTGGCCGGCTATTTTAGCATGCCCTAAGTCGAGGCAAAATTCCAAATGGGGAATCTGTAAGAAAAGCGCCATTTCCTCAGCAGTTCTCGGCACTTCTTGCGGAGCAGCTAGGTTTTCTAAAGCAATCTGAATGCCTAAATCTGCAGCTAAAGAGGCCAGCTTAGAAAAGCTTTCTAAACACTTTCCCAGATAAGCTCGACGAAGTTTTGCTTCTTGCGCTCGCAGAGCGTCATGAGCTGGGGAAAGTCCAGGGGGCGGATAATCTGTCCATGGAATGTTGCCAGCGTGGACAATCACCCGAAAAGCCTCTATCCTCGCCGCTCGCTCCAGGTCTTCTCGAAGGAGCTTAAGAGAAGCTTCGCGAATTTCTTCCACAGGCGAACCAGGGTAAAGGTCCAGGTAACGTGCGTGAAAACAAAAGGCAAAGCCCATGTGTTTTGCTTTTTGAATGGCGTCCATGAGATGTGCGGCGGCATGTCCAGCGACTTCTACTACGCTATACCGCCCTGCTAGGACTCGGACATAGGCCAAAAACTCCTCAGGATTATCCGGAGGTCGGAAACCGAGTTTCACTGTTTCACCCCCACGACATCGAAAACGAGCAAAGAAGTTTCCTTAGAAGATCCAAGCACCACCATTAACTTCCAGCGCTTCCCCTGTGATAAAATCAGAATCTGGGCCCGCCAAGAAACTTACTACTTTAGCCACATCCTCCGGGGTCTCCAGCCGGCCTAAAAGGGTTTGTTTAATGTAATCGTGTATTACGACCTCTGGAGAAACTTCCCTGATTTTGGCCTCCCACATTACTTCTCGCTCCTGCATTGGTGTACGCACATATCCCGGGTTTACGACGTTCACTGTAATACGGTATGGAGCCAGCTCTTTTGCCACTGATTGAGCCAGTCCTAAAACAGCAAACTTGCTAGCGGAATAGTGGGCCAAAAGAGGAGCTGCTTGACGAGCAGCCATAGATGCAATGATAATAATCTTCCCACGTAATTCTCGTCCTGGCATAAAGGGCTGATGGATCATGGACCGTGCAAAAATTTGAAGAGCGAAGAAAGTGCCTTTAGCGTTTACCTCCATTACGAAGTCCCACTCCTCTTCGCTTAAGTCTAGAAAACGGTTCATTGTAGAAACCCCAGCATTGGCTATCAGGACATCTAAGCGACCATCCTGAGCGAAGACATGATCTCGGGCTCGTTCTACGTCAGCTTTAGAAGTCACATCCAATCGTAAGTAAGGAATCCCTAACGCAGTTGCTACTTCACAAGCTTTTTTCTCATCTATGTCTGTAACCCAAACCTTAAACCCATCTTGTGCCAACCTCGCAGCGATGGCTTTGCCAATACCCGAGCCTGCCCCAGTCACCAACGCATTAGGCATGGGCACCTCCTAATCGTGGGTACAAGTCCTTAAGTCGCTGGTAAACCTGGCGGTATATTTCATAAAGCTGCCGATAAATACCAATCCAACCGGGATCGGGATCAGTTACCTCTTTCACCCTTACTTGAAGATCGTTAAATTCCCAAAACCCAACAGCTACACCTGCAAGAAAGGCCACCCCATAAGCACTTCCTAAGTTCCCTTCAGAAACTGTTTCCAGTGGGCGTTCCAAAACACTAGCTATGATTTTTCGCCATAAGCGACTCTTGGCTCCTCCGTCTACTACGAAAAAACGCTCTATTCGGTATCCCCTTTCCTCAAGAACCTCTACATGATGGCGAAAGGCATACGCAACCGCTTCTAAAAGCGCTCGCCAAACGTGGGCTGAGGTGTGGGCGAGGGTCAAACCCACCAGTGTGCCCCGTGCCTGAGGATCATGAATGGGAGTCTTTTCCCCCAGAAAATAAGGAAGTACAACAAGGCCTTGAGCACCTGGCGGTATCGCTTCCGCTTCCTCATCCAATTGAGCAAAGCTACATCCAGGACGAAATCTGTCCTTGAACCACCGAAGAAGATTACCCGTAGTGGCCATGCATCCATTGATGATAAACAACCCCGGTACATCGTAGAAGTCGATAAACAGTTCTGGCACAGGGGCAAAGCTGTCCAACACGTAGAGAAAATCTCCAGCTCCCCCCAACTTTATCACTGCATCTCCAGGCTTTCTGAGCCCAGAAGCCAAAGCTGCTGCAATATGATCAGCACTTCCTGCAATCACTGGCAATCTTGCAGGCACACCCAAAGAGCGGGCTATTTGAGGGCTTACCTCTCCAACGATTTCCCAAGGTCGCCGTACCGGTGCGAAAACAGTCTCCTCTAAACCCAGATACTCTAAAACTTCGCTAAGCCAGGCTTCGGCTATAGGGTCCCAGAGCCCGGATTCCAAAGCCCAGTTAATCTCCTGATACCTCTCGCCTGTGAGCCGAAATGTCAGATGCTCATAGGATCCTGAAAACCACGCAGTTTTGGCAAAGATTTCTGGCTCGTGTCGTCGAATCCAAAGAATTTTGGGAGCTACCACCTGCTGGTTCCAGATGGCCCCTGTCTTAGCAAAAAGCCAGGTATCACTGAAAAGCTCCCTCAACTCTTGAATCTCCCTTACAGCCCGTGCATCGTTTTGTTGCAGTGAGGGTCTCAAAGGCTTCCCCGTAGCGTTGTGAAGGACAAGGGTAGGAACCATTCCGGCAACACCCATGGCCCGAAGGGACCGGGTGTTATGTCCTTTTAGCACTTCCTGGACCACTGCTCGCAATCCTCGCCACCAATCTTCGGGATTTTCCTCAGCAAAACCTGGACAAGGTGAATATAAAGGATGAGGATGTTCAGACTCTGCTAATACTTGGCCTTCCTCAGAGAGAAGAAGAGCCTTTACTGAAGTGGTCCCGACATCAACCCCTAGGAACATTACCGCCCCCGCACCGCACGCACCCTTTCCATGAAGCGCCTGGCCCGTTCAGGGTCTACAGGGTTCCAAGTAATCCCATCCTGCTTTAGAGCCGTACCCACTATAACTCCATCCGCCACCTCAAGAATGGTGGCCACGTTGTCGTGACGGACTCCAGTATTGGCCAGCACGGGCACACTCGGAAGAACTTCTTTGACTGCCCGTAGGTGTTCCAAGTTCACTTCTTCTCCTGTCATTGGTCCGGAAACCAGGATAGCGTCAGCCAAGCTAGAGAAAACGGCACTCTTAGCCCTTTCTGCTAGGGAGCGTGTATCTAAGGGGGAAGCGAACTCGGCAGAGACGTTGTAAAATAAAAGTAAATCGTCTCTTCCCAAACGTTTTCTGTAACGAAGCGCCTCGGCCGCCCCACCTTGCCAAAGTCCCATATCTGATCCGTAGAGTCCGGTGAAAACCTCTCGAACAAAGGAGGCCCCTGTAGCTACTGCTAGCGCTATAGTAGCCACAGAATCCCACAAAACATCTACACCAAAAGGCACGTGAATACCTTCTTTAAGACGACCGATCACGTAGGCCATCGTGGCAACGCTGGCCGGATCCGCTTTCAACTCATAAGGGCGGTCATTTTCGTTACAAAACATCACAGCATCTACACCGGCCAATTGGAGAGCCAAAAGGTCTTGCCTGGCTGCCTCCACGATGTCGTCTAAATGGCCTCCATAAAGTGGGGTACCAGGTAAGGCCTTTAAGTGCACCATAGCGATCACGGGCTTAGAGCCTAAAAGGTCTTCAAACCGCTTCATTTATCACCTCCACCTCTACCACAGTTTTAATGGTAGGATCTTCAAAATTGGTGATGATTAAATCCAGGGAATCTAACGGAGCCACAAAAGCTGGGGCTTTTTTGCCCCATTTGCTTTTATCGGCTAAAAGAATCGTGCGTTGGCTTACAGACATCGCTTTTCTTTTTACAACAGCTTCTTCAAAAGTATAGTTGGTAACCCCTTCAAGACAAAAGGCATCTGCGCCGAGGAAAAAGATGTCTGCCCTAACTTGACCCAAAAGGTCCTCTGCCCAAGACCCCACCAGACTGTAAAATCCATTACGTACACGACCTCCAGGTATCCAGACTTCGGTATCCCCTTTAGCCAAGGCTTGGGCGATGGGCACATCCAGGGCAATTACGCGGATAGGGCGACCTGCCAGAAGGCGGGCTAAAGCTAACGTGGTCGTCCCAGAATCAAGAATCACTGTGGCTCCATTTGATACTAATTCACTAGCCTTTGCGGCAATAGCTTCTTTGGCTTTTTTGTTGCGCGCTAACTTCACTGCATAAGGAGGCTCAGCCTCAGAAAGAAACGCACCACCATACTCTCGGACAAGGACTCCTTGCCGAGCCAAGACTGCTAAGTCCCGCCGCACTGTGGCTTCTGAGACTTTGAGGTAGCGAGCAAGCTCTTGTGTGGTAAGTACCCCGTGTTGTCGGAGTAGGTTAAGCAAGACCTGCCGTCTATATGTGACAAGGGGCATAGGCAGAACAATCTTAAGCAAAGCTGTTCATTTGGTCAAGCCAAAGATATGGCCGCGTCAGGATATGGTGACCGTCCCCTCGACCATGAGCTGAAATCGTAGGAAGACCCTTTGAAAATGTGACGTCTCATCATCTTTCGCTCGCAAAAACCTGCGCGGGAAGTCTTCACGCACTTATAACTGGTTCGCGCTCGCCAAGCTTATGAAGGAAAGCAAAAGACCCAGTGTACCTCGAGACAATGTGGGCAAATGGTTGAGGCGTTGCCCAACCCACTGACCAGACCTTTCGCGTAGACCCAGCGGCTTGGCCGGGTATACGCTGATGGAAGCGTGAGTGCTGCTACTTTGGGAATCGCACGACTGGAGTCGAAGACGCAACCCCAAGAGTCCCAAAGAGAAAGCCCGCCATATTCTTTCCTGTAACATCATCCACATTCTCAATGGAGTTGGCAGCGTGTTCTTCTCGACCCCAAAAGCATCTACCGCCTAACCAGAAGGCGGTAGAGGATAAACGCTTGGTTAGAGCGCCGTTTGAAGAGGAGTATGGTACGGTATTGCTGGACGTAATGTTCTTTTCGGCCGCCAAGGAAAACAGTCAAAAAGCCAGGGTACCATCGCCTAGGAAGTCATGCATGACGGGCGCTATGAGTTTCTGGATTTCTGGTCTTTTAGGAGGCAAAGGGCAAAAGTGCACAAGAACCCTTGGTGGAGTGGGTGCAAGAACGGTGAGGTTTCTTACCACCAACGACATCGCAGGCCTGAGAGAAGAAAACTTAAGGGTCTTTTCTACCATTATCGCCTTGTCAAAGTGTCCAGCACGAAAAGTGTCTGTTTTCACGAACCGTAGTCGATTTTATTTCACTCCCTTTCAACCCCGCGGAGCTTACCTGCTCCTATGCGCATCGAAATCAACGTCATGCCTAAGAATGCTATAATTGACGTAGTGACAAGTACTCCGGATATGGCGCTTGCAACACGGATATCATCGATCAAACTTCTATAAAGAAGCAAGGGCAACGTTCTCCAACCAAAGCCAGCAATCATAATGGTGACTTGGAACTCGCCCATGGAAATGGCAAATACAAGAAGAGCCCCGGAAAGTATCCCTGGAATCACGTTAGGGATAAGAACATAGCGAAAGCGTTGCCACAAATTGGCTCCTAGGCTTGCCGCAGCCTCAGATAATGTACGTTCATCTATAGTTTGAAAAACAGCGAGTACATTTCTAAACATGAAAGGAAAACCTAGCGCTGCATGAGCAAATACAGCAAGAAACAATGAACCACCCCACACAAAAGGTGGTCGGTTAAAACCGCGGAGAAAAGCAATCCCTACAATGATCGGCGGAAAAATAAGAGGGAGTGTCTTAGAAGCCTCTCTTAATACACTTCCTACACGCCCACCAAGACGGTTAATTGAATATGCCGCAGGAACGCAGATTAAAATATCTACAACAACAGCACTTATTGCTACAAGAAGAGAGGTCATAAGCCCTTGATAATACATAGGCCTTGCAATGATCTTCTGGTACCATTGCGTAGTAAAACCGTCGGGAAAGATATCCGTCCACCGTATGCTGAAAGAAAAAATAATTGGAACAAGCAACGGAAATACGATATATACGACAAGGAAGACAAGCAACATTCTTTCTATTACTGTCCAAACTAGCTTTCTTTTCATTTTGCCTCAGGTTTTAACCAGCGCTCAACCTTGTTAAGAACAAACAAAGAAAAAGCAATGACCATAACCAGCATTACAGCCAATGCGCTGGCTTGAGGCAAGTTAAGTTCGCCTTCGGATACAAGAGAATAAATTTGCAGCGGAAACAAATTCATGGCCATTCCTGTCAACGCCAGGGCAGTGCCGAAAGCTGCCAGCATACCTGCAAACACTATGGAGACACCCGCCAAAAATCCTGGCGCTAAAGCTGGGACAATTATATATACCCACGCTTGCCACGGCTTTGCTCCTAAATTTCTAGCTGCCTCAATTACTGATTTGTCCAAATTCAAAAATACTGCAGCCATGGTAAGCGTCATTAAAGGTATGTTGTAAAATGAGTAGGTAACAATAAGGCCCTGCCAGGAGTAAAGATTGAATTTCGGTAATCCAAGATAACGGCTAAGTAAAATATTAAAAACACCATGCCGTCCAAACAGTACTATAAAGCTGAATGCAACTACAAGACTTGAAAGAGTCATTGGTATCGAGTACAAAGAAAGGAGAAAGTTTCGCAAGCTTGGCGACATTCGGCTTGCTAACAGCCCTACAAATGTTCCTCCTACAGCACCTATCAAAGTACAAATACCGGCGAACCAAAGGGTATTTTTAAGAGGCGTGACGAAGCGGCTTTGAGTAAATGCGTTAAGATAATGCTGAAAAGTTAACTCGCCGCGAGAGCCCACAAAGCTTTGAGCAACTACGCAGCTTAACGGGTAAAAGACGAAAAGGCCGACAAAGAGTACAAGTGGTATCAAAAGCAAGTGCTCATGAGAAACTTTGCGCATACGTCACTCCATGCAAAAAGAAGGGGGGAATAACCCCCCTTCTTTTTAACCACCGAAGATCACTTTGGAGTAGTATTCCCGAAGAGGGGTCAAGATGTTCAGCTCTTCAAGGGGATCCGGAAAGATCGCGGCTTGATAGGCTTCTTTTGGAGGGAATTTAGCTACGATCTCTTCAGGCAATTGCACTGTTGGATTTACGGGGTTAACAAAGGCTTTAGCATAAAGAATTTGGCCTTCACCGCATAAGAGGTACTCTAGGAAAAGCTTGGCTGTCCACGGGTGTGGAGCATTCTTGGCCATTATAACAGCGTTACCAGCGGAAATAGAGCCGTCCGCAGGGATAATAACTCGAGAGTTGATTTCAGGATTATCATATTTCCATTTAAGCAGGTTATAATCGAAGTTGACAAGAATCGCGATTTCGCCGCGTTGCCACCTAGCCACTGTCACCAAAGGATCAACGCTTCCAATCACTCCCATATCGTGAAGCTTCTTGAAAAACTCAACGCCGGCTACATAATTAAACGGATCCCCAGCAAGGGCATACGCAGCAGCCTCAATGGTGACCACGCCTGTACCAGTAACTCGCGGATCAAGATAGCCAATAAGCCCTTTATAAGCAGAGTTCAACAGATCGGTCCACTTATAAGGGATGACATCAACCATGTCTAAGTTCACGAGCCATCCAATAGTCCCCCAATAAGCAGTATACCAAACGCTACCGGTATTGGGATCAATGCCACGCATCTTTGCGGGTAGCAAGTCCCAACAACTCACGCAATAATCGGACGTAAGCCCACGAGCCGCGGTAAGTATGGCGAAAGGAGTTTTAAGGTCAGCGACATCATTTTTCGAAGCATTCTCTTCTGTCATACGTGCGAGTACGACTGCACTCCCCATATCAATATCTTCTTGTCTGATGCCATAAAGTTGATAAAAGCGTGCAAAGATCTCGCCATAATTAGCCCAGGTTTCCGGCATCCCGTATGTGTAGATAACCCCACCTTCGGCCCTAGCCTTCTGAGCCAATTCTTGAAGGTAAGCCTCAAAGTCAAAAGCCCCAAAGGCACCGAAAACCACAAAACCCACTAAAACGCTCGCTATAAGTAACTTCTTCATCTCGCCCTCCTTTCATCCTCCTTCTCTTTGCTCTCTT
>CALJTV010000051.1 GCA_937975645.1 uncultured Dehalococcoidia bacterium | reverse complement strand
CAGCGGCACGCTGCATATCACCACCCAGAACGGACATAAGATAGAGGGCTACTGGGAGCCAACTCCAGCGATAGAGGGCTGGCCCACGCTTGTCCCGGTCAAGGGCTATGTCGGTCCATTGGTCAAGATAGACGGCAAGGTGAAGAACAGCCCCAGGCTGTCCCTCATCCTCGAGGCTGGAAGCTACTGCGACTACCCCTCAAGCCCCTATGTGACCTATGTGCTGAACGGCAAGATAAAGTGGGACAAGAAGCTGGACACCGTCAAGTCAATAAAGGGCACCATATATGGCTGGGGGGAGTGGGGTGATGCCCTTGAGGACGGTTCCCCGAAGATGGGGCAGTTCGAGGGCAAGTTCACCGCCACTCCAGCACCTTAGCTATCAATATCCACACTAGCCACCTTGATTCCCCCTCACTCTAACTCTCTCCCTCTCACTCTAGCTCTCTCCCAGAGGGAGAGAGAACCTTCCTCTTTATACCTTCCTCTCCCTCGAGGGGAGTGGACTGAGGTGAGGGTGAATTTTGTTCCCATGACAACGGGTCACCCTAAAGAGCTTGAATAAAAGACACACTATCGTGGCTAGCCTTGCGCCCACCACCCTGCTATAATACGCGGACAAGGGGGAGCCATGACCACTGGCGAAAAGAAGAGGGTGATCAACCGCGTTAAAGCCATGTACCCGCTGCGGGCTAAGGTGGACGAGTCCTACATGCGCAGCCTGGAGGCGATCAAAGCGGGCAAGCCCACGGTCTGGGCGATGCTCAATTTCTGCTACGGCGACCCAGTCCTTAAAGCTATGGACATCGAGGTGGTCTATCCGGAGAACTACGGCGCCGCCCTTGCCGCCGCCGGGGTCGCCAGGGAGTACCTCGACCGCGCCGATGCCGAGGGCTTCCCCACCCACCTCTGCGGCTACAGTCGGGCTAACTTCGGCTACGCCGCCAGGCTGATGGAGCTGGGCGGACAGCCACCACCAGAAGCCCCCATGGGCGGCATGCCCAAGCCACTATTCCTGCTGTCATCGGTCGCCGTGTGCGACGCCAGGTACAAGTGGTTCCAAGCGTTGGGACGCTACCTGGACGTGCCGGTGTGGACGCTGGAGGCTCCACTCCCCGGCATCAGGGAGTTCCAGCTCAAGGACTGCTATGAGGAGATGGTGAGGCTCAGCACTAGACACCTCCGCGACTTCATCGCCTTCGTGGAGAAGGCGGTAGGCAGGAAAATGGACTGGGACAAGCTGGACGAGATAGCCAATTTGATGATGGAGATAAACCGCGTCTCCCATGAGATCAACGAGCTGCGCAAGGCAAAGCCCTGCCCCATGCACAGCCGCGATTTTTGGAGCGCCATGCCCCCGGCGCTGTTCCTCCTCGGCGATCTGAAGGAGTCCCTGCAGCTCTACAAGAACCTGTATGACGAGGTCGCCGAAAGGGTAAAGAACGGCACCAGCGCCATACCCGAGGAGAAGTACCGCCTGGTGTTCGCCGAGCTGCCGCCATGGCACAGCCTCGACCTGTTCGACAGGCTGGCGGAAAGGGGCTGGAACTTCGTCATCGAGAGCTTCGGCTACCACCCGCCACCACCGGTGGACTTGAGCCACGTCTCCGACCCCATCGAGCGCATCGCCAGGTACAGCCTGCAGCGCATGGTCTCCAACTATAAAGACGCCCTTGAGAAGAACGTGGTTGCCGGTGTCGATGTCTACATCTATTTGAAATATGTCTCGGAGTGGAAGTGCGATGGCGCCTTCCTTCACCCGCTGGTCAGTTGCCGCAGCGCCTCCACCCACCTCCCCCACCTGGCGAACATACTTATGGAGCGGCTTAAAGTCCCCTCGCTCATCGTCGAGGGGGACATCGTCGACCTGCGCCTGTTCAACCCACAGGACGCCCTATTAAGGGCAGAGCCCTTCGAAGAAGCCATGGAGCACTACCGTAAGGTGCGCCGGGAGGCAGGCTTCGACTGGTGAAGCCGCAAGCTCGGACAGCAGACCAACAGGAGAGGTAAATATGGCAGCTAAAGGGCTATTGAGGGCAGAAGAGGTCTACCACGACCCCACCCGCAGGGTAAGGGAGCTGCGGGCAAAGGGCAAGAAGGTCATCGGTTACCCCTGCGTCTATGTGCCCCTGGAGCTGCTGGCGGCGCTGGACATCGTCCCCTACCGCATCTGCGGCGAGATGAGGGAGCCGGTGACCGAGGCGGACAGGGTGCTGCCGGCATCCTTTTGCCCCATCATGCGTTCCTGCCTGGACTGCTCACTTAAGGGCAGACACGATTTCCTTGACGGCACCATCACCGTCCATGCCAGCGACCCGCAGGAGAAGACCGCCCGCATCTGGCAGTCCTACACTAGACTGCCCTACTTCCACTTCATCGATATGCCCGGCACCACCCGCACCGAAGCCCTGGAGTACTTCGCCAGCCAGCTCGATGGCATGGTGACCACACTGGAAACCTTCAGCGGGAAGAAGCTGTCAGCGGACAGGCTCAATAAAGCCATCGAGGCTTACAACCAGCAGCGCCTTTTGGTGCAGTCGCTTTTCGAGCTCACCAAGCCATCGCCGCCGTTGGTCAGCGGCACCGAGATAGTCAAGGTGATAAAGGCGGTGATGAGCCTGCCCGTGGACGAGGGCAACCAGCTGCTTAACGAGGTCCTCGAGGAGGTGAAGGCACGGAAGGAGAAGCCTCAGGCGAAACGCGCCAGGCTGCTCCTCTGGGGCAGCACTACCGACGACGCCGCGGTCATGTCCATCCTGGAGTCCAACGCCAATGTAGTCTTCGCCGAGGACTGCGCTGGCTACCGCCCCTACCGGGGGAAGGTAATAGTAGCCACAGACGAGGTCATGGCGCTCGCCATTCACTACCTGCTGGAGATAACCTGCGCCCGCACCTTTGTGCAGAGCACCGCCACACCGACGAAGAAGGACTACCAGCAGGACCTACAGGGACGCTACGGCTATCTTAAAAGCATCATCTCTGACTGGAAAATAGACGGCGTCATCCTGCTGCTGGTGAGGTACTGCGACCCGTTTGCCTTCGAGGTGCCGGCGGTGAAGGACTATTTTGCCAGCCTGGGCATACCAGCCACCTATATAGAATACGACTACACCGAAGGCTCGCTGGCACCGATGCGGACGCGGGTGGAGGCATTTCTGGAGACAATTGGCTGAAGCAAGCCCACTGCACCACCTCTACTTCGCCGGCATCGATATCGGCTCCACCATGACCAAGGCGGTCATCATCGATGCCGCTGGCGCTGTCATTGCCGCCATCAAAGGTCCCACCGGCGCTGAGCACCGCCACCTTGCCAATGAGGTGATGGCGAAGGCGCTGGAGAGCGCAGGGCTGAAGCTGGAGGAAATTTTCCGCATCGTCGCCACCGGCTATGGCAGGTTCAATGTCCCCTTCGCCGACGAGCACATCACCGAGCTCTCCTGCCATGCCAGGGGCGTTTACCATGTCTTCCCCGGCGCCAGGACGGTGGTGGACATCGGCGGACAGGACGCCAAGTGCCTGAAGGTCAGGGAGGGGAGGCTGGTGGACTTCGCCATGAACGATAAGTGCGCCGCCGGCACCGGCAGGTTCCTGGAGCTCACTGCCCAGAGCTTGGGGGTCGGGCTGGAGGGACTGGCGGCACTATCACAAAAAGCCACAAAGCCGGTGGAGATCAGCAACATGTGCACCATCTTCGCCCAGCAGGAGGTGGTGATGCGGCTGTCGCAGGGGGAGAGGATAGAGGACATCATCGCCGGCTTGCACCGCGCCCTCGCCGAGAGGGTGGCGGCGCTGGCGCGGCGGCTGGGGGTGGAGCCGGAGGTGGTGCTCACCGGCGGCGTTGCCAAAAACGCCGGCATGGTGCAGGCGATGAGGGCAGCCCTGGGCTGCGACCTCCTCGTCCCCCCGGAGCCACTGCTCACCGGCGCCCTGGGCGCCGCCTTGCTGGCAAAGGAGCATACCGAGCGGCTACTGGCACAGGGTAAGCCGCTAGAGGTAAAGGCGCGCCGGCTGGAGAAGGCGACCTTCTATACCGGGGGCTAGAATGCGCTGGTGCCTGGGCATAGACATCGGTTCGGCTTACAGCAAGGGGGCCCTGCTCAAGGGCTGGGAAATTGCTGCCTCTGCCATCAGGCTCTCGGGCATAGACCATAGGACCACTGCCGAAGCCATCAGGGGGGAGCTGCTTGTCGGGCTTGAGGGGGCACCGCAGTCGCTCACGGTGGTGGCGACCGGCGTGGGTGCCGGGAATGTAGTTTTTACTGCTAGCAGGGCGAGCGACATCGTCTGCACCGCCCGGGGGATAAGCAGGCTCTTCCCCGAAGCAAGGACGGCGATAGACATCGGCGCCCAGTCCACCAGGGTGATAAAGCTGGACGACAAAGGGATGGTCACCGACTTCACCGTCAGCGAGAAGTGCGCCGCCGGCAGCGGACGCTTCATCGAGGTCATCGCCAATGTGCTGCGCATCAGCCTTGATGAGTTCGGCACCCTGTCGCTGAAGTCGAAAAGCCCGGTCACCTTCAGCACCGGCTGCGCCGTCTTCGGCGAGTCCGAGGCGATAACCAGGGTGGCGGAGGGGGTGGCGAAGGAGGACATCGCCGCCGGCGTCAACTTAGCGCTCGCCGCTAAGATAGCCTCGCTGGTAAAGCGTGTTGGGCTGGAAGCCCCCTGCGCCGTCTGCGGCGGCGGTGCTCTAAATCAAGGGCTGGTGGCAGCGGTGGAAAAAGAACTGGGTGTCAAGCTACTGGTGCCTTCGGAGCCGAGGACGGTCACTGCCCTCGGCGCCGCCATACAAGCATGTTTTGGGGCTGGCAGCTAGTAGCCCCGCCTCTTGTCCACCAGGTTGAGCAGCCTCTTACCGCTCAAGTAACGCCTTAAGTTCTCGCAGAAGACCTCAGTCGCCCTCTGCGCATAGTCCTCCATGCCGCCGGCGATGTGGGGGCTGAAGATCACATTGGGGAGCCCCCAGAGGCGGCTATCGGGTGGTAACGGCTCGGTGGCAAAGACGTCCAGCCCCGCCCCAGCTATCCAGCCCTCCTCCAGGGCGCGCACCAGCGCTCCCTCGTCCACTACCTCCCCCCTGGCGATGTTGATGAAGTAGGCAGTGGGCTTCATACTACGCAGCTCCTCCTCGCCTATAAGCCCCTTCGTCTCCGGGGTCAGCGGCAGCGCCAGCACCACAAAGTCGCTCTGCGCCAGAAGTTGCCGTAACTGGTCAGGGGGCACTAACAGGTCAACATATCTAGCACGCCTCGACCTCGGCACCGAGCGGCGCGTCGCCAACACCCTCATGCCGAAGGCCTTACACAGCCGCGCCACCTCACGTCCGATGCTCCCCAGCCCCACTATGCCCACCGTCTTGGAGCGCAGCACCGTGGGGTTGAAGCGCTGCCACCGTCGCTGCTGCTTCATCTCAAAACACTGCGGCGCCCCCTTGGCAAACATGAGCATCAGCCCCAGGACGAACTCGCCGATGGGCACGGCGTGGATGCCGCTGACATTGGTCAGCATTATCCCGCTGCTGCGGAACTCCTCGTCCGCCAGGAACCTGTCCACCCCGGCTGACATCACCTGCACCCACTTCAGCTTGGGAGCACGGCGGACGAGGTGTTGCGGCAGCCTGAATCCGTAGACAACCTCCGTCTCAGCCAGCAGGGCGTCCAGCTTTTTTGCAGCAGCGGCATCGCCCTTTCCCTCAGCACGGAGCAGCTCCGATGCGTCCGTCAGCCTCACCCTGCTGCTGACGCTCTTTATCCGCTCGAGGCGTGCCCCATCCAGCGGTGCCGTTATTAATAAGTTCACCGGTCTTGCGGACATTTTTACAAAGTGTATGACCGCAGGACGAGGCATGTCAACCCAGGGGCAAGAGAGGGCAAACAAGGATGCCGGCTCTTGTGGCCTAGCCCGGCACCTGCCAGCAGAGTTACAATAGTGCTGCTAGCAAAGGGATAGCGTATTCTTTGTTCAGGCTTTTTCCTTGGGGGTAGCCTAATTCACCCTCACCTTAGTCCTCTCTCCCTCTGGGAGAGAGTTAGAGTGAGGGGAAAATAAAAAGAAGCTACTCAAGAAAGGCGAAAGGAGGTGACTATGCCCACAGTCAAAGTCAACGACATCAACATCTACTACGAGACATATGGCGAGGGCGAGCCCCTGGTGCTGGTGATGGGGCTGGGCGGTCCCCTGGAGTGGTGGTTCTTGCAGGTCCCAGAGCTCTCCCGTCATTACCGCGTCATAGCCTTCGATAACCGGGGGAGTGGCCGCAGCGACAAACCGGACATACCCTACACCATGGGGATGATGGCTAACGACCTCGCCGGCCTTCTGGACATCCTGAATATCGCCTCCGCCCACATCTTCGGCATCTCCATGGGCGGCATGATCGCCCAGCACTTCACCCTGCTCTATCCCCACAGGGTGAAGACTCTCATCCTCGGCGCCACCACCACCGGCGGCAGCCATGCCGTGTCGCCGGATGCCGAGTCAATGAAGGTCCTGTTCGACCTAGAGCGGATGCAAAGTCTTGCACCCGAGGAAAGGTTCCGTGAGATGCTGCCCTTCATCTTCAGCCAGGAATTCATCAGGAAAAGCCAGTCGGTAATGCGGGAAATAGCCGTCACGATGTCGCAGCACATTACTCCGCCGCATGGCTATATGAGGCAGGCCCAGGCAATAATGGGGCATGATACCTATGACCGCCTGCCTGAAATAAAAGTGCCCACGCTGGTCATCGCTGCCGCAGAGGACAAAATAGTGCCGGTGGAGAACTCTCGCATCATCGCCTCCCGCATACCCGGCGCCGAGCTAGTGGTCTTCCCAAAGGCGGGACACGGCTTCAACATCGAACTGGCAGAAGCGGTGAACAGAACGGTCCTGGACTTCCTCCGCCGCCACCGGGGCTAGGTCGTCCCTCTAGCTACGGCAGCAGGTAAGTGCCGGCTCAGACTTCCCCTCCCCGGTCTTTGCCAGAAACTCGTGGTAACCGATGAAGCGGGAAAGAGCTTGGGTGGCGCTTACCTGAGATAAATAGGCGGGCACCCCGGCCAGAGCGAATTTCAGCCGCAGCTCGGCGGCTGCCCTCATGCCGTTGGGGTCATTGGTCGGCGCATTCACCGCCACCACCATTGGCTTTCCGTAGGGGTTGTTCTTGGCAAACTCGATGATAAACTCCTCCACACGGCGGCTCCCTTCCTCAAAGTCCGGTGGACCATCATCGCCATTATCGCCGTTGTGGGGATAGCGGTCGGCGATCACGAGGTCGATAGCCGGGTCAGCCACCGCTATCTCGATGCAGCGGCGGAACATCTCCAGATTATGCTGCACCAACCAGACATCCAGCGGGTTCCGGATGCTGTTCCCCGCCAGCGGTATGAACTCGGCGAGTTGCTTGCGGGTATGCTCGGCAAGCGTGGGCACGGTGAGCCCATTGCGGCTGCAGATATCAGCCATAGCCACGGCGTTGCCGCCACCACCGCCCAGCAGCAGCACCCGCCTGCCCAAGAGCGGCTTCAGGTGCAGGAAAAGCAGTGCTACCTCCGCCATCTCCTCCAGAGAGTTCACCCTGATGGCACCTGTCTGGGCAAAGAAGGCGTCCCAGACCCTTGCCTCCCCCGCCATAGAGGCAGTATGCGAGGCGGCAGCCCTGGCGCCCGACTCCGTCAGCCCGCCCTTCCAGATGATCACCGGCTTGAGGCGGTTGACCTCCCTCACCAGCCTGGTAAAGCGGTTGCCGTCCTTCATACCCTCCAGGTACATGGCGATGATCCCAGTATCGGGGTCCTCCGCAAGATACTCCAAGAAGTCCAGCGCCTGAAGTCCGCGGGCATTGCCAAAGCTGATCACCTTACTGAAATAGACGCCCAGTTCCTGTGCATACCTACTGAGTATCTCCCCGTGTCCGCCGCTCTGCGACAGGAAAGCCAGCTTCCCAACACCTTTCGGCGGCGCCCCCCACGCGGTGAACTTGCTCGCCGGGACGTACAGCCCCATACAATTGGGGCCCACCACCCGCAAATTTCCCCGCCTGATGATCTCGGTTATCCGCGCTTCAAGCTGGCGCCCCTCTTCCTCCTGCGTCTCGCTGAAGCCGGAGCTGAAGATATGCACGTTCTTCACCCCGGCGGCAATGCAGTCCTCCAGGACCTCCGGCACCCGCCGTGCCGGCACCGATACGATGACCATATCAGGCGGCTCCGGGATGTCCTTCACGCTAGGGTAAGCCTTTACCCCGTGCACCTCATTGCTGGCTTTAGGGTTCACGGCATAAACATCCCCGGGGAAGCCCACCCTCTTCAGCCGCCTGATGAAAGCATGCCCACCCCACCCCTGCGGGTTGGTGGACACCCCCACCACCGCCACTGACCGCGGGTAAAACATGCTGTGGAGTTCTTCCAGCCTGCTCATAAGCTCAGCCCTCTCTTTAAGTCAAAGACTTATAGTACAACAGACCCTGCTTGTCGGGCAAACCATGCCTCAACCTAAAATTCGGGTGCCAACGGAACAGTCTGTCTCCAAAAGCCACCACATAGTTCGAGGGGCTACCTGACCACCTCGCAGACCTCGCTTACCGGGCGCCTTTCCCTGGTGGGGCTTTCCGCCGGGTAGCCCACTGGGATGATGGCTACAATATCCATATCCGACGGCACATTAAGAATTTTCTCCACCTCTCCCTTCGCCACGGACAACGGTCCGGTCATCCAGGTGGCACCCAACCCCATCTGGTGTAGCACCAGCAGCAGATAGGCTATGGCTGCCGATACTGACTGGAGACGCGGGTTGAGCACACTGCCCCACTGCAGCATCTCCGCCGCCTTTTCATCCGTCTTTGCCCGCTCGGCAAGGACCTTCTCCCGCGGGTATTCCCGACGCCAGATGCCCACGGCTATCATCGCCGGCGCTTTGGCGAGCAGGTTCTCGCGCGGAAGAGGGAAGGCTGCTGCACCCTGCTGCTGGAACCACGAAGCCATAAGCCTCATGCCCTGTGCCACCACATCCGCAATGGACTTGATCAGGTCCCTGTTCAGGACTATGTAAAAATGCCAGTTCTGTGCGTTGGCACCGTTGGGCGCCCAGGTGGCAAGCTCCACTGCCTGCCACAGCAGTCCCTCCGGCACCGGCTTGTCCTGCCAGACGCGGATGGAGCGGCGCGTCTTGATAAGTCCGGCTAACTCTTCGGTATTCATACGTCACCTCCTTTCCCCTGCTTTAGCCCTGCGGGGCTAGCAGCACCTCAGCCATTCTGTGCCCCATGTCCTTTGCCTGCTTGATGAGCTCCGTCTGCGCTTTGGGATCGGTGTCAGCAGTGCCGGTGGCGGCAGCGATGGTGAACACCTGTATTTCCGGCGAGCGTACCAACTTCCTCAGCTCCCTTAACGTCTCCTCGAAGCCCCTCTGCCTGGCGATGGCGATGAGTCCAGCGCACTTCGGCTGCGGCCTTTTGCCGTGCGTGTAGAGAAAGAAGCTCCTGTCCATGAAAGCCTTTACCTGGGCGGAAACGGTGCCGAAATACACCGGGCTGGCGATGATGACACCGTCGGCGGTGGCGAACTTCTCCAGTATCCAGGGCACATCGTCCTTCTGCTGGCATTCGCTGAACGAAGCACAATTGCTGTGCGCCTGACAGAAGCCGATTTTGTACTGGTTTAAGACGATCTTCTCCGTTTCGATTCCCCGCGAAGCCAGCTCACCAAGGGCTTGGTCTATCAGGTAGTTTGTCACACCGTTCAGTCTGGGGCTGCCCCCGATGGCAACCACTTTCATTTTTTCCTCCTTAACATTGAGTAACAGCCACCCATGCCGGTTGCTTCTGGACGGGCATCAGGACACCTCCCCGGAATGAATGGTCTGGGTGCTAAAGAAGGTACACCAGCCAGCCCTCATCGGTCAAATGCTGGATAGTGTATCTTTTATTCAGGCTTTTTCGTTGGAGCGACCTGGTTCACCCTCACCTTAGTCCTCTCCCTCGAGGGAGAGGAAGTCTAAGGAGGAAGTCATCTCTCCCTCTGGGAGAGAGCTAGAGGTTGCCGCTTAGCGTTACCGTTGGGGGCGATACCATCTCTCCCTCTGGGAGAGAGTTAGAGTGAGGGCAAAAGCCTGAATAAAAAGAATGCTGGCTTTACCTACAGTGCCTCAAAAAGGTACAATCAGGCGGTAACCGGGGTGCCGGACTACCGCGCACCGAGAAAGGAGGACAGCCATGCTGGAGGTATTCTTCACACCGGAGCAGAGGAGGTTGAAACAGGAGGTCCAGGACTTCGTCAAGAGCATCCCCCGCCAGCTCATCCTGGACATGGACGCCGATAAAATCAAGTTCCCCTACGAGTTCGTTAGGGAGGCAGGCAAAAGAGGCCTGCTTGGTCTCCGCTTCCCCCCAAAGTACGGCGGCAGGGGGTTGGGCTGGGTGGAGGAGCTCATCGCCGTGGGGGAGGTAAGCAAGCTGGGCGTGCCCTTCGCCTGCCTTTACAGCATGGTCTCCATCGTCGGCGAAGCCCTCAATGTCTTCGGCACCGAGGAGCAGAAGGAAAAATACCTCAAGCCCATCATCGCCGGCACCAAGTGGGCGGGGGAGGCGCTTACCGAGCCCAGAGGTGGCTCCGACTTCTTCGGCGCCACCACCGTGGCTAGAAAGAGGGGCAGCAACTATTACCTCACCGGGCAGAAACGCTTCGTGGTCGGTGCTGAGGGTGCCGACTTCTTCCTCGTCTTTGCCGTCACCAACCCCGGCGGTGGCAGGGACGCCATCAGCGCCTTCATCGTGGAGCGCGACTTCGGTGTGGAGGTGAGACACGTCTACGGGCTCATGGGCTGTCGCGGCACCGGGACCGGTAGGCTGGTATTCAGAGAGACCCCCGTCCCTGAGGAGAACCTCGTCGGTGGTGAGCACCAGGGCGCAAAGGTATTCTATAAACTTATGGTGCCGGAGAGGCTGGTCTCCGGCGGTATAGACGGCTCCAGGGCGATTCTGGAGATAGCGGCACGCTATGCCGACAAGCGCCAGGCTTTCGGGCAGACCATCAGGAACTTTGAGGGCGTCAGCTTCAAGATAGCCGACTGCATTACCAAGCTCGATGCCGTGGATGCCCTTGCCTATGCCGTCGCCAGGACGATCGATGAAAACGTGGGCACCCCCGGTTACCAGAGGCGGCTGGTCTCCGAGGTCAAGAAGCTGGCGACTCAAGTCCAGTGGGAGGTGGTCAACGATGCCATGCAGGTACTCGGCGGCATCGGCTACACCAACGTCTACCCCGTAGAGCGGGCGCTCAGAGAGGCAAGGCTGGCGATGATCTGGACGGGCACTAACGAAATCATGAACCTCATCATCCAGCACGAGTACTACAAAGAGATACTGGCTAAAGGCGTGGAGGGCAGGGACATCGAAGCCGATGTCGCCTTAAGCGAAGACCAATTAGCCGAGGAGCGGGTCTACCAGCCCGAGCCCATAGAGCCATAGCAGCGCCCACCGCCGCTGCTCGCGGCAGCCGCAGGACGCAGCAGACCAACACCACAGCCCCAGGCGGGAGCCAACACCTAGTCACTTCGATAACCATACCACAAATGGCTTTACTGGGGGCTGAAACACCAAGACTAAGGTGCTGAAACGCATTCCCTGTGGACTGAGAAATGTAGATATCTATGTCCCCAATTGGTCCCCTTTCCAGAAGGGATGACACCGCTGGCTAAGGTGCTGGGACGGCGGTGAACTTGCCCTCGAACTGCCCCATGGTGGGCGAGTTATCTTCAAGCTCATCACCCCACTCCCCCCAGCCATATATGGTGCCCTTTATTGACTTGACGGTGTCCAGCTTCCTGTCCCACTTCACCTTGGCGTTCAGCACATAGGTGACATAGGGACTTGAGGGGTAGCGGCAGTAATCGCCCACCTCGAAGAGCAGAGAGATCCTGGGGGTGTTCTTCACTTTGCCGTCAACGCGGTAGAAGGAGCCGACATAGCCGCTCACCGGGACGAGCGTGGGCCAGCCCTCTGGTACCACATCTGGCTGCCAGTAGCCCCTGACCTTATGTCCCATCTGGTAGGTGATATAGAGGGTGCCGCCGGTGATGGGCTCATACTTGTTGCACCTCCAGTCGTAGAGCTTTATGGAGCAGGTGGTAGAGTATCTGCCTGCCACTCTGGGCACATCCAGCGGCTGCCCTTCGCTGATCCTGGCGGCGAAGGCATCCCAGCCTCCGCTATAGCCCCGCTTTGGGAGGCTTGTCCCCCGCCAGGTGGCATCGCTTTCGCCGGCGACATAGACAGATGTGCCGTCAGTGGCGATGGCACGACCTTCGTCATTCCCGCTCCCGCCAAGGAAGGTGTTCCAGGCGAGGTTGCCATTGCTACCAAGCTTGGCGGCGAAGGCATCCCAGCCCGAGGTATAGTCCCGCACCGGGCTCCCCCAGGCGGCATTGCTATAGCCGGCGACATAGATGTATGTGCCGTCGGTGGCGATGGCTTGACCGTAGTCACCCCCGCTCCCGCCGAGGAAGGTGTGCCAGGCAAGGTTGCCATTGCCGTCGAGCTTGGCGGCGAAGGCATCCCAGTCTCCCTGATGGCTTCGCACCGGTCTCTCCAGCCAGGTGCCATTGCTGCAGCCGGCGACATAGATGTATGTGCCATCGGTGGCGATGCCGTGACCTTCGTCATCCCCGCTCCCGCCGAGGAAGGTGTGCCAGATGAGGTTGCCACTGCTACCAAGCTTGGCGGCGAAGGCATCACTGCTTCCGCTATAGTCCCGCACCGGGCTCTCCTGCCAGGTGGCACCGCTATAGCCGGCGACATAGACAGATGTGCCGTCGGTGGCGATGGCAAAACCGCGGTCATAACCGCTCCCGCCGAGGAAGGTGTTCCAGATGAGGCTGCCATTGCCATCGAGCCTGGCGGCGAAGGCATCCCAGCCTCCGCTATAGTCCCGCACCGGGCTCTCCTGCCAGGTGGCATTGCTGCAGCCGGCGACATAGATGTATGTGCCGTCGGTGGCGATGGCAAAACTGTAGTCATCCCCGCTCCCGCCGAGGAAGGTGTTCCAGGTGAGGTCGGGGTCGATGACCACAGGGGTGGTGGGGATATGGTCGCCGACTTTGAAGCCCACCTCATTTTTACCTTTGATGATGAAAGCCGCTGCCACCGGCACCCTTTTGCCCTCCACCTCCTGCCAGGCGATGGGTGCGCTCTCCACCATGGTGCCGGTCCCATAGGTGATGACCAGGTTGCCGCCCTCATCGATGGACACCGGGCGGTTGTAATTGAGGCGTATTTTGTCCACAGGTACACCGTTTTCCTGTGGCTCTAGGTAATAGCTGCTCCTGAAGATGGCATTTGGGGCAGCCTCATAGACCAGCGTCACCCCTTCCCATAGGTTGCGGTAGCTCACCTTGGTGAGCGGGGAGGAAACGCCGCCTTTTTCGCTAGTTGCGTCCACCTGCGGCGCTTTCCCTGCCGTGCCAAGGAACTCCACCTTGAGCATGTGGTCTCTGCTGGCGATGATGACGCCGTGGCTATCAAAGCCGAGCACATGGCTTGCAGAGGTGAACTGAAGTAGCTGCTCCGTGGTGCCATGGCTGTTTTCCCCCGATATGGGCACTAGGGCTATAAGCAACAGCACTAAGATCAGGGGACAAAAATAGATAGCGGTCTTTAACATCCCACACCTCCTTACGTCTGGGCTTTTATCCGGAGATAACGGCCACGGGAAATGCGGAGGACTTAAAGGGGCATTCACGCAGTGATTATTATCGCCAAATACAAGTCCAAGCAGATAAATTGTAGTCCGGGCGGACTTCCGCTGTCAATACCCCAGTGGCGGTTGACACGCTTCGCCGATACCTATATAATATGCAAAGATGCGAAAAGGCACATATAACCATCGCCGCAGAACTCGCCAGACACGACTCTGCAGGTGGCAGTTCGGATTAAGGAAGGAGAGTTAAGAAGATGAGTGCGCTGGCATTGGGGATACTGTTCGTTGTCGGCATACTGGCGGGAATAGTCGGTGGGCTTCTGGGCATTGGTGGCTGTGTGCTTATGATGCCGGCGATCCGCTTCGGCTTCCACTTCGACCCCGCCCTGGCAGTGGGCACCACACTCACCGCGGTGGTCTTCACCGCTGCCGCTGGGGCAATCCAGCACTGGAGGCTGCGCAATGTTGACTGGCAGGCGATCAAATACATCGCCCCCGCTGGTGTGGTGGGAGTGATAGTGGGCTCGGTGGTGTTCTACTATATATCGAAGTACGGCAAAATCATCGACCTTATCGTGGGGCTGGCATTCATACTGCCGGCGATCAGGATGCTCTATGAGGGCATCTTGCAGCGGAAGATGCCTGAGGTGCCCGGCGATAAGATCACGGCGTCCAATGGCACCAAAGCGGGTATAGGCGCCGGTGTGGGCTTCCTCACCGGCATCATCGGGCTGGGCGGTGGCTATGCGCTGGTGCCCAGCTTCATCTACATCGCCCGCTCGCCGCTACGCATCGCCATCGGTTCTTCCATGGCTTCCTTCGTGTGGTTCGCCCTGGTGGGTGCCATCTTCAAGATCTATCAGGGCTTCACCAATATACCGGCAGCGCTGCTGCTCGGCATCGGTGCCGCCGGCGGCGCCATTTTGGGCGCCAGGCTGGTAGCCAAATTCAAGCCAGCCACGCTCAAAGCGGTGTTCGGCTTCATCTTTCTCTATGTCTCTCTGAAGTACATACTGCTGTTCTTTGGAATACAGATATAAGCTAGCAGACTGCACAGAAAGGAGTAACAACCATGCCAGAGGAAAAACACTGGGAAGAGGGAATGAAGACGCACGAGAATTTGATATTCTCCTGCTTCGGCGGCTTGTCGAACACCGGGCTCACCAGTGCCCTAGCTTGCCTTGAGGCGGTCAAGGAGCTGGGACTGGAGAAGGTCGCTATCGGCTGCCTCGGGGCGCTGCCATTGGGGGTCAAGCCGGTTGTGGGCAAGACCAAGGCTGCCAAAAAGGTGGTCACCGTGGACGGTTGCCCCTTTGAATGCGCCCGCAAGACCGTGGAGCAGGCGGGCTTCACCCCCACCAGGAGCATTGTACTGTCTAGGGACATTGGCATGAAAAAGAAAGCCCTCCATGAGGACATCGGCGGCGGCATCAAGCCGGTGATGGACTATGTTTCAGCGGAGGACGTCCAGAAGGCAAAGGAGCTCATCATCAAGGCGCTAACCGAGGACTGACTGAGGACAAGATGCGGAGGGGCACGTTTGAGCGATGAGAGAGCTGCTGAAGGTATTTAAGGCACTTTCGGATGAGACCAGGTTGAGGATACTGAACTTGCTGCTGGAGCGAGAGTGTTGTGTCTGCGAGGTGATGCAGGTGCTAGGTATTTCGCAGTCGCGCGCCTCGCGGAACTTGAGCATGCTTTACGACGCCGGCATTTTGAAGCTGAGGCGTGTGAGGCTGTGGGCAGTATACTCCATAGACAGAGAGGGGCTTGCCGAACACTACAGGGAGATAGTGGAGGCGGTGATGAAGGGTCTGGAGCACAACCCCTTAGCCAAAAGGGACAGGGAGCGGCTGAGGAACACAGAGCGGCTTGTGCCCGACTGCCCTGTGGGGCTGGAGCGGCGCCTCTAAGGTCGAGTAGGACAAGCCTCACAGATAAACCACTGAAGAGAAGGAGATTAAGCAGACATGGATATAGTGATAAACGCCCTGATGGGTGGGGTGATGGCGCTCAAGGACTACATCGCCCTGCACGTGCTCACCTGTCTGATACCGGCGTTCCTGCTGGCAGGCGGCATAGTGAACTTTATGGCGCGGGAGAGCATTATCAGCTATCTGGGCACGGCAGCCAGAAAAGCTACTGCCTTCGGCATCGCCGCCGGTGGCAGCTTTTTCGTTGCCGCCTGCTCGTGCACCGTCATCCCGGTCTCCAGCGGCATCTATTACGGCGGCGCCGGCATCGGTCCTGCCTTTATCATCCTCTGGGTGGCGCCGGCAGCCAACATCCTGTCGCTGGTCTACACCGGCTCGATACTGGGCTCGAAGATGGTCATCGCCAGGCTGGTGAGTGCCTTGCTGATGTCCTTCGCCGTGGGCTTGGTGATGGCTTATGCCTTCCGCCGCGAGGAGAAGGAGCGGGTGCCGGCATTCCAGACGAACGGCGGCAGGACGGCGCTCATAGACCGCAATTCACTCGTCCTGCTGGTGCTGCTGGTAGTGTGGTTGCTGGCACCGAACTACATCGTGACCAAGGGACCTTACTGGCAGAAGGTGGTGGTGTGGGCAGTGGGGCTGGCGATAGTAGCGGCTTACGCCTGGAAAGCCATCCAGCTGGAAAAGATTAAATCTTGGCTCCGGGAGACATGGTGGTTTGTGCGCCTGATATTCCCCCTGCTGCTTTTAGGTGTGTTCGTCGTGGGCATCATCGGCGCCTTACTGCCGCAGCAATGGATCCAGACCTGGCTGGGCGGGGCAGGACTGAGACAGTCTTTCCTTGCCACCATGATCGGTGCCGTCACTTACTTCGCCACCATGACCGAGGCACCCTTCGTGGACACACTGATGAACTTGGGCATGGGCAAGGGACCGGCGCTGGCGCTGTTGCTCACCGGTCCCGGCATCAGCCTGCCCAACTGGCTGGCGGTCGCCAGGGTGTTCGGAGTGAAGAAGGCGCTGGTATATATTCCGACGATAATCGTCCTGGGAACAATAGTCGGCTGGGTAGCCGGCTTTATCCTGTAAGATAGAAGGAGGTGAACTCTATGGAGATAAAAGTACTCGGTCCAGGCTGTGCCAAGTGCCAGCAACTGGAGAAGACGGTAAAGGAGGTGGTGAGGGAGCTGGGTATCAACGCCACCGTGGAGGAGGTGAAGGACTTTAGGGAGTTTATGAAGTATAATGTGCTGATGACACCGGGGCTGGTGATCAACGGGCAGGCGGTGAGCAGCGGCAAGGTGCTCTCCAAAGCCGAGGTCACCCAGCTCATCATCAACGCCCTAGACAAGGAAGAGACAAAGAAGGCTTGAGCCTCCCACAGCTCCGAGAAGACTTACCATCGAAAGGAGATGACCATGCATAGCAGGGTCGCCGAAACGCTCGTGGCACTGTTGCTATGTGCCGCGATTGTCCTATCTGCTTCCTGTGCTAAAACATCACGACCAGAAAATGGCGGCGTCAGCCCACCACCGCCGGCAGCTCAGGGCAGCGACTTCGCCCCAGAAATAGGAAAGGTGGCACCCGACTTCACCCTGCAGACGCTGCAGGGTGACATGGTGACTTTAAGCCAGTACCGGGGAAAGCCAGTATTGCTCATCTTCTGGGTGGTGCACTGCGAGGGCTGCATCCAGGAGATACCCTATATCCAGGAGTTCTATGACAGGCACGCCCATGAGGTGGTGCTGCTCGCGGTGCACGTAGGCGATGCCAGACCACAGATAGAAAGGCTGCTCAGCACCCGCCGCATCACCTACCCTATCCTCATAGATGCCGATGAGCAAGTGTGCATCAACTACAGGCACGGCGCCCCCACCGCCTTTGCCATCGACAAACAGGGCGTAATCAGGGCGATAAAAGACGAGTCCTTTATGGACATTGCCGAGATCGAAGCCATGTACCAGACGATAAAAAAGTAGGGGGAGTCGAATGTCTAAGCTGCCAAATATGCTCTTCGCCGGACTGCTGGCATTGCTGGTAGTCAGCCTGACCTCAGGCTGTGCCTCGCCGGCACCGGCGCAGACGATAGAGGATAAACCAGAGGGTGCACCGGACAGGCTAGAAATAGTCTACTTCCACCGCGCTAACCCCTGTCACTGTCTGGCGGTGGTGGAGGAGTATATCAGGGCAGTGGTCTACCTTGACTTCAACAGGGAGCTGGACGAGGGCAAGCTGGTCTACAAATCGATCGTCTCTGATGACCCAGCAAACCGGAATATGTTGGCTAAATACCGCGCCTACCTGTTCCAGCTCTTCTTCACCGAATACCGTGGCAAGCAGGAGAGGACATACCCCGTGGACGGGATATGGGCTTTACGGGACAGCCCGGAGAAGCTGAAATCATACCTCCGTGACATGATCCGCAAGAGCCTCGACGGAGAGTTGTAAATGGACTTCTCAGGACTTGCCAGCAGCAACATACCGCTCGTCTCAGCGCTGGTACTGGGCTTGGTGGGTGCCATCGGTCCTTGCACCCTCGCCACCAACATCGCCGCCATGGCTTATATCAGCCGCCGGGTGACCGATACTAAATACGCCGCCGTCACCGGCACGCTGTACACGCTGGGGCGGATGCTTACCTACAGTCTGCTAGGTATACTCATCATCGCCATCGGGCTGGAGACGCCGGCGATAGCCAACTTCCTGCAACTCTTCGGCGAGAAGGCGATGGGTCCCCTTCTGATAGTGGTGGGAATGGTGTTGCTTGTTGTGGACAGGTTCTCCTTCGGCCGGGGGAACAACAGTCTGGCGAGCGCGGGGAGCAAAGTCGCCGACTGGGGGGTGATAGGCGGGCTACCGCTGGGCGCACTGTTCGCCCTAGCCTTCTGTCCGGTGAGCGCCACGCTGTTCTTCATGGTGTTGATACCGCTGGCGCTGACTACAAAGGGCGGCATCGCCCTGCCAGCCGTGTTCGCCATCGGCACAGGGCTGCCGGTGCTGGTGTTCGGCACGTTGATCTCCTTCGGCATCTCCAGGGTCGCCTCCTGGCTGAACACGGTCACCAGGGCAGAAAGGATTGCCCGCATTATCATGGCGGTAATCTTTATCGGTGTGGGCACCTACTACATGGTGCTCTGGGCACAATCTTAAGAAAAGGACTCCTTCAGACCATGCTTAAGGTAAAACCAGCCGAAGGCTATCCACCGGAGGAGGGGCGCTATGTCAGGGGGAACGACTATTCCCCGGTGGCAGTGTGTGTCATCCTGGACACCTTCGATTTCGCCATACCCAAAGAGCTCAACGAGCTGGTGATGGTGGGTGTGGACTCCGGCGCCGCTCTCTCCGGCATGCTACAGACAGAGAATATCGGCATCGAGAAGATAATCTGTAATATCGCCGCCAATCCCAACATCCGCTATATGGTGCTCTGCGGTAGGGAGTCGGCAGGACATCTCCCCGGCGAAGCCCTGCTGGCACTGAAGCAGAACGGCATCGATGAAAGCCGGCGCATCATCGGTTCCACCGCCCTTACCCCATTTCTTTCCAACATACCGGTGGGGCTGGTGCAGCGGTTCAACCACCAGATAGTGACCATTATCAACCTGCTGTGCAAGCCTGGCGAGACGGACACCACGGTGCCGGGGCTCAACCCAAAGGTGATAGAACAAGCGGTGCGCGCCTGCTATCAGGAAGAGCCGACGCGGTTTATGGACTATACCGTCTATGACATCGGCGCCTACCCCGAGCCGCCCATCTACCACAAAATCACCGCCAAGTTGGAGCAGCCGCAGGCGCACCCCGAAGCCACCCAGCCGGGGAAGGCAAAGATGGGGCTGGGACTGATGCTGCACAAGTTCCTGCCCCAGACGGACTGCCAGAAGTGCGGTAAAAGGACCTGCCTCGCCTTCGCCATCGACCTGGCGAAGGGGAAGGCAAAGCTGGACAACTGTCCCTATCTCAGCGAACCGGAGTTTGCTGAAAACCGCCGTGCCTTAAGCAAGCTCTTGGAACCATGATGCAGAAAGGAGAAAGCTATGAATGAAATGCAGACTCAGGTCACCGCCGCTCGGCTATCATTGCTCGACCGCTTCCTGACCTTATGGATATTTCTGGCGATGGCTTTCGGCGTGGGGCTGGGCTACTTCGTGCCACAGGTCTCCGGCTTCATCACCTCACTCCAGGTGGGCGCCACCTCCATACCCATAGCCATCGGACTGATCCTGATGATGTACCCGCCGCTGACGCGGGTGAAATACGAGGAAATGCACCGCGTGTTCAGCGATGTCAAGCTCCTGGGCTTCTCCCTGTTCCAGAACTGGGTGCTGGGTCCGATAGTGATGTTCCTGCTTGCCATACTGCTGCTCAGGGGATACCCGGAATACATGATGGGCGTCATTTTGGTGGGGCTTGCCCGCTGCATCGCCATGGTCATCGTGTGGAACGAGCTGGCGCAGGGCGACAGGGAGTTCGCCGTAGGGCTGGTGGCGTTCAACGCCATCTTCCAGGTCCTGCTCTATTCGGTGTACATCTTCATCTTCATCACCCTCCTCCTGGGCAAGCTGGGCATTGCCGAAGGGGTCAACGCCAATATCTCTATAGCCGAGGCGGCGAAGACGGTGTTCATCTATCTGGGCATACCGTTCATCGCCGGCGTCACCACCCGCTTCAGCCTGCTGAGGGCTAAAGGCAGGGAATGGTTTGAGAGGGCATTCATCCCCAAGTTCAGCTTGATAACCCCGGCGGCGCTGTTGTTCACCATTGTGGTGATGTTCTCGCTCAAGGGCGAGTACATTGTGGAGCTGCCGCTGCACGTCGCCAGGATCGCGGTGCCGTTGATCATATACTTCTTCTTCATGTGGTTCATCACTTTCTTCATCGCCTATAGGATGAAGGCGAGCTATCCCAGAGCCACCGCCACCGCCTTCACCGCCGCCTCCAATGATTTCGAGCTGGCGATAGCCGTGGCGGTAGCCATCTTCGGCATCAATTCCGGTCAGGCATTCGCCACCGTGATCGGACCACTGCTCGAGGTGCCAATACTCATCAGCCTGGTGAACGCGGCACTGTATTTCAAGCGCAAACTGACATGGAGAAGCCAGCCAGCCTCGACGTGACGCTGTGTTCCCAGCCCTCACCCTGTCCCTCTCCCCTGATGGGGAGAGGGAGACAGAGCGAGGTCAATCGCCTCTGGGTCTCTTGCCCCTTGTCGCCTGAGGAAAGGAGGACACCTTGCGCCTAAGCGGCTTCTACTGGACACTAACGCCCTCCCCCTTGAGGAAGAGAGGGACACAGCCAGGAGGTGGCTAATTGCCGCCATTTTTCCTAGACGGGAGGACTAGCTGTGGCTCTTGTTGAGGGTGAAATTTCCTCACCACTCTGCAGCATTGGAGAGGGCTAAAGTGAGGCAAACTCCTCTCTCCACACAGGGGAGAGAGCGTATTATGTAAAGTAACTTGGTGCAACTTAACACCTCCTCTCCCCCTGTGGGGAGAGAGCTAGAGTGAGGGGAAAGAGTCAGAGCTAAGGAAAAGGGGTAACTTGACCAAATTTTGTTTAACGCGTTATTTTAGATACAATGTAGGGGGCAAAAATGAAAAAAGACAAAATCAAGAAAATAGTCATGGAGGGCTACGGCAAGATAGCCCAGGAGAGGACTTCCTGCTGCGGTGCACCCCCAGTGGAGCTGGACCGCAGCGACATAGAGGCTTCGGTGCTTGCTGAAGCTAATTTAGGCTTGGGCTGCGGCAACCCCACAGGGCTGGCGTCGCTGAAGCCCGGGGAGGTGGTGCTCGACCTCGGCTGCGGTGCCGGCTTTGACTGTTTCCTCGCCGCGCAAAGAGTGGGGAAGGAGGGGAAAGTCATCGGCGTGGACATGACGCCGGAGATGGTGGAGCGAGCTAGGGAAAATGCACGCCGCGGCGGCTACCAGAACGTGGAGTTCCGCCTGGGTGAGATAGAGCACCTTCCCCTTAAGGATAACGAGGTGGACGTGGTCATCTCCAACTGCGTCATCAACCTGTCTCCAGAGAAGGAGAGGGTTTTCCGCGAGGCTTTCAGGGTGCTCAAGCCCGGTGGCAGAATAGTCGTCTCCGATATAGTGACCGCGGTGCCGCTGCCCGATTCGGTGAAGCGCTCCAAGACCGCCTATATCGCCTGCGTGGCTGGTGCCGCCACCAAGGAAGAATACATCGGGGCGATCAAGAAAGCCGGCTTTGAAGATGTTGAGATAGCCTCCGAAATTATCGTCGCCGGCTGCTGTCCCTCAAGCGACCCCATCCTTCAGGCGCTCTCCACTGACCCCACCATCCCGCCTTACGACCTGCAAAAGGTCAGCGGCAATATCCGCAGCATAACCGTCAGCGCTATCAAACCGAAAAGATGAGCAGCCCGCAGAGGACAGGCATCGCCAACCTCCCGCTGCATTACGGGAAGGTGCCGCCGTGGCTGTTCGAGCGCATGACCAGACTGGCACGCGAGGTGGTGCTGGCGATCGCCACCGAGTTTGGCACCCGCGAGGTGCTGCGCCGCCTCTCTGACCCTTTTTGGTTCCAAGCGTTCGGCTGTGTGCTGGGCTATGACTGGCATTCCAGCGGCGTCACCACCACCGTCTGCGGCGCCTTAAAGGACGGCTTGCGAGGCTTGGAGCGGGAGATAGGGCTGTTCATCGCCGGGGGCAAAGGGCGGACATCGCGTAAGACGCCCATCGAGATCGAGCGCTGCGGCAATTTCCTCAAGGTAGACCCGGCATCCCTCACCTACGCCAGCCGCATGGCGGCGAAGGTGGACAACTCCGCCCTTCAGGACGGCTACCAACTCTACCACCACACCTTTTTCTTCACCGCCGATGGCTCCTGGGCGGTGGTGCAGCAGGGGATGAACGAGAAGAACCACTACGCCCGCCGTTACCACTGGCTGGGAGAGAAGGTCACCGACTTCGTCTGCGAGCCCCACTCCGCCATCTGCTCTCAGACGAGGGGCACCGCGCTCAACCTGGTCGCCACGGAAAGCACCGCAGCACGCCGGACCATAACACAGGTAATCAGGGAGGAAAAGCCAGAAAAGGTCGTCGCCGAACTCAAGAGGCTGAAGACGCTTGACCTGCCCTCACGCCATTACCTTACCTTAGAGGACGTCAACCCCGACAGGCTGCACAAAGCCATCTTAAGCGCATACGAACAACAACCGGCCGACTTCGAAAAGCTGCTTAGTCTGGAGGGGATAGGGCCCAAGACGCTCCGTGCCCTGAGCCTGATATCGGAGCTCATCTACAGCACCCCGGTGAGCGCCCGCGACCCTGCCATCTACAGCTTCGCCCATGGCGGCAAGGACGGTCACCCCTACCCGGTAGACAAGAAGACCTACGATAAGAGCATCGAAGTACTGCACCGCGCCGTGGCGAAAGCCAGGCTGGGTGAGTCCGAGAAGCTGGAGGCTCTAAGGCGGCTCAGGGCATGGCTCTAAAGGCACCGCGATGATTAAAAGCTTCAACGGCAAGACCCCCAGAATAGCACCCTCGGCGTTCGTTAGCGAAGCCGCCTATGTAGTGGGCGATGTCGAGATAGCCGATGGTGCCAGCGTCTGGCCTGGGGCGGTAATCAGGGGCGACTTCGGCAAGATAAGCATCGGGCGCAACACCGCCATCGAGGACGGCACCGTGGTGCACAGCGCCACCGACCTCTCCATCGGCGATGACTGCATCATCGGGCACGGCGCCGTGGTACACTGCCGCCGGGTGGGCAACAACGTGCTCATCGGCAACAACGCCACCATACTCGACGGCGCTGAGGTGGGCAATTACTGCATCGTGGCTGCCGGCGCATTGGTGCCACCGGAGATGAAGATCCCCGATGAATCGCTGGTGATGGGGAGCCCGGCAAAGATAAAGGGCAAGGTGCCGCCAGAAAGGCTGGCAATGCTCAAAGCCGGCGCCGGCGGCTACTCACTGCTGGCACAGCGGTATAAAGAACAGGGGCTATAGCCACCTCAGACCTTCTCTGCTGACAGCGCCTTGAAGCCCTCGTTGGCAAACTTGAGGTACATATCCCTAGGTATTAGCTCGCGGCTGACGATATTCTGAAGCTCCCGGGATATCTTACCCTTATAGACTACCTCCTTCCCCGCCTCCCTGGCAGCATCGAAGACATCGTCGATGGCAATGCCCAACTTCATCATCGGTCTCATCGCCTCGCCATGCGGGCGCAAAAGCGCCCCGGCGAACTCCCGGTTCACGTTCTTACATATTGCCTTCATATGCACCAGGAGCGGGTCGAAATTGTCCAACTCCCAGAAGCCGCAGTTGGCGATGAGCACTATTTTGCCGCCCTTTTTCATATTGCCGCGCAAGGGGTGGCGACAGTGTCCATCGCGCACCTCGATCACCGGACGTGCCCCCGGTATCAGCCTGTCAAAGAGCACCTTCAGGTGCCCGGGCATGCCGTCCACATAGAGCGGCATGGCGAATACCCAGATTTCCGCTTCGCCCAGTTTGGGCATGATGAGGGCAACATCGTCCTTTTGCACACAGGTCCCCGGTGTCTTCAGCCAGCAACTGAAGCAGCCCAGACAGGGCTTCACCTTCAGCTTCCTTAAGTAGACGAGCTCCACCTCAGCACCAGCTTCCCTGGCACCGTCCAGGAACGGGTCCAGGAGCAGCGAGGTGTTGCTCTTGGTCATCCGTGGGCTGCAGTTGAATGCCAGTAACTTCATCTTGGTCTCCTCCCGTTTAGTTTGAAACAGTCCCCTCCTTAGGTTTGGGCGGTGTGCACAGAAGAATGGCTATTATAGCCAGGACAGCCCCCGCCAGCGCCACCACCAAGACAGGGAAGTAAGTCCCCATACTATCGTGTACGAAGCCAGCTATGGGCGGCAGTATAGCGTGGGCTATTACCGAGATGGGTGAGATGAGCCCGTTGAGCGGGGCGAAGGCGGTCTGCCCCCAATAGTTGCTGAGGATCGCCGGCGTGGACACCATCGACATACCCATGCCGAAGCCACAGAGGAGCGGATAGAGATGGGCTGCCCACTCGACCTGTGGTGATGCCAGCCAGAACATAATGCCGCCAGCGATGAGGCACAGGGTGCCGAAGGCTAAAAGGTAGCGCGGCTCGATGATGTCGCCCAAAGCCGCCACGGCGAACCTGCCCACTATGCTGAGCCCGATAGCCAGGCTGTAGAGGAAAGCCACCGTCTCCGGGTCGAAAGCCCTGTCCCTGAGGTGGTAGGGCGCCTGGCTGTATACCAAGTCCCACACCCAGAAGCCAAATACCCCGGCGATGACCAGCAACCACAGCGCCCGCGTCCTGATGGCGTCACGGAACTTCCACTCCACCGGGGTGCGGTAGGTGCGGGTAGGGCGTTTGGAGGCGGCGATGCTGGCTTCCTGAGATAGGGCGCCATCGGGGAACTGTCCTATGTCCTCAGGGCGGTTACGCACCGCGGTCAGCGAGACGGCGATGCCGATTAGCGATGCCGCGCTGATGACGAACCAGCCCAGATGCCAGTTGCCGCCATTGGCTTCTACAAGCAGTGCCACCGCCTGGGGTGCCAGAAAGCCACCGATGGCTCCACCGCCGAGCACCAGCCCTAAAGCCAGAGCCCTGCGGGCATAAAACCAGGAGATGACCACCGTCTGCACCGGTATGGTGGATGCCAGGGCTATTCCCAGACCGTTGAGGAACGAGAGCAGTATGAACAGCGGGTAGATATGCCCCACGAAGCCCATGGTCAGGCTGGCAACGGTGACGATGCCACCGCCGATAGCCAGCGTTACCCGGGCGCCCATGCGCCCCACCATCCAGGCGACCAGCGGGCTGGAAAGCCCGAAGAGCATCATCACCCCGGTGGCGCCCACCATCACCTCACCCCTTGCCCACCCCGTCTCCGCGGTCATATAGGGGTAGAGCACCGTGCCGCTGTAAAAGGCAAAGCCTATGGGCACGGTATACACCACCCAGAGGAAAAACAGCATCCACCACCCGTAGAAGCCCTTTGTCCGCGGTTCAGCAGTCATACGCCTAAGCTCAGTCCCGGTATGGAAAATAAAAAGCGCGACCTAAATTATATACCCTCAGGCGGTGCCAGGAAAAATCAACACACCCTCACCTATCCTCTCCCTCAAGGGAGAAGGTAGGTCTTTATTTTTCCCCAACGGAGGGTAGGTGTCCTATCCTCTCCCTCAAGGGAGAGAGTAGCTCACCCGCGGGACATACACGGCTGCGTAGGTCCTATCCTCTCCCTCAAGGGAGAGGGGTAGGTAGGAGGCGCTAGACGAAGGCTGTTCGCCTCACTGCAGTTACCTTCGTCCCCCCAAGAGGGGGTGGACGTCTTATCCCTCATCTCCAAGGGAGAGCAGGTGTCCTATCCCCTCCCCAGGGCGGCCAGGGGCCTTATCCCTATCCCAGAGAGAGGTGGCACTGACCCAGCCACTAGCTGGCGCCTTGTCCCTCTCCCAAGGGGTAGGGCTAGGTGCCTTATTCCTCTCCCTGGAGAGGGTATATGTCGTATTCCTCTCCCTTCGAGGGAGAGGGTAGGTGAGGGAAAAAGCTAAAGGCGCTGGCGACTACCGAGAAGCCTGTCGCGGAGCACCTTGAGGTTGACCACGTCCTCGCGATTATATTCGAGAAGCAGCCTCAGGGCTTCCTCATTCCCACCCCTGAGGTAGCTCCACCACAGCCTCACCGCCTCATAGCCGTTTATCCCCTGCAGTTGCCTAGAGATGCCCAGTTGTTTCTCCACCATCTTCAAGCCGCCATACAGGTTACAAGCCCAGCAGTCGTACATCAGGTCATGGTGCTTATATTGCGTTGCCAGGTCGATGCCAAGGGCAACTCCAATGAAGGGGAGATCGAACCTGCTGCCGTTGTAAGTATATATCGTCCCCACCCCGGCGAGGGCGGTGATTAGGTTGCCTCGGGTCACCTCATTGCCGACGAGCTGGACAAGCTCGCCCTTGCTGCCGTTGCAGCGGAGGACTCCGATGACGGTTATATAGTCATAGAAGGGGGAAAGTCCGGTGGTCTCAATGTCCAGATAAGCATCTGACCGTCGTCTCATCCGGGTACATCCTTTTCTGCGGCGTTTGAATATAGCATACACCACAGGCTGCCGTTTGTCACCAGCCGCTTTTGTCTCACCATGCAGTCAGGTGGTAAAATGCAGCCAGTTTATGCCCGTTTCGCAGTCTGAAACAGACCCACAAAAGGCGCCAAGTCGCGCGGCTACTTTGCTAGTGACTATGCTGGCATCGTTCTTGACGCCGCTCATGGGCTCTTCCATCAATGTTGCCCTGCCCTCGATCGGGAAGGAACTCAGAATGGACGCCATTTTGCTCGGCTGGGTGGCTACAGCTTACCTGCTGGCATCCTCGATGACGCTTGTCCCCATCGGCAGGCTGGCAGACATTTACGGCAGGAAAAGGGTGTTCACCTATGGAGTGCTCACCTTTATCGTCAGCTCGGCACTCACAGCGCTATCGAACTCTGCAGCGATGCTCATCGGCTTTAGGGTGCTCCAGGGGATAGGCGGGGCGATGCTGTTCTCCACAGCGGTGGCTATTCTGACCTCGGTATTTCCACCCGAGGAGAGGGGAAGGGTGCTGGGGATAAACGCCGCTGCGCTATATGCCGGGCTTTCGGTGGGCCCATTCATCGGTGGACTGCTCACCCAACACCTCGGCTGGAGGAGCATCTTCTGGGTAAATGTGCCCCTAGGGCTGGTAGTCCTAGCTTTCACCCTGTGGAAACTGCAGGGGGAGTGGGCTGAAGCCAGGGGTGAAAGGCTTGATATCCTCGGCTCGGCGGTCTATGGCTTGTCCCTGGTGGCGGTGATGTATGGCTTCACTCACCTGCCGGGGATGTCCGGTGCCGGGCTTATCCTTGCCGGCATCATCGGCGGCGTCGCCTTCGTTATGTGGGAAATGAGGACAACCAGCCCAGTGCTGAATATAGCGCTGTTCCGCAAAAACACCGTGTTCGCCATGTCCAGCCTAGCGGCGCTGATAAACTACAGTGCCACCTTCGCTGTGGGGTTCCTCATCAGCCTCTACCTCCAGTACATCAAGGGCTTTAGCCCGCAGACTGCAGGGATAGTGCTGGTGACTTCTCCAGTGGTGCAGGCAGTCTTCTCGCCGCTAGCCGGCAGGTTGTCCGATAGGGTGGAGCCCAGGGTCATCGCCTCCATCGGCATGGCACTTTCCGCCGTCGGGCTGGTGCCGTTCATCTTCCTGGGCAGTGACAGCGGGCTACCCTTTGTGATAGCCAGCCTGGTGGTCATCGGTGTCGGCTTTGCTCTGTTCGCCTCACCCAACACCAATGCGGTGATGGGCTCTGTGGAAAGGCGGTCATATGGCGTGGCTTCGGCGGTGCTGGCAACGGTCAGGCAGGTAGGGATGACCTTCAGTCTGGGGATAGTGATGCTGGTGTTCGCCGTTTATCTAGGCAGGGTGCAGATCACCCCTCAATACCACGCAGCCTTCATTATCAGCCTCAACACCGCCTTCATCATCTTCGCCGTGCTCTGTTTTCTGGGCATCCTCGCTTCCCTGGC
>CALJTV010000050.1 GCA_937975645.1 uncultured Dehalococcoidia bacterium | reverse complement strand
TTTTGTACCAGCACCGGGAAGGAGGACAGGGGGAAGAACACCCCGCTGAAGAAGAACATGGGCGTGATGAACAGGCTGAAGTAGTAGTTGAAGCTGTAAATTGAGGGTACTATTGAGGTGAAGAACAGGGCGATGGAGGCGAACATCAGCCCTTCTATGAAGCAGACCAGCGGTACCAGGAGTGCATAAGGGGAGTGCACTAGACCAAAGGCGCTGGCTATTATTAGCATGGCAGTGCCGGTCATGGCAGCCCGAGTTGCCCCCCAGAAGATCTCGCCAGCAGCCACATCTTCTATGTCCAGTGGTGTGGCTATGATGGCGTCAAAAGTCCTCTGGTGCTCCAGACGGACGAAGCTGCCATAAGTGCATTCGAAGCTGGCGCTGAACATGGCATAGCCGGCTATCAGCCCTGGGGTGATGAACTCGATATATCTCTGTCCATCAACCAAGCCCACATAAGCCCCTAAGCCCAGTCCCATGGCGAGCAGTATTATCACCGGTTCGGCGACGAAAGCCGGCGTCTCGGCATGCCACAGCCGGAAAAATACGTCCCGGTTGCGCTGCCACATTCTGATGGAGCGGCGCGAGAAGAGTCTCATTCGGTGAGATACCTCCCGGTGAGTTTGAAGAATACGTCTTCAAGTGTAGGAGGACGGTTCCTGATTTTCTGTGGTGGGAATAGTCCCTTTACCGCTACCATATCTTCTTCCTTGAATAGGTAGATTCTGTTACCTGCTGTGTCAACGCTGAGCTTCCTCTCTTCAAGTATTTTAACTACGCTGTTTTTCATACCGGGGTCCAGCTCTATTTCCCAGACATTGCTACCGATGTGTTTTGAGATAAGCGCCTTCGGGGTACCGGTCTCTATGATTTTTCCCTGGTGCATTATGGCGACACGGTCGCAGAGGAAGTCAGCCTCGTCCATATTTTGGGTGCAAAGTAGCTGGGTGATCCCCAGCGCTTTTAGTTCCACCAGTTTGTCCCATACCAGATGTTTAGCCTGGGGGTCGAGTCCAATGGTGGGTTCATCGAGGACCAGGAGTCTGGGGGAGTTGATCAGCCCCCTGGCTATGAGAAGGCGGCGGCGCATGCCTCCGGAAAGCTCCCTGATGGGGCTGTTGCTCCTGTCATCGAGCTGGAAGAGCCTCAAGATTTCGTGGCTGCGCCTTAGGGCTTCTTTTTTGGGGATGTCAAAGTAGCGGGCGAAGGTGACTAAGTTCTGGATAACGGTAAGGTCTGGGTCAATGTTGTCCACCTGGGGGACTACCCCAAGCAAGGCTTTTATCTCACGGGAGTGCAGCTTTAGGTCACGGTTGAAAACGCGTATCTCACCGGCGGTCGGCGGGGATACGGCTGTTATCATTCTGATGAGCGTGGTCTTGCCGGCACCGTTGGGGCCTAGTAGTCCGTAGCATTCGCCTTCGTGGACTTGAAGGTTGACCTTAGATACTGCGGTGATGTCTTTGAATTTTTTGGTCAGGTCTCTGGTCTCGATGGCGAACATGGGAGCACCGTCTTTGGCGAAAGCGCCCTCCATTGTACCAAGCGTGGTCTGCGGACAACAAGCTTTAAGGTGAGGGACATATACCTAGCGCATTTTAGTAGCGTTCTTTTTGAGGCTTTCACTCCACTCTAACTCTTTCACGCCCTCACTCTAACTCTCTCCCAGGGGGAGAGAGGAAGTTGTGTCTATTGAGGGCAATCACAGTACCTAACTCTCTCCCAGGGGGAGAGAGGGTGTTGGAGTGACACCCAACGCCACCTTACGGCCTAACTCTCTCCCGGCGGGGGAGAGAGGACTTCCTCTCTAAATTTCCTCTCCCTTGATGGGAGAGGACTAAGGTGAGGGTGAACCTTGAACAAACTTTCAGACTTTGTTCCTATTGCAACAGGTTACCCCAGAGAAAAAACCTGAATAAAAGGTACACTACCCGCATTTTGACAGGGCTGCACCTTGTAGCTAAAATGGGTATGGCGTGCGGGAGTAACTCAGGTGGTAGAGTACCTGCCTTCCAAGCAGGCTGTCGCGGGTTCGAGTCCCGTCTCCCGCTCCAGTAGCTCGTAGCCTGCGCTAGCCCCATTAAGTTTTCTGCCCGGTATTTACCCGGTCTGGGTTGTCGGAGCTACGCCATATGTCCTTGTTTGTGAGTTCAGTTATATGGTATATTTAGGCATGATTTCAAAGACGGTGGAGATATGACTCAACTGGAGCTGGCAAGACAGGGCATCTTATCGCCGCAGCAAAAGCATGTTGCAGATGCCGAAGGGGTGAGCGAAGAATTTGTCCTCAGAAATGTGGCTGAGGGCAGGACCGTTATTCCTGCGAACGTGAACCACCACAACCTTGTCCCCTGTGGCATAGGGCAGGGACTGCGCGTTAAAGTGAATGCCAATATCGGCACATCATCTGATTTTGGGACGGTGGATAGCGAGCTGGAGAAGCTGCGCGTTGCTATACAGTTCGGTGCCGACACGGTGATGGACTTGAGCACAGGCGGGGATATCTCTGCCGTCCGCAGGGCGATCATTGAAGCCAGTCACCTGCCCGTGGGCACTGTCCCGATATATCAAGCCGGGATCGAAGCCATTGAGAGGCGTGGTGCCATAGTGGGTATGACCGTTGACGACATCTTCTCCGCCATCGAGCAGCAAGCGAAAGAAGGTGTGGACTTTATGACTGTCCACTGTGGCGTCACTCTGGCGACTATCGAGCGGTTGAAGCGACAGAAGAGGCTCACCGATGTGGTTTCCAGGGGAGGGGCGTTCCTCATCGGCTGGATGCTGCACAATGACCGTGAGAACCCGCTTTATGAGTACTTTGAACGGTTGCTCGATATAGCACGTGAGTATGATGTTACCTTGAGTCTGGGCGATGGCATGCGCCCAGGCAGCTTGGCGGATGCGACTGATCGCCCGCAGGTCGAGGAACTTATCGTTCTGGGGGAGCTGGTGGAGAGAGCTAGGGAAGCTGGTGTCCAGGTGATGGTAGAGGGACCAGGGCACCTGCCGATGGACCAGATAGTTGCCAATGTGCAGCTTGAGAAGAGCCTGTGCCGAGGTGCGCCTTTTTATGTGCTGGGACCACTGGTAACGGACATCGCCGCTGGCTATGACCATATTGCTGGCGCCATTGGCGCTGCTATAGCTGCGGCTGCGGGGGCTGACTTTCTCTGTTATGTTACTCCGGCGGAGCACCTTTCATTACCTGACAGCGATGATGTGAAGGCAGGGGTGATAGCCTCCAGGATCGCTGCCCACGCTGCTGACATCGTCCGCGGAATAAAGGGGGCTTGTGACTGGGACAGGAGTATGTCTGCTGCCAGAAAGAACCTTGACTGGGAATCGCAGGCGAAGCTGGCTCTTGACCCGGAGAAGGTCAGGGCGGTCCATGAGAAGTATAGAAGCAGCGGTCCCGCGTGCAGTATGTGCGGTAAGTACTGTGCCATGGCGCTAGTGGAAAAGTATCTTGGCGTCTCTGCGATAAGGTGTTGATGTATGCGGGCAGCAGCGCAAGATGAAGGCTGAGATAATCACCGTTGGCACTGAACTGCTCCTGGGGGAGATAACCGACACAAACTCCGCTTATCTGGCAAGCGAACTGCCACAGCTCGGGCTTGACCTTCATTTCATGTCCACGGTGGGCGACAATCAGAAGAGGATTATCGATACTTTGAAGCTAGCCTGGCAGCGCTCTGATGTTATCATTGTGACCGGCGGTCTGGGACCAACCCAGGACGATGTCACCAGAGAGGCTGTCGCTGAATTTCTGGGTGAGGAGATCACCATCGATGGCGAGCTGGTGAAGCGTTTTGAGGAGCTGTTCAGGCGTTACGGGATGGAGATGCCGCCGAGCAATATCAAGCAGGCAGCGGTGATCCCATCAGCTAAAATTATCCCTAATCCCAGGGGGACTGCCCCCGGCTGGTGGATAGAAAAGGACAATCGGGTCATAATTACCATGCCGGGACCTCCCGGAGAGATGCAGTTGATGTGGACGAGGGAGGTGTTCCCTAGGTTGAGGCAGCTTGCCGGTGGTCATGTTATTGTTTCCAGGACGATCAAGACCTTTGGCTTGACGGAGGCAGAGGTGGACGAACAGGTGAGCAGGTTTCTGTCGTCCACAAACCCAACGCTAGCGACCTATGCTAAGAGGGATGGCATATATCTGCGTATCACAGCCAAAGCAGCGAGTGAAATGGAAGCCCGCAGCCTTATTGAGCAGCGGGAGGCTGATGTCCGGGGGATAATCGGTGACTATATTTGGGGGGTGGACTCGGACAGTCTGGAGGGTGCCGTGGGCTCGCTATTGAAGGCGAGGGGGTTGACTATTGCCACCGCAGAGTTGTATACTGGCGGCTTGCTTGCGAGCATGATGGCAGATGTCCCTGATTGCTCGAGCTATTTCAAGGGCGGGCTTGTTGCCTGTAGTCTGGAAGCGGTGAAGGCTTTTGGCATTGACTCTGGCACGAAGGACAGGCATGGCGGCGCCAGCGTGGAGTTGGCTGAGGCTATGGCGGGTGCTGTCAGAAGCACCATGGGGGCATCTATTGGTTTTAGTCTTATTGGCTCCGATGGGGGAGGGGAGGCTGATAGCGGCACCGCAGGGAATATTTTTATCAGTGTGGACAGTGGTAAGGAGATGAGGAGTTTTCAGAGGAGGTCATTTGGTAATCGTGCACGGGCAAGGCAAAGGGCGGTCATATCAGCCCTCTTTGAGTTGCGCAGATTCTTACTTGAGGAGGCAGAATGCACCTGATCATCGATGGTTTTGGTAGCGACCCGAAAGCTATGCAGGACGAGCGGTTTATATATGAGCTGCTGGATACCTATCCTGCCAGGATAGGGATGACTAAGATCTCCCAGCCCTTTGTTCTTACTTATAAGGGCCCTAAGCCTGAAGACTGGGGGGTCTCTGGTTTCGTGTTCATTGCCGAAAGCCACATCAGCGTCCACACCTTTGCCGAGCGGTGCTATGTGAACATAGATGTTTTTTCCTGCAAGGACTTTGATGCCGAATCGGCTATAGAGTTTTTCCGGGAGCGGTTCAAGTTGGTCAAGTTTTCCACGCGTCTACTTGACAGGGACTGGGATAGGACAGAGCTTTCAGCGGTTGGTGATGCTTCCCCCCAGCATACACTCGGGTAGCTAATGGGTAGAGGACAGGACTTTCCCCTATTGTCACACAACTTTGCTGGACTGACACCTCCTTACAGTGACCGTGCACGGGCTAGAGTGGTCATCGTGCCGGTACCTTATGACGGCACCTCAGAATGGCATGGCGGTTCGCGTCATGGACCTAGGGCGGTTATCGAAGCTTCCCGGTATCTAGAATTGTATGACATGGAGCTCGGTGCTGAGATACATGAAGTGGGCATCCATACCCTCGATGAGATAGAGCCAGTAATGGGTAGTCCTGAGGACATGGTGGAGCGGGTATATCAGGTGGTGGCGGGGCTAGTTGCAGAGGGAAAATTTGTGGTGGTTCTGGGTGGTGAACATTCGGTCAGTCTGGGAGCGGTACGTGCTTTCAAGGAAAATTTTCCTGACCTGAACGTCTTGCAGCTAGATGCCCATGCAGACCTCCGCGATGAGTACCTGGGGACGAGGTATGGACATGCCTGTGTGATGCGTCGTGTGTTTGAATACTGTCCGGTGGTGCAGGTTGGTGTGCGCAGTCTCAGCCTCGAGGAAAGGCAGTTTATGGAGCGTAGTGGCATCAAGTGTTTGTTTATCGAGGAGCCAGAGGGCAGGCTGGGAGGCGCGGAGGAGGTTGTAGACGGTCTGCAGGAGCATGTTTATGTCACCATAGACCTGGATGTCTTCGACCCGTCGGTGATGCCAGCAGTGAGCACCCCTGAACCTGGAGGCATGCAATGGCACCAGGTGTTGAGTTTGCTTAAGCTCGTTGCCCGGAGACGGCGTATTGTGGGCTTTGACTTGGTGGAGCTATGCCCGGGGGAGGGACCAGACCATTGCGCTTTTCTTGCCGCCAAGCTTGCCTATAAGCTTATTGGTTATGCTTTAAGCTAGCAATGGTAATAATAGCCCTACACTGTGGTCGGGGTGGGCGGATTTGAACCGCCGACCACCTGAACCCCATTCAGGTGCGCTACCAGGCTGCGCTACACCCCGTAGTCTTATCGGTGCTGATATGTTATCATAATTAGACGGTCTGGGACAATTCATTTCTTTGTTGGGCTGGAATTAAGGGCTAAGCAATGGCTAAGAAGTCTAAGCCCGCCGTGGTGCGGGCACCTACGCGGCGCCAGTTGTCGAAATGGCGGCGCGAGCGGAGGATACAGCAGGTCACTCTGGTCGCTGGCTGTCTCTTCTTCGCCTTCGTCCTAGCATATACTGGCTATGGGTACTATGCGGAGGAGCTTAAGCCACTGAGCCAGCCGGTGCTGAAGGTGGACGATGCTGTATTCAGAATGGACTACTACCTAAAGCTTTTTAGGGTCTACAGTCAGGGGCAGGAAGACGCCATGCTACCTACTGTAGCGGAGCTTGTCCTTGGGGCCATGGAGCAGGGGGAGTTGATCAGGCGGGAGGCGCCCAAGCTTGGCTTCAGTGTTACCAACGAAGAGGTAAAGGAAGGGCTTAAGGTTGCAAACCTGTCTGACGATAAGGCTTACAGTGACTTTGTCACCGCACGCCTGCTGACGAGCAAGATGCTGAAGGAATACTTTGATGCCATGGTGCCTGTGTCCTGCGAGCAGGCTTACGTGCAGGCGATGTTACTTCAGGACGAGGACACGGCGAAGAGTATTGCTGAGCGAGTAAGCCAGGGCGAAGACTTCCTGGCTCTGGCTAAGGAGTTCACCGTAGAGACGGTGACAAAGAGCTATGGCGGTGAGCTGGGGTGGGTGCCTAAGGGGTATGTCGACAGGGTATTTGGCATAAACAGTGCCACGTTTGAAGACCTTGTCTTTTCTCTTGAGCCGGGGACGGTAAGCCCGCCGTCGTATGATGCTTCGATAACCAAGAACATAGGCTATTGGATTGTCGAGGTGGTGGAAAAAGAAGAGGGCAAGGGGAACCACATCCGCGGCATTCTACTGGGTACCAAAAAGGAGGCAATGGAGATTAGGGAGAGGCTGGAAAATGGCGAGGACTTTGCCGCCCTGGCAAAAGAGTTCTCGCAAGATAAAGCCAGCAGGGAGCAGGGGGGAGACCTCGGCTGGGTGCAGAAGTGGAGCGATACTGGCACTTTGTCGCAGCTTGCCTTCAGGTTGGAGCCGGGCAGCTTTAGCCAGCCAACTCCCGATGTCACCAGGCAGACCAAGGGGGGTTACTGGGTGATAAAGGTGGTGGAAAGGGAGACTGACAGGAAGCTGGATGATGACATACGCGAAAGCCTGAAGACGGACGCCTTTGCTGAGTGGCTATCCGAAGTGCGGAAAGGCTACAGAATTGAAAGGCTGCTCTCTGCGGAGCAGCAGATGTGGGCGATCAAGAAGGTGCTGAAAGACAGGAGTAAGTGACAATGGCAGATGGGGAAAGTATAGGCATAGGTCTTATGGGACTGGGGGTGATCGGTAGCGGCGTGGCTAAAGTCCTGCTGGGTAAACCAGAAACGCTGGCACGTGAAGCTGGCAGCAGGCTAGTGCTGAAGAGGGTACTGGAGCGTGATGTGAGCAAGCATGGGGCCCTTGGCATTGAGCGCTCGCTGTTTACCACGGAGTTCAATGATATCGTGGGTAACCCTGAAATCGACATCGTCATCGAACTTATCGGCGGTGAGCACCCTGCCTTCGAGTATATACTGGAGTGTTTGAAGCGGGGCAAGCATGTGGTCACGGCTAATAAGGAGGTGATGTCTAAACACTGGACAGAACTGCAGACGGTGGCTGACAGGCACAAGGTGTCGCTGCGCTATGAAGCCAGCGTCGGCGGCGGCATACCGCTCATCGCCCCATTTCAGGAGGACCTCGTTGCCAACGAGGTCAGGGCTATTTACGCTATTTTGAACGGTACCACTAACTACATCCTGACCAGGATGGCAAAAGAGGGGATCGACTTTTCGGTGGCTTTGAAGAAGGCACAGGAGCTGGGGTATGCTGAGGCAGACCCGTCCAAAGACATCGAGGGTGTTGATGCCGCTTATAAGCTGGCTATCCTGTCCACCATCGCTTTCAGCACCGAGATAAAGCCGGAGCAGGTCTACCACGAGGGCATTTCCCGGCTTCAGGCGCGTGATTTCCGCTATGCCCACGAGCTGGGGTATGCCATTAAGTTACTGGCGATCGCCAAACGCACCGGTCAGCATGTGGAAGCGAGGGTGCACCCTGTGTTTATTCCTGAGGAATCGCTGCTGGCTAAGGTAGACGGGGTCTACAACGCTATAAATGTTGAGGGTGACCTTGTGGGAAATGTGATATTCTATGGTCAGGGTGCTGGTCCATCGGCGACATCGAGCGCCGTTGTCTCAGATGTGATAAAAATTGCTCAGCATATAAACCGGGGCACAGTGAGCCCAGCGAGGCTGCCGCGGGAGAGTGGACTTAAGGTCAAGCCGATGTCTGAAGTGGAGACCAGGTACTATATGCGGATGAATGTGGCTGACAGGGCTGGGGTGTTAGCCCAGATTTCGAAGGTACTTGGTGACCACAATATCAGCATTTCGGCGGTGATCCAGAAGGAGAGCGATCCTGCGACCCAGACCGCCGAGATCGTGATCATGACGCACCCAGCTAAAGAGGAGGCTGTACGGCTTGCCCTTAAGGAGACGGAAAGGTTGGCTGTGGTCAGGGAGATAAACAACTTTGTCAGAGTCGAGGCTTAAAGAAATGGGGCGCGGTGTCCTGCTCCGGTACCGTGATTTCCTGCCGCTGACAGCAGCTACGCCGATGATCACGCTTGGCGAGGGTGATACGCCACTGGTAAGGTCGGTGTGGCTGGAGAGAGAGCTGGGCTGTGGTGCGCTCTATTTCAAGCTGGAAGGCTGTAACCCCACCGGTTCTTTTAAAGACAGGGGGATGGTGGTGGCGGTGGCCAAGGCGGTGGAGGAAAGGAGCAAGAGTATAATCTGTGCTTCCACAGGTAACACCAGCGCTTCGGCGGCGGCTTTTGGTGCCCGTTTCGGTCTTGAGGTCATCGTGGTGGTGCCAAGTGGCAAGATAGCTATGGGTAAGCTGGCACAGGCTATTACTTATGGTGCCAGGATCGTTGCCATACAGGGGAATTTCGACCAGGCCTTGCAGATAGTGCGCAATCTGGCAGAGAAACACCCGGTGACGCTGGTCAACTCGGTAAACCCTTACCGCCTGGAAGGACAGAAGACTGCCGCCTTCGAGATCGTTGACGAGCTAGGAGATGCCCCGGACTACCTCTTCATCCCAGTAGGCAACGCTGGCAATATTACCGCCTACTGGAAGGGGTTTGTAGAATACAGGTGGGCTGGCAAAGCTAGCCAGACACCGAAGATGATGGGCTTTCAGGCTGCTGGAGCGGCACCTATTGTCAGAGGCAAGGTTGTGGAGAAACCACGCACGGTGGCTACTGCAATACGCATTGGTAAACCGGCTAGCTGGCAAGGTGCGGTAAAAGCCCGTGATGAGTCGGGTGGTGTCATCGACTGCGTTAGCGACGAAGAGATCATAGCCGCCTATAAGCTGCTTGCCAGGAGGGAGGGGGTCTTCGGTGAGCCGGCTTCGGCAGCTTCGGTGGCGGGGCTTATCAAAATGGCGAAGCAGGGACTTGACCTGCGTGGAAAAAGGGCGGTGTGCATTATTACTGGCAGCGGTCTTAAAGACCCCAGTTTTTCGAAGAAGTTTGCTGAGTCCTTGACAGAGGTGTCTCCGGAGCTGGAAGCTGTCGAACGGGTTCTGGGCTGGCGATAGTTGTCGGGGAAAGGAGGGATGATGGCGAAAACGGTCACCGAGAATATCGGAGAGTTCTATCAGCACTACCCCAAAGTGGCTGCGATCCTCACGGTACAGGCTGGGGGGCTAAAGAATGCCATGGCGGTCGCCTGGCACAGCTCCATCTCCTTTAAGCCGCCGCTCTACGGTGTCTCCATCGCTCCTAAGAGGTATACCTATCAGCTTCTCCTCGAGAGTAAAGAGTTTGCCATCAACTTTCTGCCCTTTGAGCGGGCAGCACTGATAGCCTCTGTGGGTGGTAGTGGTGGCAAAGAAGTGGACAAATTCAAAAAGTTCAGCATTGAGGAGGAAAAGCCGCTTAAGACCAGCGCGCCCATTTTAAGGGACGCCTATGCTACCTATGAATGTCGGATGGTAGACAACCGGGAATATGGTGACCATATCTGGGTGGTGGGTGAGATTGTGGCTGTCCATTTTGTCAGCGATGTGCTCACAGTTAGGGGGACTCTGGACATGAATAAAATCAGCCCGGCTCTGTACCTAGGGGCAGAGCTTTATGCAACGGTGGACGCGACCTCTGTGAGGTTTCTGGACAGGGAAGTCCATGCTAGGCGCTAAGCTGAAAACATCAGGAGGGGCATTGTGGTCGATACAGCCAAAATAGAAGCTGCGGCGCGCTCCATCCTCGAGGCCATAGGTGAAGACCTAAGCAGGGAGGGGCTGCGTGGTACCCCGCAACGTATTGCCGAGATGTATGCTGAGCTTTTCGCCGGGATGGATATGGATGCCAAGGCTGAGCTGTCGGTGGGTTTCGAGGTGGGGCACCGCGAGATGGTCATATTGAGAGACATCCCCTTCTATTCACTGTGTGAACACCACCTGTTGCCATTTTATGGTGTTGCTCACGTCGGCTATATACCTAATGAGGAGGGGAGGGTAGTAGGCATCAGCAAGCTGGCGCGGGTGGTGGAGATTTTTGCCAAGCGACCGCAGCTCCAAGAGCGCATGACCTCTCAGATAGCTGATGCTATACTGGAGGCTCTGCAGCCGGATGGAGTGGCAGTGGTCATTCAGGCGGAGCACCTTTGCATGACCATGCGTGGCATCAAGAAGCCCGGCAGTAATGTGGTCACTTCGGCTACCAGAGGACTTTTCCGCAGTCGTGCGGCTACACGGGCTGAATTCTTATCACTGGTGCTGGGTAAATAGGTCCGTTACTCATGTCTCAGTGATTCGATGGGGTCAAGGCTGGCAGCCCTGTAAGCCGGATAGATACCCGAGGCGAGGCCAACAAAGATTGCCACAGACAAGGCAATGATCACAATATCGGGCGACATTGGTGCTTTTACTGGATAAGGTCCGAGTTGTACACCGGTGATGAGGAAGGCACCGGTGGCTGCTATTATCAGTCCAATTATCCCCCCTGAAAGGCTGAGCATTGCTGACTCGACGAGGAACTGGCGCAGGATGTCGCCCCTTTTAGCCCCCACTGCCTTTCTGATGCCTATTTCACGGGTGCGCTCGGTTACTGAGACCAGCATTATGTTCATGATGCCGATGCCACCAACTATCAGGGAGATTGCCCCCACGCTGCCCAGGAATACCTGGAAGATACCTAGGACCTGATTCATTCGGGTCAGGATTTCCTGCATGTCTATGACGACGAAGTCATCGTCCTCATTGGCACCGATATGGTGCCGCTGCCTTAGAATTGTGGTGATCTCATCACGGGCAGCCGGTATGCGGTCAGTGTTCACCGCCTTCACTGCGATGGTCTGGACAGGGCGCCCCCGGGGGCTAGTGGTACCCAGCAGCCTGGACTGCATGGTGGTGATGGGTATCATGATGAAGTCGTCTGCGGAGGCAAAAAACCCCCCTTTTTTCTCGAGGACGCCGATGACTCTAAACCTGGTGCCACCTATTCTGATTGTCTTACCCATTGGGTCTTCATCGCCGAAGAGGTCTGAGGCGGTCTTATCACCTAGCACTGCCACGGTATCGCCTGACCTGACATGCTCCCCGGTAATGAACTCCCCTCTGGCAACGGGGTAACTGATTATCTCGGCAATCTCTGGAGTTGTCCCCATGATATTTATGGTCTTGTTCTTGTTTCCGTAGACCACCTTGGTCATCTTCTCTATGATTGGTGCCACCAGAGCTACCGAAGGAGCGCGTGCCGGGTTGGCTATTGCTGCGGCATCCTCAAGCGTTAGGCTTGCCCCACCAGCCATTGCCTGAGACATGCCTGTTGAGCTGGTGACGTATATGGCGTTTGCCCCCATACTCTCAAAGACGGCGGTGACATTGGCTTGGTGCCCTCTGCCAAACGACACCAGAAATACCACGGCACTGACGCCGATGACAATGCCCAGGATCGTCAGCGCAGAGCGCATCTTATTGCTAAAAAGTGAGTCCCACGAGGTGACTATGCTTTCCCACAGATTCATCGTTTTTTCTCTCCCACGATTTTGCCGTCTCTAAGGTAGATAGTGCGCCTGGTGTAAGCGGCGATGTCCTCTTCGTGTGTCACCAGGGCGATGGTGATTCCCTGCCGGTTCAATTGTTGTAACAGGAGCATTATGCTGTGGCTGGTCTGGGTATCCAGGTTGCCGGTTGGTTCATCGGCGAGGATGATAACTGGGCTATTGACCAGCGCCCTGGCGATGGCAACGCGCTGCTGCTCCCCGCCTGACATTTCTGTGGGGCGGTGGTGGGCACGATGTTCCAGTCCTACGGCTTTTAGAGCTTCAAGGGCTTTCTGGCGTCGGTTGCGGTTGCCGTCCCGGCAATATACCAGAGGCAGTTCCACATTTGCCAGCGCTGAAGCCCGGGGCAGGAGATTGAACGACTGGAAGACGAAGCCTATTTTCCTGTTCCTAATTTCAGCAAGCTGGTCATCCTTCAGGCGGCTGACATCTACGCCGTCTAGCTCGTATTTACCTGATGTGGGCTTGTCTAGGCAACCGATGAGGTTCATCAGGGTAGACTTACCTGAACCAGAGGGACCCATTATGGATACCATCTCCCCTGCTTCGATACAGCAGGTGATGCCGTCGAGCGCCCTTACCTGTACATTGCCCAGCTTGTAGATTTTGACTATGTTCTCAAGTTTGATCATGACTCGAGTCCAACTTTATCGGCGGCGATGCTATTCTAACGGAAGGATAGTGGTGACCTTATCCTGGCGGGCTCCATCACCACCCTCTCGCCCTCTTCTAGTCCTGAGACTATCTCTGTGACCCCGGAGGACTGGGCACCTATTTCCACCGGGCGTTTTTCGGTAATGCCTTTTTTCTCATCGATAAGGACCTCAGTATAATAGGCACCTGGACTGCCTTTTATTGCCCTGCTGGGGAGCAGCAGCACATTCTGATACGATTCGACGATGATGTCAGCGCTGGCACTGAGCCCGCCTTTTAGCTCGATACCCGAAGGTTCAACTGCTATGGTCACTGGGAATTCAACCACGCCGGCGATACTGGTCCCAACGGGCGAAATGAAAATCACCTTACCTTTTAGTTGGACGCCGGGAAGCGCGTCCGTGGTCACAATCGCTTCCTGCCCTACCTTCACCTTATAGATATCGACCTCGTCCACAGTGCCCTCGAACTCCACTGTAGCGGTGTCCACTAGGTAGATGGCTGTCTTGGTGGAGTAATCAAAGGAGGAAAGCTGGTCGTTTACTTTGACTCCTATGTCAACAACTGTGCCGTCGAACGGTGCTAAAATCTCTGTCTTCATCAGTTCCTCTTTAGTCCGTTTCAAGTCAGCTTCAGCAAGCTGTATATTCAAGTTGGCAGCCCTTAAAGCTTTCAAATTTACACCGCTACGAAAAACGAGTTGGTTGCTTTCCAGTATGCTGCGGCTGGTCTCGATGTCGTGCTGTGCCATGCGTAATCTGGTGGCGAACTCGAGTCCGTTACATGACTGTTCTTGGCACAGTTGCAGGTCCTGCAAAGTTTGTGCCGCCTGGTCAAGCACAGCGAGGACAGTGGAGGTGTCAGGGTAGGCGAAGGGCATCCCACCTGTGGTACCATCAGACCTCATGCCCTGTGTTGTCAGTTGCAGACAGCACTCGCCGATGCGCTGGGATATCCGTACCCTGCCGCTGATGTTCTTTACTTGCTGATATGTCTTGTTTACTTGCTGTGCCACGGCTGCCAGCTTTGCTGCGCTGTAGTCGTTTTTCTCAGAACCTGCTTGAAGGCTCCTAAGTTGGTCGATGCTCTGTTCCACCATTCTTATCGCTAGAGAGACCTCTGGATAGTTTTCAATCTCCTCACCGGTGGTCTCGTCGATCTTTTTCAGCGATATTTCTAGCGGTGGGACTTTGAGCAATTTTTCAACTGCTTCAAGGTCATGCAGGGCAAGTCGTAGTTGTGCTGCTAGCCTGGCACGGTCACCTTGGCTTAAGTATACCTGTGCCTGCTTTAGTTCTTCCACAGCCTGCTCGGCACGGACGGCGGCAACTGGGTCAGGGTACATCCGTGGGTAACCCATGACTGCCGGGTGTACCTTCTCCAGAAGGTCATTCAGAGCCAGCTCCACTTTGTACTGGGCTGCCTCCACAGCAAGCCTTTGGGTGCTGTCATCTAGTTTGGCAAGCAATGTCCCAGCTCTAATCTTATCACCCTTTTTCACATAGACTTCTTTCACCGTGCCCGGCGTGCCGAATTTGAGCTGCACCTCACGGGGCATCTTCAGCGTTCCGTCTGCAGAGATGGTGACTATGAGGTCACCACGGCTTACGGTTACGATCTCCTTTTCGGACAGCGGTGCCCCACCGCCCTTGCAGCCAGAAAACACGACCAAGGCGATAGAGAAGGCTATGAGCATGGCTATCCTGTATTTCATAATACTTTTTGTACCTCCTTCGGCAAGGGAAGCTCCAGCTTGACCGAGAGTGTGGTCTTCAGCTCAGCCCGTTTTGGGGTAGTCTGTCGGGGTCTGTCCTGTGTTGTGTCTCATACTGACTGTATCAGAGTCTAGACGGTTTTGACCTTTTTGTCAAAGGTCGGACCTTCTCTAGTCTGACAGTCCCGACTGGGTAGTGTATCTTTTATTCAGGCTTTTTCTTTTGGTTGACCTGTTGCCAGGGGAACAAAGCCCAATAAAGCTTTGTTCAAGGTTCACCCTCACCTCAATCCTCTCCCTTCCAAGGAGAGGAAGTCTAGAGAGGAAGTCCTCTCTCCCTACGGGGGAGAGGGTTAGGACGGGGGCAAGTCCTTTCAGTCCTCTCTCCCTCTGGGAGATAGTCAGAGTGAGGGCGGGAAAGAGTTAAGGTGAAGGCAACAGCCTGAATAAAAAAACGCTACTCTCGATTGATTCCTGTGGAGGTTCTATTATCTTAGCAGCAGTCTTATTTGCTATACTGTAAAAGGTAAATTGGAGGCTAAAAAGCTGATACCACCTTTTGCTGCCGAGATCAAAGGATTTCTTGCCCTTGAAGAGGGGAAAAGGTTATTTGAACTGGCTCTAGAAGCTTGCCTGCTGGGGCCTTGTTTAGAAATCGGCAGCTTTTGCGGCAAGTCCACAGTGTATATCGGCTCGGCATGCAAGCTGCGGGGAAGGGTTCTTTTCAGCGTAGACCATCACCGGGGGTCGGAGGAACAGCAGCCAGGGCAGTTATATTTTGACCCCGAGGTTTATGACCAGCAAAGAGGTGTAATAGACAGCTTCCCTCTTTTCCGTGCCACTATCGAACGTGCTGGACTCGAAGACACAGTAGTGCCCATCGTAGCTAGGTCCCAAGTGGTGGCGAAAGAGTGGGCTACTCCGCTGGGGCTGGTGTTTATCGATGGTGGTCATGCTTTGGAGACGGTGCTGGCTGATTATCGGTGCTGGAGTCAGCATGTATTAGCCGGGGGGTTTCTTGTTTTTCACGATATTTATCTGGACCCGGCTGAGGGCGGGCAGGCACCCTACAAGGTCTACAAACTGGCGCTTGCCTCGGGCCTGTTTGAAGAATTGCCGATGACCAAAACGCTGGGTGTTTTACGGCGTTATGGGGTGGTGGTGGTCAAGGACTAGACTGGTCGCTGACATATGTCGGAACATATCAGCCGCCAGCACAACTGCTGCTGAGGTCCAAGTCGGTTTTTCCTCGGGCCAGACTTCCTTTTGGGGCAAAGCGACCCCGTACCAGTAAGCCCCATCGCTGTCTCTCATCTGCTGTAGCCAGTTGAACACTGTGGCGGCACGCTGGTATTCGCCGTGCACTGCCAGCGCCAGTGCCAGCTCGCTTGTCTCAGCAGTGGTGACCCAGTTCTGTTCTAGGCTGCAAAGAGAGCCAAAGCCATCGATGACAAACCTGTCCCAGCCCTGTAAAATCCTTCTCTTGGCATCATCCCCGTTGATAACGGAGCACATCACCGGGTAGTACCAGTCCATGGCAAAGCAGGACTTGTTGCCGGGAGCTGCTTCGGTGGGACAAGGCATAGACCTTATTGCTCTGGCTAGCTCTGCTGCTGCCTGTTTCCAGACGGTCCTATCTTTTTCCAAAACCGAGGAGATGCAGAGGGCGCTTTTCAGGCTCAGATAGGTAGAGCTACAGCTGGTCACCAGTGCTTCAGGATAGATCTCGCCCTTGTTGTCCCTTGCCCAATAGATCTCGCCGTCAGCTCCCCGCATTCCGAGGACAAAATCAATGGCGGCAGAGACGGTGGACCACATTTTTTGCAAGAAGGGTTTTTCTTTGGTGTTTAGATAGTGGTGCCACACACCGACCGCGATATACGAGACCACATGTGAGACCTTGGAGGTATCCTTAGGCTTGCCGTCCTCGTAGGAGGCATACCAGCTACCGTCGTCGAGCTGTGTTTCCGCTAGCCATTCATATGCTTTTTGGGCTTCGGCGTGGTAACCAGCAGCATCTATAGCCATGGCATTTTCGATGTGGGTCCAAGGGTCTACCACTCCATTTTCAAACCAGGGTATCGAGCCATCGTCCTTCTGTTTCTCAGCAATGAAGGTGGCGGTGGCGCGAAGCAATTTGGGCGATACAGCTGCTTGGTCATGGACTGGCTTCATGTCTCTACTGCTCCTGAAAATGATTTTGTCAACCGGTCACCGTTAGGCTGGCGGCTGGGCATATCTGCTACCAAGACGGACCTTTTTGCACCGTGGGAACATCTAACGGCTTCCTCGTAAACTTCGACTGTCTGTCTGGCAGTATCGTGCCAGTTAAACATCTGCCGTACACGCTGTTGGCCTGCCTCTCCGAGTTGTCTGCGCCGGTGAGGAGCGTCGAGTAGAGCGGTGATTGCCCGGACAAGTGCCTCTGTGCTGGCAGGCGGTACCAGTATCCCAGCATCACCGACGATTTCAGGCAAAGCACCGGCTGTAGTTGAGACAACAGGTGTGCCACATGCCATCGCCTCCGCTGCTGGCAAGCCGAAACCTTCGTACACTGAGGGGACGACCACAATGGTTGCCAGCGAATACTGACGTACCAGCTCTCGGACTGGTATTTTCCCAGTGTATGTGACGCAGTCACCGATGCCCAGGCTTTCGATGAGTCCTTCGGTGTAGCCATTTTTCATCGGTTTGCCCACTATTACGAGCTCGATTTTGCGCTGTGCCTTAATTATAGCCACAGCTTCAAGGAGGTATTTTAACCCCTTGAGTGGTATATCTCCGCTGTTGACGGTAAGGATGCGATTCTCCATTCTCTGTACAGTGTTGTCAGGAGCAAATGTGCCAACATCAACGCCGTCATAAATTACCCTTATGTTGCTTTCTGGGATGTGGAAGGTATCGACGATCTCACGGCGTGAATTCTCTGACCCAGTGATGAAATGCGATAACCTCTCAGCGACCTTGATTTGCGTGTTTACGAACGAGTACCACCTCTGTATGCCCCACTTTTGCCATAGAGACCTAGCAGCCTGCAGGGCAAGGTCACGGTCGATGGTTATAGGGTGGTGGATGGTGGCCACCACTGGTACACCTAAGTCCCTTATTTTTAAGATGCTATGGGAAAGACTCTGGTTGTCATGTATTACATCGTAATTGTGACAGCGCGACTGCTCTCGGAGAAACTTGTAGGCGCGTATGCCAAAGGTTGATGGCTCCGTAAAAAAACCGGCGCAGACACCTAACCATTCGATGAGGTTGGGTAGGGAGCCCAGTTTTCTGGGTGAAATAAAGAAGCGCTTACTTTGCGGTAGTGAATAGAGGTCAAGGCTCGGTAACTTAATTAGCCTTATGCCGTCATCCAGCTCTGGATAAGGCGGACCTGATACTACATCTACCTCGTGTCCTAGGTCACGCAGTGAGCGGCTGAGATGCTTGACATAAATACCTTGCCCTCCAGAGTAGGGGTAACTCCTGTAGCTGAGTAAGCATACGCGCATTAGATGATGCGCCCTTTCTTTCGTATCTTTTTGTTATTGACAAACTGGAGACATTTTACCCTTTATGGTCAGATATGGCAACAGGTAGATTTCGGCAGGTTCTAGATTACCGCAGTTTTATGGAACGCTTCACTTGTTCCAGCGCTTCGGAGTATACGTCGAGCGTGCGCCTGGCTGCGGTTCGCCAGTTGAAATTTCGGGTGGTCCTCCTGTGTCCGGCCTCTCCAAGCGAACAGCGTTTTTCTCTATTGTCCAGCAGCGCTGAGATGGCATCTACAAGCGCTCTTACATCGCCCGGCGGTACCAGCAGACCGGCATCACCGACCACCTCGGGAAGAGCACCGGCGGTGGTCGCCACCACCGGCGCGCCACAAGCCATAGCTTCTGCCGCAGGCAATCCAAAGCCCTCGTAAGTTGATGGCACTACCACTATCGTGGCTGAACGGTATTGTCCTGCCAGCTCGTCGGTGCTTATCTCCCCCAAGAATTTGACATAATTTTCGATACCTAGTCTGGAGGTCAGCTTCTGAATAGCGGGGTTATCGGCGCCTTTTCCGATGACCACTAGTTCCACAGGGTACTGTTGTCTCAGCGCAGCGACAGCCTCGAGCAGATAGTTTAGACCTTTTACGGCGATGTTGCCGCTGGTGACGGTGAGGAGCCTGTTTTCCAACCTCTTGTTTTCGGGGGCAGGATAAAAGATGCTGGTGTCGATGCCGTTATACACGACGCGCAGTCTTTCCTTGGGGATGTTGAAAGTTCGTGCGATGTGTTCAGCTGAGTCGTGGGAGACGGTGATAATGTAAGGGAGCCGGCGCGCTACTGCTTTTTGCATATTTAGGAAGGAGTACCACCATCTTAAACCCACTCTGTCCTTGATTGACTTGGCTGATTTCACTGCCAGCTCGCGGTCAAGGAAGACGGAATGGTGGATCGTCTCCACCACCGGCAGTCCCAGTTGTTGAATCTTCAGAATGCCGTATGCCATGGTCTGGTTATCGTGGACTACATCGTACTGTGTGTTCCTGCGGATGAAATCATAGGCACGCATGCCGAAGGATAGCGGCTCGGCAAAATAGCCGCTTATCACCCCCAGCCATTCTACGACATCAGGTATGGAGTCGAGTTTGAGTGGGTTGATGAACAGCCTGGAGACCGATGACATGGAGTATAGGTCGAGGCTGGGCAGTTTTATCAGCCTTACTGGCGGATCTAGGTCAGGGTAGGGTGGTCCTGAAATTACATCGACTTCGTGCCCCAGTTCGTATAAGGCACGGCTAAGGTACCTAAGATAGATCCCCTGACCGCCAGAATAGCGGTAGCTCCTGTAACTGAGCAAGCATATGCGCATTTTGTGGGATGTCTCTGGTGGGAGTAAAACTCGGCAACATTTTACTGTCGGTGGTCTACTTTATCAAGGCGATATATGGGACGGAATGTGTCTTTGTCTATTCGCCAAGGAACTGGATGACGATTTTTCTTGACCGGGAGCGGTTGTCAAAATCAACGATGACGATTTGCTGCCAAGTGCCCAGCACCAGCTTTTTGTTGGCAAACGGTATGGTCAGGGAGGGACCTTGCATTGAAGCCCGCACATGTGAATAGCCGTTGCCATCTCCCCACCTCTTATCGTGTTGGTACGGTATGTCCCGGGGTATGTTCCGCTCCCAGGCGTTTTTGAAGTCGTTTATCAACCCGTCCTCGTATTCGATTGTGGTCACACCGGCGGTTGAGCCGGCTATGAAGACCGTTACGATGCCGTTGCTCAATCCTGAACTATCTAGCTCACGGGTGACGTCTTGTGTTATGTCTATTACGTGACAGTTGCCTCTGGTCTCTACGGTGAGTGTCCTGGTGATCACTGTCATAGTCTGACCTCCTCCCAGATGATGTCGTCGATTTCAAAAATGGGACCGTCCTTGCAGACCTGCCTCATCCCTTTTCTAGTCATTATGCTGCACCCGTAGCAAGCGCCTATACCACAGCCCATCCTTATCTCCAAAGATACCTGGACACTTTTCTTTTGTTGCCATTTGCGTCTCTGGTTTTCTATCTCCTGGTACATAGCCAGAGGACCGCAGGCGTAGATGTAGTCAGCCTGACTGACAAGTTTCTCTGAGTGTCTGGCAAGGAACTGTGTTATGGTGCCCTTTTCGCCGTAACTGCCGTCCTCGGTAACGAAGACCTGTTCTATGTTGCTCGGCAGGTATTCTGTAGGGTAAAGATATTTGGAGGTCTGCGCGCCGATGACCAGTTTCACCTTTTTGTCTTGCCTCACCGCCCATTCCGCCAGAAAGGCAAGAGGGGCGATCCCTGCGCCGCCGGCGAGGAGGAGCAGGCTTTGCGCTGACTCGGGTAGAGAAAAACCGTTCCCTAGAGGTCCCAGCAGATCGAGTACCTCTCCGCTGTCCCGCTGTGAGAGCCAGGTGGTACCTTTGCCGACAACCTTGAAAAACACTGACACCAGTTTTCCATCGACGGTTCTATGTATGCTGAACGGACGGCGAAGGATAAGTCCGTTGCCGCACCTTATGGTGAGGAACTGTCCAGGCTTGGCAACGGTGGCGATGTAAGGTTCCTCTATGCAGAGCAGGTTATGCCCCGGTAAAAGCTCTGTGTTTGACACAATTCGAGCTTCAACCAGCTTCATCTTGTATCATCATGACCGCTGAGGTATTCGCGCAGCCGTCGTACCGAGAATATCTGGCTACCACCTGTAATCGCTTGCAGGGCGACTCTGGCTGTATCCAGTGAGGTGAAGCAAGGGATACGGTGCTCCGTGGCAGCTCGGCGTATATGGAAGCCATCTTGAAGTGGGACGCGCCCGCCGGTTACGGTATTGACCACCCCTACCACCAAGCCATCATTAATTACGTCCACCACATTGGGGTGTCCTTCACCCAGCTTCTTGGTGACCATATTTACACTTATCCCCTGCGATTCAAGGAAGGCGGCAGTACCTTCAGTGGCATACAGTCCGTAACCCAATGAGCAGAAGCCCTTGATGATGGGTAGAGCCTCCTGCTTGTTTCTGTCGGCGATGCTGAACAGTAGGTTGCCACGGTGAGGTAACATAAGCCCAGCGGCGACAAGAGCTTTAGCCAGAGCTGCCTCGAAAGTATAGTCCACTCCCATGACCTCGCCGGTGGACTTCATCTCTGGTCCCAGGTATGTATCCACGCCGGTCAGCTTTGACATGGAGAATACCGGTGCCTTGATCCCGACAAGCTTCTGCCTGTGCCACAGACCGGTCCTGTAGCCCTGTTCTTTCAGATTGTATCCTAGCATCACTCTGGTGGCGATGCGTACCAGGGGCACACCGGTGACCTTGGAGATGAACGGGACGGTGCGGCTAGAACGCGGGTTGGCTTCGAGCACGTAGATTGCGCTTTCGTTGTCTTTACCCCGCATGACGACAAACTGGATGTTTATCAGCCCTTTCACCTGGAGAGAGCGGCTTATCCTGATGGTATAGTCTACGATGGTGTCCACCTCATGTTTGGACAGGCTGAGTGCTGGGTAGACTGCTATCGAGTCACCGCTGTGCACACCGGCACGCTCGATGTGTTCCATTATGCCCGGTATGAGCACATCTTCGCCATCGCTCACCGCGTCTACCTCCACCTCTTTACCCTCAAAATACTTGTCGATGAGGACCGGGTGCTTACTGTCCATCTCCAGCGCTAGCGAGATATACCTGATCAGCTCCTCTTCGTTATGGACTATCTCCATAGCCCTGCCGCCGAGGACGTAGCTTGGGCGGACGAGGACCGGATAGCCCAAGCGGCTGGCAGTGCTGATGGCTTCTTTCAACGTGGTCACGCCAGCGCCAGGAGGCTGGGGAATTCCAAGGCGGCTGAGAAACTCCTCAAAGCGGCGGCGGTCCTCGGCTATATCTATGGTCTCTGCAGTTGAGCCCAGTATGGACAAATTGTTGCGTGCCAGTGGCTCAGCTAGGTTGATGGCTGTCTGTCCCCCGAACTGGACGATGGCAGGTGGTGGCGAATTCGGTACGTGCCCCCCCTCGTTCTCCAGGATATTGCGCACACTCTCCTCGTTAAGTGGCTCGAAATAGAGCCGGTCACTCGTATCGAAATCGGTTGAGACAGTCTCGGGGTTAGAGTTCACCATTATGCTCTGAGTGCTACTGTCTTTCAAAGCCCACGCGGCGTGCACGGAGCAGTAGTCAAACTCTATCCCTTGCCCAATGCGTATGGGACCGCTGCCAATGACCACCGCTTTGCTACCTGACAGCGGTTTAGCTTCGTTCTCCTTTTCATAGGTACTGTAAAAGTACGGTGTCTCGGCTTCAAACTCGGCGGCGCAAGTGTCTACCATCTTGTATACCGGCTTTATCTGCCAACTATGGCGTAGTTGGCGCACTTGCTCCGGTAGCCGGTCAGCGAGTACACCGATCTGTTCGTCAGAGAACCCCAATCTCTTAGCCTCCCACATCAGGTCGGGGGTCAGTGGTTCCGAAAGCAGCCTTCTCTCCATATTGACGATGTTGAGCATCTTGTAGATGAACCAGGGGTCGATCCCGGTGCGTTGCGCTATCTCTTCGCAACTGGCTCCACGACGCAGAGCAGCCATTATAGCCCACAGCCTGAGGTCATTGGGCGGGTAGAGGGGTAAGAAGTCTATGTCGGTGCTCCCTGTCCAGGCTTTGTCTTCCCAGAGCAGTGTCCTCTTGCCGAATTCCAGCGAATGGACAGCTTTTTGCAGGGCTGCTTCGAAGCAGCGCTCGATTGCCATAACCTCGCCGGTGGCTTTCATCTGAGTGCCGATGGTGCGGTCGCCCAAGGCAAACTTGTCGAAGGGCCAGCGGGGCACCTTAACCACGCAGTAGTCCACTACGGGCTCAAATGCTGCCATCGTCTTTCCGGTGACACGGTTGGGAATTTCGTCCAGTCGCTTGCCGATGGCGATTTTGGCGGCTACCCTGGCGATGGGGTAACCGGTTGCTTTGCTTGCCAGCGCTGAGCTGCGGCTGACCCTGGGATTGACCTCTATTACATAGTACTGGCTCTCGCTGACATGTAGCTGGTCAGGCGCCCACTTTTCAGCCACTATGGGGTGGGGGGTGAGGGCAAACTGTATATTACAGCCGCCTTCAATGCCCAGGGCACGGATGATGCGCAGGCTAGCGGAGCGCAGCATCTGGTATTCTTTATCATTGAGGGTCTGGCTGGGTGCCACTACGATGCTGTCACCGGTATGGACGCCCATGGGGTCAACGTTTTCCATACAGCAAACGGTAATGCAGTTATCGGCGGTATCGCGCATAACTTCAAATTCTATCTCCTTCCAGCCGAGCAGACATTTCTCCACCAAGACCTCGTGGCTCATGCTGGAGGCAAGACCGTTAGACACCACGGTCTCCAGTTCCTCCATTGTGTGGGCTATACCGCCACCGGTGCCCCCCAATGTGTAGGACGGGCGGATAATAAGCGGCAGCCCGATTTTGCGGGCAAAATCTTTCGCCTCTTCTACCGAATGGACGGTGGTGCTTGGCGGCACAGGTTCGCCGATGTCGACAAGCAGCAGCTTGAAAAGTGACCTTTCCTCTGCCTTCTTTATCGTCTCCAGCGGCGTACCCAGCAGCCTGACATTGTATTTGTCCAGTATCCCGGCATCGCCGAGCTCTACCGCCAGGTTTAACCCCGTCTGCCCACCTAGCGTGGGCAAAATACCATCAGGGCGTTCCCGCTCTATTATTCTTGCCAGCACATCCACTGTCAGCGGCTCGATGTAGACTATGTCAGCTATGCCTTCGTCTGTCATGATGGTCGCCGGGTTGGAGTTTACCAGCACGGTGGTCACCCCCTCTTCCCGGAGTGACTTGCACGCCTGTGTCCCAGAATAGTCGAATTCGGCTGCCTGCCCGATGATTATGGGACCAGAACCGATGACCAATACCTTGGAAACTTTGGACATTTACTGGCTCTCCTTCACCATCTCCAGGAAGTGCTCAAACATATAGAGGTTGTCTTCGGGACCGGGAGCACCCTCGGGATGGAATTGGATTGAGAGGATGGGCAGTTCCTGGTGTCTCAGTCCCTCAACGGTGCCGTCGTTGAGGTTGATGTGGCTGACCTCAAGTCCGCCTTTAAGACTCTCGGGGTCTATAGCGTAGCCATGGTTCTGTGTGGTGATGTGAACTCTCCCGGTAGCAAGATCACGGACCGGGTGGTTGCCACCACGGTGGCCAAATTTAAGCTTGAAGTTTCTGGCACCAAAAGCCCTGCCGATGAGCTGGTGCCCCAGGCAGATGCCCATCACCGGCTTGTGCAGAGCAAGTTTCCGTGTGGTCTCAACTAGGTAGTGGAGCACCTCGGGGTTGCCCGGACCGGGGGATAGTACGATGCCGTCCGGCTTCAGTCCGTCAAGGATGTCCTCAGCTGGCATGGTAGAGGGGACAACTGTAATCAGACAGCCCAGGCGGGCAAGCATCCTAGCGATGTTATACTTCATGCCCAGGTCGAGGACTACGATGTGGACGGATGCTTCTTTAGGTTTATATTCCCATTGGTACTGTTCCTTGGTGGTGACCTGCCTGACGAAATCAACGCTGTCGTAGGCAGGTGCTCTTTTAAGTTCGTCGAGAGCCTCCATAGTAGTCATCTCCGAGGTCAAGATACCCATGGTCACCCCTGCTTTGCGCAAGTGTCGTGTCAAGGCCCTGGTGTCAATGCCAGCCAGCCCAGGAATGTTGTTCTCGAGCAGATAATCGTGTAGTGTCAGCTTGCTCTGCCAGTGGCTGGGCACAGGGCAGTACTCTCTGACCGCGAAGCCTTTCACTTGGATTTTTGCTGATTCAAAGTCCCGGTCGTTTATGCCGTAGTTTCCCATGAGAGGGTAGGTGGGCACGACTATCTGGCCGGCGAATGAGGGGTCGGTAAGCATCTCCTGATAGCCGGTCATGCCGGTATCAAAGACCACCTCGCCGCAGGTGGTGGTCTCGGCACCGAAGCAATGCCCTTCATACACGGTACCGTCTTCAAGCACTAAGATTCCCTTTTTAGCCATCTGTCACCTTTCGAGTCTGCATTCTCGACTATTTGTTTTCTAGCAACAGTGTTAAGTCCTCTATTTAGTCCTTACTTTGAGGACTTCATCGCAGTAGACTATTTTCCCCCGAGATATGGTAGCCATTACCTTACCCCTGAGCAGTTGCCCCTCAAATGGTGTGTTTTTTCCTTTTGAGGCGAATGTCCTACTGTCCACCACCCATTCTCTGTTGGGGTCAAAGATGGTAACGTCGGCTGGGCAGCCCGGTTTCAGTGTTCCCAGTTCCCCGTATCTGGTGCCGACGACCTTAGCTGGTCTCCAGGTGAGCAGGGAGATGAGTGTTGTCAGGTCTATCTCTTCTCTGTGCACCAGTGACATCAGGCAGCCGAAAGCTGTCTCCAGACCGCTGATGCCGAAGGCGGCGATATTAAACTCACAGAGCTTGTCCACCAGGGTGTGTGGAGCGTGGTCGGTAGCGATGGCATCGATGGTCCCATCTTTGATGCCCCGGATGAGGGCAGAGATGTCATCTCTGGTGCGGAGCGGAGGATTGACCTTGGCGCTGGTGTCGTAAAAAGAGAGATGGTCGTCCGGATCTGTCCCCATCACCCGTTCCTCAGTGAGCAGGAGGTGGTGTGGGGTTACCTCGGTGGTGATGGGGATACCTTTCTTTTTGGCATGGCGGATAAGTTCCACCGAGCCTCTGGTGCTGACATGGGCGATGTGTAGTCTGGAACCGGTGAGCGCTGCTAGACTTATATCTCTAGCCACTGTGATTTCCTCCGCAGCTGCCGGTATACCCTTGAGCCCCAGCCGTGCAGATACCCAACCCTCGTTCATCACGCCGTCGTGGCTTAAGTCTTTGTCCTCGCAATGGTCTATTACCGGGAGCCCTAGCCGGCGTATATATTCCATTGCCAAACGCATTATTCTGGGGCTAGCAACCGGTTCACCATCGTCACTGAAAGCGATAACACCCGCTTTCGTCAGCTCGTCCATTTCCACAAGCTCCACCCCTTTCCTCCCCTTGGTGATACAGCCCACAGGCAGGACACGCACATACCCCTCGCTGTCAGCCACCTGCCTCACATAGTCCACTGTAGCTTTTGTGTCTAGTGGTGGTTGGGTGTTGGGCATACAGCAGACAGTGGTGAAGCCACCTCTGGCGGCAGCGAGGGTGCCCGTGGCAATGGTCTCGGCGTCCTCAAACCCGGGCTGTCTCAGGTGACAGTGGAGGTCGATGAAGCCTGGGCAGACGGTCAATCCTGAAGCGTCCAAAATGATGTCTGCTCCAGCGGTGTCCTTTTTGACTGCCGCGGCACCTATAGCGGCGATCTTGTCGTCCTTGACAAGCAGGTCACCGATGGTATCCATGCCCTGTACTGGGTCGATTATGTGTCCTCCATAGATGAGTAGTTTAGCCATTATCCACCTCTACCTCCGGCGACCAGATAGAGCAGTGCCATGCGTACCGCCACGCCGTTGTTTACCTGCTCCTCAATGACAGACTGTGCTCCCCGGGCGACTCCGGCGCTGATTTCAATGCCTTCGTTCATCGGGCCAGGGTGCATCACCAGCGCATGGGGCTTCGCAATAGAAAGCTTTTCTTCGTTTATTTGGTAAAGTTGCACATACTCCCGAAGGCTGGGGAGAAGCCCACTCTGTTGTCGCTCTATCTGCAGTCTCAGTGGCATCACAACATCGGCATCCCTGATGGCATTCTCTAGCTCAGTCTCAATGGTCACTTGCCCCGGCCGACAGTGGGCAATAAACTCTTTCAATCCAGGTGACAAAAGGGTTGGTGGACCACAGAGTACCACCTTTGCCCCCATAGTGGTCATCCCCCAGATGTTGGAGCGGGCGACACGGCTATGCATAATATCGCCGATTATGGCTATCTTACGGTCCTTTAGGTCTCCCAGGTGTTTTCTGATGGTGTAGATGTCCAGCAGTGCTTGCGAGGGGTGGGCGTGCCAGCCGTCGCCAGCGTTGATGATGCTGGCTTTTACATGGCGGGCGGCGATATATGGGGCACCGGAGTGCTGGTGGCGCATAACGATGATATCCGCCCCTAATGCCTGAATGGTGAGCAGTGTGTCCAGTAAGGATTCACCCTTCGCCACGCTGCTCCTAGTGGCATCGAGGCTTACCGTGTCTGCGCTGAGGCTCTTAGCTGCTAACTCAAAGGAGGCGCGGGTACGCGTGCTTGGTTCGTAGAACATAGTGACTACAGTCCTGCCTCTGAGTGTGGGCACGCGCTTCACCTCTCGCTGCAGGATCTCAGACATGACATCGGCGATGTCCATCACCACCTCTATCTCCTCTCGAGTGAAGTCGTCAAGGTCGAGGACATGGTGATGGTGCCACAGTGCTGTTGACAACGGTGGTAAACTCTCTGAAATTGTAGTCTGGATCCCCCGCTCTGCTGACCTCATGCTACCCCCTCCTTATTTGGTGCTACAATGGTGACCTTGTCCTCACCATCAATTTCGGTAACATAGACCTTTATCTCTTCGATCCTAGAAGTGGGGATGTTCTTACCCACGTAGTCGGCGCGTATCGGTAGCTCACGATGTCCTCTGTCCACGAGGACGGCTAGCTGGATTGTTCTCGGACGCCCGAAGTCCATAATAGCATCCATGGCGGCGCGGATGCTGCGTCCGGTATAGAAGACATCGTCAACGAGGACAACGTGCTTGTCTGTGATGTCCACCGGTATATCGGTGGGGTGGATAATGGGTTTCAGTGGTCTTAGGGAGATGTCGTCGCGGTACAGACTGATGTCCAGAGAGCCGGTGGGGACGGAGAAGCTTTCTATTTGCTGGATGATGGCAGCCAGCCTTTTTGCCAAGGGCACGCCGCGGGTCTGCATACCCACGAGCACGATATCCCTCGCCCCCTTGTTCTTCTCTATGATCTCGTGGGCAATGCGGACAAGTGCCCGCTTAATGTCCTCGGAGGTTAGTAGTGTCCTTTCAGCCACTAAAAAAACCTCCTGCCATCGGGTGGCAAGAGGTCTCAGTGGGTAAAGAAAGGAGGTGACGGGCTAGATATGTATGTATACCAGCGCTGTGCTCTTTACTCATAATTACCCTTGCCAGCCTCGCTGGACTGACTTAAAGGTTACTGGTAAAAGTATAGCATAAACCTCGTGGGTGCGCAACAAGTGGTGTTCTTTATTATTATCCAGACTTTCCCAAGAGAGTAAGAATTGGGGCTCACTTGCCCTGTGCTTGACTTATAGTCTAAGCAACAAACCATAAGTAGGTAAGCCCCAAATGACATTAGCATGGTCAAGTTTTAGACTGCACCAGCCAAAAGGAAGTAATAGAACCAGTAGATTCCCTAGCCAGAGCTACCTTGATGGACTTTAAGATGAAGATAGAAACTACGCAACAAAGAGCGATGTCAGGCTCTATTATAGAATCTGCGGAAAAGTAGACCTAAGAAAGTATAAGGTGGTAAGGACTCCGGGCAAGTAAGAAAGAAAGTCCGAGGAAGGAGGCTTACCACTATGGCCCAGCGGCCAACAAGGTGGTATCGCAAAACTACTGGGACTTAAAGATTGTAAAGTAGGGAGGATAACGGTGGGCGAGGAAACGGTAGTGGTAAAGGTTGAGGTTAAGGGGAAGCGAGGTGCCCTTTCTGTGGCTCAGCAAGGCTATAAAGGCATGGGATATGTAAGCCAAGACAGGTCATCCACACCTGGATAAACGGGAAAGGGTGTATTTGAGGCTTCATCGTCAGCGCTTCAGGTG
>CALJTV010000049.1 GCA_937975645.1 uncultured Dehalococcoidia bacterium | reverse complement strand
GTGTACAACTATTTCCGCTACCTGGTCGGCTCGCGGGAGGTCGCCGAGGACCTGACGGCGACGGTCTTTGAGAAGGCGTGGCGCCGCCGGGACCGCTACCGCCCCGATCGGGGGGCCTTCTCTACCTGGCTGTTCGCCCTGGCGAAGAACGTGGCGAAGGACCACTTCCGGCGGAGCGGCCGGGAGGTGCCGCTGGAGTGGGCCAGGGGGCTGGCGGACCCCGACCCGGTGGAGGAGGCGGTCACTGATCAGGAGGAGCGGGCCCGCCTGGCGGCGCTGCTGGACCAGTTGCCCCCTCGGGAGCGGGAACTGGTGGCACTCAGGTACGGCGCTGACCTCACCAACCGGGAGATTGCCCGCCTGACCGGGCTCAGCGAGACGAACGTAGGGACAATATTACACCGGACCGTTCAGCGATTGCGGGAACAGTGGGAGGAAGAAGGATGAGCGACAAGTTTCTGTACCGATTGCGGGAGACACCCCGCCCGGAGTTTGCGGAGGCGCTGAAGGCGCGAATCTTCCGGGAACCGCGCCGTTCGCCGACGGTGCGGAGGCTCCGTACGGGCCTGGTAGTGCTTCTGGCGGCCCTCGTCATCGCCGCCTGTGCGGCCCCCCAGACCCGGACGCCGATCCGCCGGGCTATAGAGACTATAAAAGTTTTTGTTCTGGGGTGGGATTTACCTATCACTAACAGCGATGAGTCCATCATAGACTCCCTAATACTAAGTGGTATTGCCTTTTTCTGGGGGATATAATATTAATAATAATGAGCCGACAATTACCCGTAGTGAGGAAGAAAATGCGCTGCGTTAGGCTTGCCACAATCCTGACTTTGGTAATCATCAGTGTGGGAGTTGGATTGGCAGCGGTAAAGGGGATTTTTGGGCAAGCGGTCGATGGACCGACACCGATGCCCCCGACCTTTGAATCGGCCCTGCCGGAAATCCCAATGCCGACGGTTCCCCTCGCGCAAGATGTGCTGGCAACCCTTCCGCCGGTGGAGGTAGAAAAGTTGATACATCCTCCACCTGTCTCTGGTTCCCAAATACTCTACATTCGTTACGAAAGGAGTGAAAAAGGGGGAAGCAGTTACCACGTTCTGGACCCGCAGACGGGACACGAGACAAACCTGGAGCCTTTCCCACCAGATCAGTATTCGGCTTCTTTAGAGCTCACTATGCATGCCTCTCCTACTGGTGAGCGCATTCTTTATTCGGTTTTCTTTGATTTCTTTGCGCTTTACACCAATCCGGCGGCGGGAGAGATGGGCTCAATTTGGACAATGAATCCTGATGGGAGTGATAAACGCCAATTGGTAGGATCTGACGAACTCTACTTTCCCGCCAACGCCATATGGTCACCGGACGGTCAGAAGATCGCTTTCCTGCGGCTTCCAGACCCTCGGGCTGTGAAGCAAGAGAAGTTAAAAGCGGAGCAAGCGGAGTTATGGGTGATGAATGCCGATGGTAGTCAACAAAGGAAGGTGGCCGATCTTCCTTACATAATAGATCATATATTCGGTGGGAATCCCTCTATGCAATGGTTGCTGGACGATCACATCTATATAGTGACAGGGATTGTCTTTGAAGGCTATTGGCTGCGGATTGATCCATATACTGGCAAAGTGACTCCATTGGCAAAAAATGTCCAACCGTGGGATGTAGAGATTTCACCGGACACGCAATGGATAGTTGTTGCTGAGAATATGTCGGCTACTAAAATTACTGCTTTGGGCCGGCAACCGCTGAACCTGCCCTCTATTCCAGCGTGGGACCAAACGGGGGAGAAAGTTGCGTTTCTTCAGTTTCCATATCCGTATGATCCCGATCCAAAACGAGAACCGGGGATATGGGTGCGCAACCTGCGTACAGGGCAAGAGACTCGCCTGACCGCGCTGGATGGAGAAACCTCTGCCAGATGTGACCGGTTGTTTTGGTCCCTTGATGGCTCTATGCTTCTATGTGATGCGATTGAAGGGCTATACGTGATATGGATAGAGCGAGATGAAGGCCAATTAGTAATCAAAAACCCATGGGCGCAGGAGAATGTAGCCGGGACAAAGTTTATCGGGTGGGTGCCTGTATCATCGCACCATTAACCAGCCCTACTTGTTAGGGGATCAATGCAATACATCGTGCTGGGTATGGTAGAAGGGCCGCTAACATATCCTTACCGTCCATAAGTGATAGATTGCCTCTCCTTAGAGAGTGCCCTTTTATTAGAAAAGTTGCCATCCTTCGCTGAGGCGGCACGATGTTTTGGCGGTTTCTGTAAGGCTAAAGAGCCACCTATACGGAATGATGTATTGACATACGACGGTTGGGAGGTATGCTATGAGCAGGTCGCAGGTCATTGTAATCAGCGTTATATCGTTCTTGATGACGCTGATGATTCCACCACTCTCAGTAGTGCGAGCAGATGGGGGCTATTGGTGGCCCAATGAACTCGCAATGCGACTCCACTACGCTGGCATGGTCAAGCCCATTGACGGTATCCCTAACTACAACGGCACACTCATGGACCCATATACTATGTTATGGACAGATCGCTACAACTGTCGATGGACGCCGCAACAGCCATGGTGCTGTGGCCTTGGTCAAGATGGCGAAGGGACAGGTGGTCATCCCGGTGTAGATATCAGCGCTACGACCGGGACCCCTGTACGAGCTGTTGGTGAAGGACGTGTTATATTCAGTGGCTTTGATCCCAACTGGGGTAACCTTATAATTGTATTTCATAAGGCAGTTCCCGATGCACAAAGTTATGGCCGATTTCAGGGTGTAACCTCTATCTATGCTCATTTGAACGAGAGAATTGGCGATGCAAGGAATGGGGATGGCCATACCAAAGTTATACGCGGCACCATCATTGGTAGAGTTGGCGCTACTGGTAGAGCCTCGGGTTCGCATTTGCATTTTCAGATAGATTGCGATGATAACGCTACCCCCTTCTGGCCCGATAACGGTGTTTGTAACCAGGCGAGTGTCGCCCAGGTCCAGAATGCCACTTTCAGCCCGATGCGTTTTGTCCAGGCCCACGAGGTGCGGCAGATCTCTGCAACGGGCTATTATTACAGCGGTACCAATTTTGAGACCTACCGGGGGGCACGGAACGACCCGGCGATTGATTTTGAGTGGTTCAACGGCGCTCCTGGAGTGAGTGGTGTGGGAACGGACAACTTCTCTGTGCGCTGGTATGGGAACATTTTCGTTCCCAGCCCGGGATGGTATGCCTTTTTCGCCACCGCCGACGATGGAGTCCGGGTTTGGGTGGACGGCAGCCTGATCATAGATAAATGGCAGGATCAGCCCCCCTATACCTATCAGGCGATTCGCTACCTGAATGTCGGTGCCCATTCAGTACGCGTGGATTACTACGAACGGGGAGGAGGGGCGACGATCAAAGTGGCTTGGAAACCGGTCTCCCGAATTCTCCTGTCTACTGGATGGGAAAACGGTCAGATTCTGGGCTACAGTGACCGGATCCAGTATCGGGCAAATGTGGCCGGGTGGTATGGGAATGAAAGCCCTCCGCCGGAGTGCAGCCGCCGTCAGGAGATTCGCCGTAGCGGTAGTTGGGCTGAGATGATCGCCGGGCGGGATATGAGTTCATCGCAGAACTCTTACTGCTACTACCGCGTTTTTGAGGACAACATAGAGATTCGGGAAGGGACTATGATCGCGTTCTGGATTTACCATGACACATCGTTGGGAGCGGATGTCACGGCGACCAAGCACGTTTCGGTAGACGGGGCAACTACAGATGGCCTCACTTTGCGGGACTTTGATAATGGTGCGGGATGGAGAATCACCGACCAGTGGGGAGTGCGAACTCATCCTGCCCTCCGGAATGACCCTATTAATCAGTGGTACTATGTGGAGGTGGATTTGACACCGATGGCCGGACGAATTTTGGATTACATTATGTTTGCTTATGACGACAATGCTTTTTCGGAGACCGGCCGCTATCGGGCCTATGTAGATGATTTCTATGTGTTCTGGCCGTAGATGCGGATCTGCTAACTT
>CALJTV010000048.1 GCA_937975645.1 uncultured Dehalococcoidia bacterium | reverse complement strand
CGCCTATTTATCTGCGCTGACAATAGGCTACATGGAGAGCCGGCTGCGGACTCTAGCTGACAGCTCTGACAGGACTTCCAGTGCTTGGGCGGCGGCTTCAGTGGAGAGGGAGGCGAGCCCGCAGGACGGGGTGAGCAAGCTTTGCGCAGCGAGCTGGCGAAACGAAATGCCGTCTCTGGTGAAGGTTGCCATGGCTTCACCGAGGCGGTCATAGAGGCTGGAGACGGACTCCTGTGCCAGCGCCTCTTCGTCATTGGGCACGATGCCCCAGGCAATGCTGCCACCTTTCTGCAGGAACGACTTCACCTCTGCAGGGTAGCAGGCAAGGGAGTCGGCATAGTTGTAGGCATCGAAGCTGAGGATATCTATTGGTGTGTTGAGCAGGAGTGACCAGTCGGTGCTGCCGCAACAGTGGACACCTTTCAACTCTTCCAGACCACCGAGGACCTCTGCAAGCAGCTTGCCCACCGTTTCGTTAGGCAGGGTGACGAAGGCGGTACCCAAGGAGGTGAGATATGGCTCGTCGATGAAGGTGACGGTGGTTCTGGCGGCGCGGCGCAGGAATTTTTCCTGCCACCTAGCTTTCAGGCGCAGGAACTTGGATAGGGCTTCAGCTAGCGTGTCATCGTAGACGATGCCGCGGTTTTGAGTGTCGGTGATGCACAAGCCCAAGCTTACGGGACCGGTTATCTGTCCCTTTATGGCTTCAGGGTGGGAGAGTAAAGCTGGCAGGGCATACAGTCCCGCAGCGTAGTCGGGACCTATCTGGTATGCTTCGAAGTCATCGTCGCCTGCGGTGAGCAGCTTTTCCAGAGCGGCATAGAAGTCGGCGGTCTGCTCTATTTTCAGGTTATCGCCCTGCACCACCAGCCCGGGGAAGCCCTCGCTGAACTGTAGGTACATGTTCTCCCTGGACGAACGCCTGGGTAGCTGGGGCCAGCAGGGGAGCTGTGGCAAGTATTTCAGCACTAGCTGGCAAGCCTCAGCGGCATCGGCGTGGGGCATGCTGCCGATGGCGGTGGCGAGGCAGCCGAACTCGGTCTTTGCCATTATTTCGCCTTTTTGAGGTATTTATCAAGTATAAGTGCCAGGTCCTTCCTCGTCTTTGGCGGTATCAGTTCCGGCGAGGTGATCAGCGCATCTTTGAGGGCACTGGCGCAGATGCAGTCGCGTTTTTCGGGCAGGCGGGCCACTGCCTCTGTGATTATCCTCTTCACAGTTTCAATGCCCTTTCTTAAGTTGGCGACGACCATCTCGGCGGTGACCACCTCCACGGTCTCCTTCCAGCAGTCATAGTCGGTGACCACGGCGCAGGTGGCGTAGCAGATCTCAGCCTCTCTGGCGAGCTTGGCTTCAGGCAGGCCGGTCATGTAGATCACATCGGCACCCCAAGAGCGGTAGAGGTTGGACTCGGCTTTGGTGGAGAACTGCGGTCCTTCCATCACGATGGCGGTGCCACCGTCATGGGCTCTGGCGCCGACCTTTACCGCCGAGCTATACAGGACGTTGCGGAGCGCCGGGCAGAACGGTTCGGCGAAGGCGATGTGCCCCACGATGCCGTTGCCGAAGAAGGTGTTGGAGCGGAGATAGGTGCGGTCGATGATCTGGTCGGGGATGACGATGTCCAGCGGCTCTATCCTCTCTTTCAGGCTGCCCACGGTGGCGACGGAGACTATCCACTCCACCCCCAGCGACTTCAACGCGTAGATATTGGCTTTTGAGGGGAGTTCCGTGGGGCTGATATAGTGCCCTCTGCCGTGGCGGGGGAGGAAAGCCAGCTTGACCCCATTCAACGTGCCCAAGATGATGGCATCGCTGGGGTCGCCGAACGGCGTCTTTATCCTGACCTCTCTGGTGTCGGTCAGCCCCTCCAGTTCGTAGAGTCCGGTGCCGCCGATAATGCCTACTTTTGCCTCAGCCATTTTCAGACCTCCTTAGGCGCAAGCAGTCGCTTCAAATTCTGGTCGAAAGGTTCCTGAGCGATGCCGTTTTCGGTAATTATAGCAGTTATGTAGCGGTGAGGGGTGATGTCGAAGGCAGGGTTGGCAACGGCGATGCCCTTGGGGGCGATGCGGAAGCCGGCAAAGTGGGTAACTTCGGTGGGGTCGCGCTCTTCGATGGGGATGGCATCGCCAGAGGCAATGGAGAGGTCGATGGTGGAGGTGGGAGCAGCGACATAGAAGGGGATGCCATGTTCCTTTGCCAGCACGGCGAGAGCATAGGTGCCGATTTTGTTGGCGGTGTCGCCGTTGGCGACTATCCTGTCGGCACCGACGATAACGCAGTGTATCTCCCCCTGTTTCATGAAATGTCCCGCCATGGAGTCGGTGATGAGGGTCACCGCTATGCCCTCTTGCATAAGTTCCCAGGCGGTGAGCCGTGCCCCCTGAAGGAGGGGGCGGGTCTCGGCGGCGATTACCTCGACCTTTTTGCCCGCCGCCACCGCCGCCCTGATTATCCCCAGCGCGGTGCCATAGCCGGCGGTGGCTAAGGGACCGGCGTTGCAGTGGGTGAGCACGATGGCACCGTCTTTAATCAGCCCTACACCGAGCTGGCTGAGCCTGAGGGTGGCTGTCTCTTCGTCGGCTTGCACCTGCTTTGCCTCGTCGAGGAGCGCCTGCTTTGCCTGTGAAACGCTGCTAGCTTTCAGTGCTGCCTGCCTCATGCGGTTGATGGCGTGGAACAAGTTGACCGCGGTGGGGCGGGAGGTGGCGAAGGTGGCAAAGACTTTTTCAAGCTGGCTATCGAATTCCGCTTTGTCTTTAGCCTTTATTTTCAGGGCACCGAGGGCGATACCATAGGCGGCGGCGACGCCGATGGCTGGAGCGCCGCGCACCTTCATCTGCATTATCGCTGAGACCACCTGGCGGTAGTCGCGGCAGTCCACATAGACCAGTTTATGGGGCAGGCGTGTCTGGTCGATGAGCCTCAGCCTGTCCCCCAGCCATTGCAATGCCTTCATCCCGTCCTCTTTCCGGAAGCCCGCCAGCGGTCAACCGCCTTAATCAAGTTTTCCATGAACTCCTCCGGTCTGGAGGGCGTGATGTGGACGTTCATCCTTCCGTACCTCACAATCTGCACGGCGTTGCGGTCGTGCATCGAGGTGGCGAAGTTGATGCCAAGGCTGATGCCCTCTGGCTTCCGGGCGGTGTCTATCGTCTCATAAGGGATATCGAAGCGAAAAGGACCGCCAAGGACTATACTCAGTTTGTCTTCAAGGATGCAGTATTTCCGCGGGACTATCGCCCAGAACACGGCTATTACCAGCAGTGTGGTGGCGAGCAAGCCGATCGCCGAGCGCGTGTCACCGTTGACCAATCGGTACGCCGCTATCAACAGGAAAAAGACGGGGAGCAGCAGGACGGCTTTGAACCAGACGTCATACCGGGGTGTGTCTTCGTAAACAGCTGCAGCCACTGTCCTTCGTTGACTCCTCTATTTCGGCGCCGTTGCCGTTTGCAATACATATTAGCCCAAACGCCACTTTTATGCCATATGCGCTGTCGGCATGTGCCAGCTCAGACAGATAGGTCCCTCTCCCTAAAAGGGCGAGGGGAAAAGCGGGGGCAGTGGTCTATTTATCTGCCTCAGTATGACAGTCAAGATGTCGCCGGCACTGTTTGCCTCGGTATGGCGGTCTAGGTGTCGCCGGGCGCTAGACGAATACAGGTTATCGCCTTGTTTAAGCTTGTGGTGTAAAATGATGGTGCTTCGGCAGCCAATAGTCGTTTAAGGAGGTGAGGGTATGCCCGGGGCAAAGGTCGGCGATATTAACTTATACTACGAGGTCCACGGTGAGGGTGAGCCGTTGCTGCTTATCACGGGCTTCGGCTCTTATTCGGCGCACTGGTCGCCAATTTTACCGCACTTGTCACAGGAGTTCCGAGTGATCGCCTTCGATAACCGTGGCACGGGGCAGAGCGATAAGCCCGACTACCCTTACACCCTGCCCATGATGGCTGGCGATGCCAGGGGGCTGCTTGATGCGCTAGGCATTGAGAGGGCGCATGTCTTCGGCGTCTCCATGGGCGGGATGATAGCCCAGGAGTTTGCCCTTAACTATCCTGACAGGCTGCTCTGTCTGGTCCTGGGCTGTACCAACTGCGGTGGCAACCATTCTGTACCCGCCTCAGAGGAAGCCCGCGAGTTCCTTTTCGGTCGTGATATGGCGAGATTGTCCGTAGAGGAGCGGGCACGGCTGACGGTGCCCTGGCTGTGGACGAAGGAGTTTATCGAGACTCACCCCGAGGCGGTGGAGTCCTATGTCACCATCACCTCCCGCTATCCCACGCCGGTGCACGGTTTCAGAAACCAGGCACGGGCGATAGCGGCACACGATACCTATGACAGGCTGCCGCAGATAAAAGCGCCCACGCTGGTGATCACTGGCGACGCCGACAGGCTCATCCCGCCAGAGAACTCGAAGGTGCTGGCTTCCAGGATACCAAATGCTGAGCTGGTAAGACTGAAGAATGCCGGACACGGCTTCATCACCGATGCTACCAAGGAGGCAGCCAGGGCAATACTTAGCTTTTTAAGGCGGCACTCCGGCAAGGGCTGGACATCAGGCGGTCGGCAGGAAGGTCGAAGAGGGACGCCATGAACCGGGCAGTTGTGCTAATCGTGTGTGCAGTGGTGGCGGTCTGTTCACTGTTCCTTTCTTGTGTGACACAAGAGGTGGAGGTGGTGGAGACCTACTACGAGACCGAGTATCGTACGGAGTATAAGACGGAGCGGTACGCTGAGATGGAAACGGTGGTGGTGAGCGCGAAGGAGGGCAGGGAATACCTGGACCCGGTGGCGAAGTGGCAGACTGGCTTATACTTTTGGGACAGTGGTGCTCCCATGACCCACTATTTCGGTTACCAGATTGACCCGAGCAGGTATTCCAATGCTAGGGTGAGGATTGAAATTAACCGTCCGCAGCTACGGCTACCCGGATACATTGTAGCTATCGACCTCACCGGCGCGGGGCAGGTGCCGCCCAAGCCGGAGGTGGCACATGGTATTTTCCCTTCGCCTTTTCCGGAGGAAGTGTGGTGGTTTGATGGGCTGGCCTGGCTGCTGGCGGAGGAGGGGCGGTTTCTCGGCGGGGTGCGCACCATGGAAAACTGCGCGGAATACCGTCCCAGTGATGTGGGCTGGTGGCTGGCACTGAAGATACCGGGTGAGCAGATAACCATCAGCATCTTCTCGGACGTTGTCCTTCCTTGGGCGGGCAAGGTGGCTTGTGGTGGTGATAGCATAGAGTTCGACGCCAGCGGGAAATTGGAGTTCGCTGTTTTTGCCAATGCCTGGCATGCCTCGCCGATAGGCAGCGTCAAGCTGATCTGGTGGGACGAGGTCACGGCGCAGAGGCTGGTGACCAGGGAGAGACAGGTGGCATATCAGGTGCCCTACCAGGTGGAAAAGAAAGAGGTAGTGAAACAGATGAAAAAAGTGCCCTTCTGGGAGGCGGTGTTCGGTAAATAGCGGGGCTGTTTTATTTAGATAGTGTGCGAGTCCGCTGTGTGGACAAGTGCTGTTTGCATTTCGTGTCCTGGGCTGTTTCCTAACCAGCTTCTGTTTACTGCCCGGCGCGTCCTCCTGCGCCCGAGCCAGAGGACTATAGGTAGCATCGCGCCCCAGATGGGGGCGAAGACGATGAGCCAGATGACGAGGTCTGCCAGCACTTGCCGGCGGTGACAAAAAGCCGCGGGGGGCAGATTGTCTGCAGGGCGCTCCACTCTTTGCCGCCAGATTTAGCAGCGCTATCATTGAGGTCAGGGCGGCGTTCTGCTATCCTTGTGGTGCAGAAGGAGTACTATGGCTAAATCTATAGTTGAGGAGCTGGAACCGTTATTCAACCCGAAGTCAGTGGCGGTGGTGGGGGCGACCAACAACTTCAACAAATGGGGCTTTTTTACTTTTTCCAGTGCGCTGGACGGATTTCAGGGACCGGTGTACCCGGTGAACAACCGCGAGACCCAAGTGCTGGGAAGGAAAGCTTATGCCAGGGTCACGGACATACCTGATGCTGTGGACCTGGTAGTTATAGTGGTGCCGGCGCCAAGCGTGCCCTCGGTAATGGGGGACTGTGTGGCTAAAGGGGTGAAGGCGGCGGTGATCATATCGGCGGGCTTTGCGGAAACGGGTCCTGAGGGGAAGAAGCTGCAGGACGAGGTGCTGAGGATCGCCAGGAAGGGCGGTATCCGTTTCGTCGGTCCCAACTGCATGGGCTATTGGAGTGCTACCTCAAACTTGCGGGCTTTTATGTTCCCGCTGCCGGTGAGAAACGGACCCCTGGCTTTTGTCTCCCAGGGGGGTAATGTAGGTGGTGCGGTGGTCATCTCTGGCTACCATAAAGGCGTGGGCTTTCACCGCTATGTGAGCTGCGGCTGCGCCGCCGATATACAGATAGAAGACTATATCGAATATTTTGGGGATGACCCCGAAGTGAAAGTGGTGCTGGCTTATATCGAGGGCTTGGCTGACGGCAAGCGTTTTCTCGATAAGGTGTCTAAGGTGACGTTGCGGAAGCCGGTGATAGTACTCAAGCCGGGGAAAACAGATGCCGCAGCCAGAGCCATTGTGTCCCACTCTGGCGCACTGGCGGGCACCGACGATATCTACGAGGCAGCTTTTAGGAGCATCGGCGTGCTCAGAGTGGACAGCCCCGAAGAACTTCTGGATGTGGCTATCGGTTTCCTTACGCAGCCGCTGCCCCCTGGGAGGAATGTGGCGATATTGACACCGGGCGGCAGCTATGGCGTGCTCTGCGCCGATGCCTGTGCCGCTGAGGGGCTGAATGTGGTCAAGCTGCCACAGCAGGTCATCGCCGAGCTGGACAGGGTGTTCCCTCCAAGGTGGAGCCGGGGAAACCCAGTGGACCCCGCCGGTGACAGGAACTTTATCACGTATTTGACCGCGCCGATGAAGCTGCTGAGGGTGGCTGAGGTGGACGCGCTTATCTTTATGGGCTTCGGTGGCTTTTCCATATTCGCTTCACTTTTCGCCTCTTTTGGTAGAGACAGCGGCGGCGTGTTCAGTGTGCAGGTGCCCATGAGGCAGACGCCGCAGGAGATTTTACCTGAGCTGCGCCGGGCACTAGAATCTAAAGATGTAGAGCAGATAAAAGTGGCGCTGCGCCCGGTTATCTCAGCGCTGGCGATGCTAACCGGCACCTACAATGAACAGGAGGTGGAGGACTTTTGCCGGCTGGTCGCCTCGGCGGTGGCTGCTGGGAGGATAGATGCCCTTCTGCTATTGAATGCTTTCCGTCCTGCAGAGACCGCTGTAGCTAGCGATGGTGCCCGTAGTGAGAGGCTCGTCCCCGAAGAGGCGATAGCCCGCTTCTTCAGGGCAATAGCGGAGCAGTGGGTGGCGGACTACAAGAAGCCGGTGCTGACCACCACCTTCTTCGCCGAGGACCAGCCGAGGTTGCAGGGCTCGCACTACGTCTACCGCTCCGGTACGCACGCTGCCAGAGTATTAGCCAAGTTGGTGGAGTATAAGGAGTTTCTGGAGAGGGCTGGTATGGCTCAGCCTGCTGGGATGGTGATCGGCTCTACCGGCGGGCGCTAGTGCTCAGGGGGCGTCTCTTAAAGCTTGAAGCCCTTTTCATAGAACAGCCGCCAGCAGGCTTTTACCACTTCCGGGTCATAGAGCTTGCCCGACTTTTGGGCTAGCTCCTCGAGTGCGACACCTGTTCCCAGGGCGGGACGGTAGGGACGGTGCGCTGACATCGCCTCGACGACATCGGCTACTGCTAAGATTCTGGACTCAAGGAGTATCTCATCGTTCTTAAGTCCTCGAGGGTAGCCTGAGCCATCTAGGCGCTCATGGTGCTGGTGCACGATCTCGGCAACGGGCCACGGGAACTCCACATGCTTCAGTATTTCATAGCCCATCTGTGAGTGCTGTTTTACCAAGCTGAACTCGATGTCGGTTAGCCGCCCTGGTTTGTTGAGTATGTCGCTGGGCACGTATATCTTGCCGATGTCGTGGATGGTGCCAGCAATACGCACAGCCTCTATTTGGTCGGGCGACAGGTGCATTTCCTCTGCAATAGCGGTAGCCAGGCGAGCGACTCGCTCTTGATGCCCGGCGGTGTAAGGGTCCCTTATTTCCAGAGCCGAAGCCAGCGCCTTCACGGTGGATTGCATGGCGGTACTCAGCTTTTGCTGGTGCTGTCGCAGTGCCTCCTGGGACGACCGGTACTTCACTATCATGGCTAGCAGGTTACCGATGGTGGTCAGCGCCTCAGCTTCCCTGTCATCGTACTGGTGCCCCTCCTCGACATAGGTGCTGAGCACACCGAGCACTTGGTCATCGAGGACTAGGGGGATGCAGTAGTGACCGTGCGCTACTATACCTTCATAGCTTATCTCGTGCTCCGGCGTCAGCCCACTGGCGAACTGGAGTTTTTTCTCACTGGCTGCCCTGCCGCAGAGACACTTGCCGAAGGGTACCCGGGCGCAGGTGGCTTTAAGGGTGTCATCTAGCCCCTTTTCCGCCCTCATGTTCAGGATATCCGGTTCATCGTCGGTGAGGAAGATGCTACCCTTGGACTCTATTTTCAACCAGGGCAGCGAAAGGATGATTTCCAGTGTCCTCTGGGCTAGTTCGTGACAGGGGATGTCCTGCAGTGCCAGCCTCAGCAATGAGTTCAGCCCTGCTTGAACTCCGTAGCTTCGCTGGAGGTCTTGAATCTGCGTCTGATTGATTGCCTGTTGGCGCAGATTATGGATGGCTGCAGCAAGGTTGCCTGCGACCTCGCTGATGAGTGCCACCTCATCGGCGTCGAAAGCGTCCGGTTCTGTTGAGTATATGTTGAGGACACCCAGCAAGTTGCCCCTATGCATGATGGGCAGGGCAACTGACGAGGAGTACCCGCGTTCCATTGCCTCCTTGCGCCATCCATCGAAGAAACAGTCCGAGCTGATGTCACGGGATACCGTAGCCTGTCGGGTGCGTATTGCTGTACCTGTGGGACTTCTGTCTTTGCCAGTGTCGTCCCAAGTGAGCTCGGCTTTGTCGATGTACTCACTGTCTTTGCCAGCTCGGGCTGCCACCTGTATTGTCTTACTGCTGTCGTCCTGAGGGTAGCCTATCCAGACAGCACGGTAACCGCCGAACTTTGCCAGCAGCTGACAAAATGCATTCAAGATGTCTGTCTCATCGGTCGCCTCTGAGAACTTCCGGGTGACGGCTCTCAGTAGCTCAACCCAGCCTTTCCACCGCTGAGCAGTCTCCGCGGTAGACGCTTTACCAGCCTGTCTGGCGTTTATTGTCTTGGCGGTGTATCTCCGCTTCTTCGCCAATTTCTTCCGTTCCTTAACGTCCCCAGCATAGAGCGACATCGAGCTTTGGTCAGTAGGTTAAAGGTGCTGAGTATCAACCGCCTGGTAGCAGGCTAGAGAATGGGCTCGTCCTCACCCCTACCTTCTCCGCCAGGGGGTGGGGGCGGGGGTTCGCCTATGTGGCTCAAGATAGTAGCCGAACTGCTAGCGACGTACTAAACCGATACAAGACATTGATTTCCAGCCCGCCGAGCGGGCATAATGGCTTGGGAGGGCGAAATGTTGCATGTCGTCTGTAAACTGTTGCCGATGCTGTTACTATTGCTTCTGGTGGCACCTGGGTGTACATCGGTGCCTGAGCGGGAGGGCTGCAGTGCCCTGCAACTTGAACTGGAGAGGGTGAGAAGTGAACTGGGAAAGACGAAAGCCGAAGTTGAGAAGCTGCAGGCGCAAATAGTCACTGCAGAAGATGGCACGCTCGAGGAGCTGCTGAAGCGGAGGCAGTCGGTGAGGGAGTACAGCAATGAGCCTTTGACCAGAGATGAGGTGATGAAGCTGCTCTGGGCAGGACAGGGGATCACCCGCCCGCCACGGTACCGGACGGCGCCTTCAGCAGGTGCACTATATCCTTTGGAACTCTATGTGGTGGTGGGCAATGTTGAGGGGCTGAAGCCAGGCGTCTACAAATATAGCCCGGTGATAAACGATATCAAACTCATCAAAGAGGGGGACGTGCGGAGGAGCCTGGCGGCGGCAGCGCTGGTTCAGCCGTGGGTGGAGCAGGGGGCTATAGATATCGTCATCGCTGCGGTATACCAGCGCACCAAAGCCAAGTATGGAGAACGGGGCGAACGCTATGTCCATATTGAGGTGGGGCATGCTGCCCAGAACATCTGTCTCCGGGCTACTGCCTTGGGGCTGGGGCTGGTGACGGTGGGAGCTTTTGACGATGCCCGGGTGGCTGAGATAGTGGGACTGGCTAAGGATGAGGTACCACTGTATATTATACCTGTGGGGAGAATAAAATAAGGGCGACCGTAACCGATCGCCCTTTAATATTTCTGTGTTGTGCCGCTATGGTTTACCCTTTTTCTCCTTTCCCTTCGCATTAAGCCCAGGCGTGGCACCGTGGCCCTGCTGTGCTGTTCCTGCCTGCTCCTGGAGCTGTGTCTCCTGCCTTGTCCTCTCTCTCACCCGCAGACTTTGTGATTCACCGTTGTTCTGCGTCTGCTCTGTTACCGAGGTCTGCTGCTGGGTCATAAGCCCCAGTTTCCTCTCGACAGCTTTGAGCCCCTGCCAGTTGGGGTGGAATGGCTTTTGCAGCCCCGGGGCGGTGAGGATGCCCTTACCAGGTACGCCGCGCAATCTCAGCCACCATGATTTTGTCTGTGTGGCGTTATCAGTCGTATTGTCGGTGGCATTGTCGTCCCCTGTAACCACGGACTCGAGCGTAGTGTCGAGCACCGTCTCAGGCTGGGCGCTTACGTTTTTTGGGAGCAAGGAAACCAGCAGTAAAACAGCGACCAGCGTAAGCGGTAAGCTCCAGTTTTTCATTTTAAACCTCCTTTGTAAAGAGCGGTATCCTGTCTTTCACCAGTTATAACGCTGCACAGAGTCTGAAGGTTTAGTGGTAGGGATGGGGGGCTTACTGGCTGCGGTTTCTCGGTCTGTACTGTTGCCTGGACGGCGTCAGGTTGTTGTCTGATGACTTACTGGCATTGCTGGACTTGTCCACCGATGAGGAAGATGTCTGTTGCTCGGGTATGGCACTATAATTATCATCGCCTTCCTGCTCTTTTTTATTGTCATCGTCCTGTCGCCAGCTCTCAGGTCCATGCTTATATTCGGGTTTCCGGTAGCCTTTTTCCGATAGCCTGTCCATAGCTTTCTGCAGCCTGTCCTTTGTCTCGGGGGATGCCCGGTCCATCGCTTTTTGCAGCGCGGTCAGGCTGCGGGAGGTGCTGTTTTCCAGCGCAGTCCTGACACGTTCTGCCTTTTCAGCCTTTGTGGTCTTCTCTGGGGCTACCTTCTCGGTAGTTTCGGTTGGTGGCGTAGAGGCGGTTGTGGCTGTCTCTTGCGGAGGTGCTTGCTGGGGTGCTGGTTGCGAAGGTATTGTTGATGTCGGTTCCTGAACGGCGGTCTCTCCGGCTGTGGGTGTTGGTTCAGCGACGGACGTGGTGACAGGGGGCGCAGCCTGTGGCACCTCTGTTGCCTTGGTGATGGCGGTGCTGGCAGAGTCCAGGTGGCTTGCCAGTTTTTCTGCAGTGGCGGCTGCCAGTTCAGGCTTTCCCTGTTCTGCCATGGTCTCGATCTCTATTACCCTTCTTTCTGCGTACTTGGCGTAAAGTTCAGCCTTAGCAGACTCGGAGAAGGTAAGTGCTAGTCTCGCCTGCTCGGTAGCCAGCTTTACAGGGTAAAGCGCTCCATCTGGCATGGCATTTGAGGCTGCAGCCGCAGTACTGATGCCACTCACCACCACGATGACCAAGGCGGTGAGGGCTACTGCCCAAGCGGTGCTCCAGTTGAACCCCCTTGCAGTCGGCTTCTGTTTCTGTCGGCGGGCATACTCGAAGGCGCCTTGCAGTCTCACCCCAGTCCAGTGCCGAAATTCTGGTCTGGGTTGGATGTAGGAGCCTCTCCTGCCGATGTCAAAGGCAGTGCGGAGCAGTCTCTCCAGTTCGTCGGTGTGCTCTGGATAACTGGCAAGGACGCTCTCTATCGTTTCGCCAGAGCGTACCCGCTCATAGCACTCGTTGAATATGTCGTCCAGCCTTCTTCCCATTCTACTCCTCGGTGGCGCCGAGGGCTTTCCTCAACGCCATGGTGGCGTTGAACTGGAGTGCCTTTATGGTGCCCTCGCTCTTGCCCAACACCTTAGCCGTTTCGGCTATGGAGAGCTGGGCGATGAAGCGCAGGGTAGCCACCTCGCGCTGTGCTTCGGGCAGTTTCTCCAATGCCATTCTCAACTGCTCTACCTCGAACTGTCTTTCGCTCATCTCCACAGGGTCTTCGACCGTAGCCAAATGTGCCTCATCGAAGTCAGCCCTTTTCTCCCTGGATGTTTTCCTCGCATGGTCGATAACGGTGTTATGGGCGATCTTAAACAGCCAGGCGGCGAAAGGCAGGTCCCGCCACTTGTAGTTGCTGATCGCCTCCAGGGCTTTGATGAATACATCCTGTGTTAAGTCCTCGGCTTCAGCCTGGCTCCTTACTCTGGTGTAAACATAGCGGTAAATGCGGTCAAAATTGGCGTTGTATAACTGTGTAAAAGCCGTCTGGTCTCCATTTACCGCCTGTTTTACCAGATATTCTTCGCTTCCTAACACCAGGAGGAACCTCTTGCATTTTCCTGAGAGGATCTCAGGGGGTTGTTTGCCTGGTGTCTATTATATACAACGAGGGCTCGACGGCGAAAGTTTATTTATCCGATTTTCGTCTGTCACTAAATCTGTCACTAAATTTGGCATAAAGGGCTGCTCTGCAGTAAAATGCTGGTTTGGCTGTGCCTTTTGCTTGATATGGCAGGGATTAATTTACAGGAGCCAGCGATGAATAGAGCAAGCGACTTCGACCGCATTTTTTACCCCGAGTCTGTGGCGGTGGTGGGGGCTTCCGGTGAACCAGGCAGGCCTGGCTACCAGTTTATGCGGACGCTGCTTGAGTTTGGCTATCGGGGCAGACTGTACCCGATAAACCCGGAAGCACCGGAGGAGATCCTCGGGTTCAAGACCTATCCAAGCGTGCGGGACGTGCCCGACCCGGTAGACTTCGTCTTTGTTACTGTCCCGGCGAGTGCCGTGCCCGGTGTCATCAGTGATTGTGTGGCAAGGGGGGTGGCAGGGGTGGAGATCTTCACCTCCGGTTTCAGGGAAGTTGGGGAGGACGGCAGGAAGTTGGAAGAAGAAATAGTGAGGCTGGCTAAAGGCAAGCTGCGGGTCATAGGTCCGAACTGTTTTGGGGTCTACTGTCCGCGCGGTGGACTGACACTGCTCCCCGGCGCCAGACTGCCGTCGGACAGCGGTGATGTCGCCTTTATCTCACAAAGTGGCGGACTGGCTTTATATTTCGTCTGGGCAGCCAGCGGTTGTGGTCTGAGGTTCAGTAAGGTGGTCAGCTATGGCAATGCCTGCGATTTGAACGAAAGCGACTTTCTTGAGTATCTCGGGAGCGATGATGAGACTAAAGTTATCGCTGCCTATATAGAGGGCGTGAAGGAGGGTAGCCGCTTTTTTCGGCTAGCCCGTGGTCTGCTGGGGAAGAAGCCGGTTATTGTGTGGAAGGGTGGGCTGACTCAGACAGGTGGGAGGGCAGCGAGCAGCCATACTGGCTCTTTGGCTGGAGAGAGGGCGGTGTGGCAGGCGTTTTCCCGCCAGACTGGCGCTGTGCTAGTGGACGATTTTGAGGAACTTGTCGATGCAGTGCTGTTTTTCAGGCAATGCCGGCGGAATATTGGAAGGAGGGTAGCGGTGATCGGCGGTGGCGGAGCTGTCGGCGTGGCTGCGGGGGATGTCTGTGAGCGGATGGGGCTTGTGCTACCTGTGGCGCCGGCAGAAATGCAACAGCGGCTGAGGGCGCTGTTGCCGCCGGTGGGGACAAGCATCAGGAACCCGTTTGATATAGGTGCCCCAGTTTTGCCGGCGCAGCTATTCAAGAGAGTGCTCGAAGTACTGCTTTCCTGGGAGGAGATAGACGTGGTGGTTATCGACCGCGTATACCTCTACGGGCTGGAGGGCTTGAATGGTGTGCCGGACAGCGGTTGTGAAGAGAGACTTGAGGTGGTTCTGGACCTGCAGCAGAAAACCGACAAGCAGTTCGTGGTGGTCACTGAGGAGCTCACCACTGCCGCTGATAAGATAAAAGTGGAGGTGGAACGGAGGTCGGCACAGCAGAGGTTATTTAATGCCGGCATTGCCTTTGCTCCCTCGCTTACCAGGGCAACCACAGCTTTAGCCAGGGTCTGCTGGTACCAAGAGAAGGTGCGTTAATCGCTGGCTACCATTGAGAAAAACCCCTTGACTGTCTACAAGAGCTAGACTATAATCCAAGCGTTCATATCTTCGTCCGGTTGTAGCAGGTGAGCTATTTCTGACTCTGGTCGTGGTGTTCTTGTTTTGCTGAAAGGAGGTGAGATAATCGAAGGCCGCGAGTAACACTGTTTAAGCCACCGTTTGATGACAAAACATAAGGAGGGTAGAAGTGAGGCGAAAGTTGCTAGTCTATTTAGTGTCTTTAATGACTTCGGTGCTTGTGGTCGGTCTGTCTTTTGGTTGTACCGCTCAGGCTCCGAGTCAACCTACCGGGGCGCCACCTGTTTCAGCCCCAGCCAAGACCTTTGAGTGGAAGTTCCAGTCCCACTGGCCAGCGGCAAGTCTGTCCTATGCGCCGTTCAAGAAGTTCTGCGAAGAGGAGATCCTAAAGCTGACGGACGGGCGGTTAAAGATTACAGTTTACCCTGCAGACACGTTTATGCCCACGAAGGACATGTTTGAGGCTTGGCGGACTAACGCACTTCAGGGTGGTACAGGCTCGGTATACTGGACGAGCATTGTGCCTTTGCAGGCTGTCTCTGGCAACTGTCCGTTTGCCTTCAGGGATGCCTGGGAGGTGCAGTACTTCCATATGCAGCTCGGCTTTGAGGACGCCTTGAAAAAGGCGCATGAGGCTGCCGGGGTAATGTACTGGACGGAGAAGTGGTATCCTACAGCTATGATCAGCAAGAAGCCGGTAAAGACACTGGCCGACCTGAAAGGTCTGAAAGTGAGGTCGTCTGGTGCCATTGCTGATATGCTCAAGGAGGTTGGTGCTGCGCCCACTATGATACCGGGTGCGGAGATATATACGGCGCTGCAGACCGGGGTGGTCGACGCAGCCCACTGGGGTGCTGCTGGCGGTGCTTATACGATGAAATTTTATGAAGTTGCCAAATACTACGTGCAGCCCAACCTAGCTTTCTGTGCCACTGACTGGGTGGCTATCAGTAAGAAGGCATGGGACGAACTGCCCAAAGATTTGCAACTTATCGTTGACCTGGCATTGAAAGAGCGCGCTTGGGACCGGAGCAATGAGTATTATATGGATGAGATGGACGCTCTGAATACCATGGTCACCAAGCACGGTGTGAAAGTGACCACGCTTGATGCTGAGGCGCAGAAGGCGCTGCAGGCGGCGGCATTTAAGGTATGGGACCAGGTAGCTGCAGCGAGCGCAGACAATGCCCATTGGGTGGGGGTGATGAAGGACTTCATGAAAAAGCTGGGCTATCTTCAGTGAGAGTGGTCTTAGCGAGCGAGGCGAGGCGTTTTGCCCCGCCTCGTTTCTCGTAGGGGACCATTGTTAGGGTTGAGCGATGCGCAGAGCCCTGAAGGTCGTAGATGCCATCAGTGAATGGTCGGGGAAAGTCGTTAGCTTCCTGGTCATTGTATTCACGCTGGTCATCCTGTACGAGGTCGTAGCTCGGTACCTCTTCGGCTCGCCCACGAACTGGGCACTCGAGGTCTCGCTGGCATTTTACGGTGCCTATATCGTACTCATCGGTGCTTATGTGCTCCGCATCGGACAGCACGTAAACGTGGATATATTATACGGTCGCTTTCCTCCCAGGGTGAGAGCGGCGGTAAATCTGTTCACCTGGTGCCTGTTTTTCCTTTGGGTCGGCTCCATGATGTGGAAGGGGTGGCAGTCAGGCTGGCATTCTCTGCTAGTGAGAGAGCGTGAGCCGACAAGCTTTGGCTGCCCCGTTTATCCTGTCAAACTCTGCATACCTGTGGGGGCATTTCTCCTCTTCCTGCAGGGACTGGCAGACTATGTGAGAAATGCCGTTCTGGCGGTAACTGGGAGGGAACCCTGATGTCGCCAGAACTGGCTACCATTGTTCTCTTCGGTTGTTTGGTTCTGTTCTTGGCACTGGGGCTGCCGCTTGCCTTTACATTGGGGGGCGTGGGTGTAATCGGCATATTGCTCCTCTGGGGTCCGAGTGGTCTCATGGTGGTGGCATCCCAGATGTATGCTGCTATGGGGAAATTTACCCTGGTGGCGGTGCCGCTCTTCATCTTTATGGCGATGCTGCTAGAAAGGGCGGGCGTTGCTGACGACATGTACACCATGATGCACCGTTGGATGGCTGGTCTGCGTGGAGGGCTGGCAATGGGCACGGTGGGTATCTGCACCGTGTTTGCTGCTATGTCTGGTATAAGCGGTGCAGCTACTTCCAGTATGGGTGTGATCGCGCTCCCCGAGATGCTCAAGCGGAGGTACGATAGGAAAATAGCTATAGGCTGCATCGCAGCTGGGGGTGCGCTGGGCATACTTATTCCACCGAGCGTGATAATGATACTGTACGGTGTTTATACCGGCGAGTCCATAGGGGCGATGTTCATGGGAGGAGTCTTTCCGGGTCTTGTGCTCGCCTCACTGTTTATAGTTTACATAGCCATACGCTGCTGGCTCCGACCAGAGGAAGGTCCCCCTTTACCGCTTCATGAGCGGGCGACCTGGGGTCAGAAGCTAGCCAGTTTGCGAGCTGTAATTCTTCCATTGGTTATCGTGGCGATGGTCTTGGGTTCAATATACTTCGGGGTGTGCACACCGTCGGAGGCGGCGGCGATGGGTGTGCTGGGTGCTGTGATCTCGGCTGCTGTGTATCGCAGGCTTAATTGGACGATGGTCAAAGAAGCCTGTTACCGTACTGCCGGGCTTAGTGGTATGATAATCTGGATACTAGCTGGTGCCTATTGCTTCACAGCGCTGTATACCGCCACAGGAGTTTCCCACTTGTTACAAGAGTTGTTGCTTTCCGTGCCTGGCGGGCGCTACGCTGTGCTGGTCACTATGCAACTGGTGTTCTTCGTGCTGGGGTGTTTCCTTGATCCCGTAGGTATAATCATGATCTGTACCCCGATATTTGTTCCAGTGGTCCAGGCGCTCGGCTTTAGCACACTGTGGTTTGCCATCCTTTTCGTGGTGAATATGGAGATGGCTTACTTGACGCCACCGTTTGGTTTTAACCTGTTCTACATGAGAGCGGTGGCTCCGCCGGGAACGACCATGATGGAAATATACCGGTCTGTGGGTCCATTTGTGGGACTTCAGGCGCTGGGGTTAGCCTTGATAATATTGTTCCCATCAATAGCATTGTGGTTGCCACAGACAATGCTTCATTAGAGGTAGGCAACCGCTAGGCAGAGGGGCCAACGCACTGGGTGTTATAGGCCTTTGTTGGCAATATAGACGGCGAGGTCGGCGAGGCGGCAGCTATAGCCCCACTCGTTGTCGTACCAGGCGAGGACTTTGACCATGTTGCCCATAGCCATGGTGCTGGGGGCATCGAAGATAGAACTAGCTGGGTCGCCCTTGAAGTCTGAGCTCACCAGTGGGTCATCGCAGTAGCGCAGGATACCGTTGAGTTTGCCCTGGGCGGCGGACTTGAATGCTCCGTTGACCTCATCCACAGTCACCTCTTTCTCCAGGTCAGCCACAAAATCGCACAGGGAGACCGTGGGCACCGGTACCCTGTAGGCAACGCCATCGAGCTTGCCTTTGAGCTCTGGGATGACCACACCGATAGCTCTGGCGGCGCCGGTGGTGGTGGGGACTATATTCAGCGCTGCGGCACGGGCGCGGCGCAGGTCTGAATGGTACATATCGAGCAACCGCTGGTCATTGGTATAGGCGTGGATTGTGGACATGAAACCTCGCATTACCCCGAAGTTCTCGTGCAGCACCTTTACCACCGGGGCGATGCAGTTGGTGGTACACGATGCGTTGGAGATGACTTTGTGTTTTTCCGGGTCATATTTGTCCTCGTTGACGCCGAGGACGATGGTGATGTCCTCTCCCTTGGCGGGAGCGGAGATGATGACCTTTTTGGCACCGTTCTGAAGGTGGGCAGCAGCTTTGGAGGCGTCGGTGAAGAGCCCAGTGGACTCGATCACTATGTCAACTCCCATGGCGCGCCAGGGGATCTTCGCCGGGTCACGCTCAGCAAGCACTTTCACCTTCTTGCCATTGACCATTAAGCCGTCGCTGACTGCCTCCACTTTTCCCAGATATATACCATAGGTGCTATCGTATTTGAGCAGATGGGCGTTGGTCCTGGCGTCGGTGAGGTCGTTAATAGCCACTACTTCGAGCCTGCCAGCATAGTGCTGAGTTATCGCCCTGAAGACCAACCTGCCGATGCGCCCGAAGCCGTTGATGCCGATTTTCGTTGTCATTGTTCTGTCCTCCCTATCAAATTTGGGACTGCTGCCTATTATAACTCACCTTTATCCTAGTGCCAATACCCCCCCTTATGTTCCAGTCAGCGGTGACCTCCATCCTTAAGGGTTTGACAATGCTCACCAGGTCTTCCAGTATGCGGTTGGTGGCGGCTTCATGGAACACCTCCACCATGCGGTAGCTGGTAAGGTAAAACTTAAGCGACTTAAGTTCAACGATCTCTTTATCGGGCACATACTTTATATTGAGCGTCGCCCAGTCCGGTTGCCCAGGGTTCAGCGGGCAGAGACAGGTGAACTCGCTGGTAGTTATCTCCACCTCGTACTCTCTGTTGGGGTAGGGGTTGGGCAGGGCTATTAATAGGTCCTTCTGCGGTTGCGACTTGTATTTGAGCTTCAGTCCCTTCACCTTTCTTTTAAGTTCTTCCATCGTCCTCACTCCCCTGTCCAGTACAGGTCTAGTCCGTCCTTGGTGAATTTCTGTGCTTTGCCCTTGCTCATCAAGTATTTCAAATGAGCCAGTGTTTCCAGCACTGCCAGCCTTTTGTCGAAGTTAGACAGCTTAGAGAATGGCATCGGTTCGCCTGTGGGCATCCACAATATCTCGCTGGCTATTTGGTAGGCGGTCTTCATCTCATCCTCGGCGGCAATGACTATAGCTCGCTCCCGCTCCTGGTGGTGGTAGAGTAGCTCATTGATGCGCAGCCTGATTCCGGAAAAGACTGAGCCATGACCAGGGAAAGCAAGGTTGATGTCGAGCTGGGTGAGGGCTTCCAGTGCGGCAAGGAAGTCGCCCAGTGGGTTCTCACCAGACTGGGGGTGGAAGCCGACATGGGAGGTAATATCTGGCAGGACATGGTCACCGGAGAACAAGAACTTTCTCTTGGGCTCGTAGAGGCAGATATGTCCCGGGGAATGCCCTGGGGTGAGGATTACCCTGAGCTCCAAGGAACCGATGGAGATTTTCTCTCCGCCTTTGAGCTTGGTATCGGCTGGCACCACCCCCACGAACTCTCGGAGTGGCATAGCCACTTCGACCAGTCCTGGTAGGTATTCTTCAGGGACGCCATTTGACTGGAGCAGCCCCCTTGTCTCTGCAAGTAAGCTTTCCGGGTTCTGGTAGCGGGACTCCAGCAGCCTTTCCTCAGTTTCACTGAAGGCGACTGTTGCCCCGGTCATCTGTTTCAATTTGGCTGTCATGCCGTAGTGGTCGGGGTGGATGTGGGTGATGATGATGTGGGTTATGTCTTTGAACCCAAGGCTACTCAGTTTTAGCCCGTCCCTGAGCGCTGCGAAGGCTTCAGGCGTGTCGAAGCCGGTGTCTATGAGGACATTGCCTTTGTCGCTCTGCAATATGTAGGCGTTTACGTGGTCGAGTGTGCCACCTGGGATCGGGACTTTTATCTGGTGTATGCCTTGGACTATCTCCATCTATTTACCTCCGTGCCGCTGGGAAAATCTCATTGCCCGGGAAACGGGTGCTGGTGTCCAGCTCCTCTTCGATCCTGAGTAGACGGTTGTACTTCGCCACCCGCTCGCTGCGGCAGGGTGCGCCGGCCTTGATTAGCCCTGAGCCCATAGCCACTGCCAGGTCAGCGATGGTGGTGTCTTCCGTCTCTCCGGAACGGTGACTGATTATGGTCAACCAGCCAGCCTTCTGAGCCCTTTTTACCGTGTTGATAGTCTCGGTAAGTGTGCCCACCTGATTGGGCTTTATCAGGATTGCATTGGAGGCTTGTCTGGCGATGCCAGTTTCCAGGCGTCTGAGATTGGTCACGTAGAGGTCGTCCCCTACAAGTGCGATCCTGTCACCCAGCCTGGCGGTGAGAGCCACCCAGCCCTCCCAGTCGTCCTCAGCCAGTCCGTCTTCGATGCTCACGATGGGGTAGGCATCCACCCAATGTGCATAATAGTCGATAAGCCTTTTGCTGGTGAGAGCGGAGTCCTCACGGTTGAGGATGTATTTGCCGGCTTGGTAGAAGCTGCTGGCAGCAGGATCAAGGGCTATAAAGCAGTCCTTACCTGCCTTGTAGCCTGCGATATCTATGGCGGCAAGTATCAGTTCCACCGCCTCCTTGTTCGACTTCAGGGACGGGGCGAAGCCGCCTTCGTCGCCGACATTGGTGCTCAAGCCCCGATCCTTGATGACCCGTTTAAGGGCATGGTAGACCTCGGTGCCCATTTGCAGTGCCTTTTTGAAGCTTGTGGCACCGGCGGGCACAACCATGAACTCCTGAAAGTCGGTGGAATCGGCGGCGTGTTTGCCGCCGTTGAGAATGTTCATCATCGGTACAGGCAGGAGGTTGGCGGAACCACCGCTGAGATAACGGTACAGCGGGAGCCCCCTGGACTTGGCGGCAGCTTTAGCTACCGCCAGGGACACGCCCAGTATGGCGTTGGCACCGAGACGCGACTTGTTCTCCGTGCCGTCCAGTTTAATGAGCTTTTCGTCGATGTCTTCCTGTTCTGAAGCCACCATGCCGAGCAATGCCGGCGCTATCTCCCTGACGACATTTTCCACTGCCGCAAGCACACCCATTCCGCCATAGCGCGACTTGTCGTTGTCTCGCAGTTCCACAGCTTCATATTTGCCTGTACTCGCGCCGGAGGGGACAGCGGCGGTACCGAAGCTGCCGTCGGACAGTTCTACGTCCACCTCTATGGTGGGATTGCCCCTGGAGTCCAGAATTTCGCGGGCGGTAATTCTCTTAATGGTTGCGGGGTTGCCTGTCACGGAATAGCTCCTAGCACCTTTGCCGTTCCTTTGCCAGGGAGACGGCTTTTTCTACGGCTTCCACGGCGTCGTTGGCGCGGACTATTGATGTATCCTCCCGCTCGTTTCGGGAGAATGACCAGGTATTAAGTCCAACCACTGGCGTGCCGCTTTTTAAGGCGAAGGCGATCTCGCTCAGCGTGCCGTAATCACCGCCGATGGCGATCACCGCCTGGGCTGATTTCACTATGACTACGTTTCTGGCTTCGCCAAGACCTGTGGCGATAGGGACCTGGACAAACTGATTGGCTGATGAGGGGCTATCGCCGGGGAGGACGCCGATGGTGGTACCAGATTCAATTACAGCGCCCCGACAAACGGCCTCCATCACGCCACCCAAGCCACCGCAGATAACTATTGCCCCTCTTTTAGCCAGTTCCCTACCTACCGTCTCGGCGAGCGCTGCCTCTTGGGCGGTGCACTTGCTGCCGCCGATGACACCGATCACTATTTTCCTCTCCGCTGCTCTGGACATGGCGCGTTCAGGAACCGGAGAAAAGCCCGAACGCAATTATACCACGAAGTTTAACGATGGCAAACAGAAGTTACCTGGACCTTCGTAGTGGGACTAGGGCAAGAGCCCATCTTGTTAGTTGCTAAAATTCGCCAGCTATTATTTTTCTCAGCGCCTCGCTCTGGGCATCGGCTGGGAAGGCTCGTTTCGAGCTTTGATGGTATGTCCAAGTACCTTCGGTAAGTCCATCGTTCCAGCCCAGACCATAGCCGCTTATGCTGTAGGCATCAGTGCCGAGCTTTCTCACCTTCCAGTCCCCTGAGTGCTGGATGACATCCGACAATGTTGATGTATTACGGCGTGCTGTATCCACTACCGCCTTTCTCTGCTGTTCGAGGGCCGACTTACGCGAGGTGAGCTCGCTTTTGATCGCCTTCCACTTGTATGAGGCTGGCGTTTCCTGATCGAAGACCCTGAGCACAGGGCGGAGCTCCTGTTGCGGCGTTCCGATCTGTCGGCTTTGATAGGGTGCTGAGAGGCAGGCAGTGGGCTCGTTGCCAAGTCTTGGGGCGTACCGGCACTATCGGAGGCAACTACCGGTTGAAGCGGTTCATGGCTGCGCTTAAGCCTTCGGTGAGCAGGCATACGACGGCTTCAGCCACCTTGGCGATGACCGGCTCGATGGCTTTCTCCTCCTCAGGGGTGAAGTTGCCGAGGACGTAGTCCACGATGAGCTTCTCATCGGTCGTGGGCATGCCATCCGGACCAACAGGACGACCGATGCCCACCTTTATGCGGTAGAACTCTTTGCTGCCGATGGCGGAGATTATGGAGTTTATGCCCTTGTGCCCGCCAGAGCTGCCACCTTTGCGGATGCGCAGTTTGCCCAGGGGCAGGTCGAGGTCATCGTGGATGACGATGAAATCGTCTGCGGCTATGGAGTGCTTCCGCATCAGCCGGCTGACGGCTTCCCCGGACAGGTTAACAAATGTCTTTGGTCTTGCCAGCAGCACAGGCACGCCAGCTATCTCGCCGCTGCCAGTCTGTGCCCGGCACTGGTGCTGCTTGAGGGAAACGGAGTGCTTCCGTGCCAGGTGGTTGATGCAGCGAAAGCCAATGTTATGGCGGCTGGAGGCGTAAGCCCTACCCGGGTTTCCCAGACCGACAATGAGCTTCATTGGAGGTCTTACTTTAGCTGACTTTCAGCATGGCGCAGAAGGTCTAGGAACTCTGCTTCGCTGAGCTGTTTGGTGCCTAGCGCCTGGGCGCGTGCCAGCTTGGAACCGGGGTCGGCACCGACCACTAGAAAGTTCGTCTTTCTGGTGACATCGGAGCCTGCCCTGCCGCCGAGTGCTTTTATCCTGGCTTCAGCCTCCTGGCGGGTGAAAGAGTCCAGCCTGCCGGTGATTACAAATTCCAGACCTGCCAGAGGCAGTGCCTTTACTTCGGCTTTCTTTTCCTCCAGCCTGACACCGGCGCGGCGCAGTTTTTCGATGATTTTGCGGTTCTGTTCCTGGCGGAAGAAAGCCACGATGCTATCGGCTATCTTGGGACCTATGGAGGGGACTTCCATTAGCTGCTCTCTGGTGGCTTTAGCCAGTTCATCAATGCTATGGAAATGCTCGGCAAGAAGCTCTGCGGTCTCCTCACCGACATGGGTGATGCCTAGGGCGAAGACCACCCGTGGCAGTGGGCGGTCTTTGCTCTTTTCAATGGAGTCGAGGATGTTGGAGGCGCTTTTGTCACCCATCCTTTCCAATTTAAGCAGCTGCTCTTTGGTAAGGTAATAGATGTCGCCCACGTCCTTCACCAGTCCGTTTTCAAACAGTGCCTGTGCCAGCTTCTCGCCGATACCCTCTATATCCATGGCACCTCGGGTTACAAAGTGCTTGATCCTCTCCAGTGCCTGTGCCGGGCAGGCGGCGTTGGTGCAGCGGTGCATGGCTTCCCCTTCGGGCTTGATCACTTCGGCGCCGCATACCGGGCAATGGTCAGGCATGTGGAAGACTCTTTCCTCACCGGTGCGGCGGCTGACCACAGGACCGACCACCTCAGGTATCACTTCGCCGGCGCGCTGTACGATGACCCAGTCGCCGATGCGGATGTCCTTGCGGTGGATGTCTTCCTCATTGTGCAGTGCAGCGCTTCTTACGGTGACACCTCCCACCTGCACCGGTTCCAGGATGGCGTAGGGGTTGAGGCTTCCTGTCCTGCCCACGTTTATGCCGATATCTATGAGGCGGGTAGTGGCTTGCGTGGCGGGGAACTTGTAGGCGATTGCCCATCTGGGCTCTCGCCCCACATAGCCCAGCTCCAACTGATAGGCGATAGGGTTTACCTTCACCACCACACCATCGACATCGTAAGGCAGTGTCTCTCGGTACTCCACCCAGTGGCGGTAATAGTCGCGCACCTCGGCGATGGTATTACAGTGGGTGACATTTGGGTTTATCTTGAAACCGAGGGTTTTCAGGTATTGTAATATCTCCCAGTGGGTATCGGGCACAGTGCCGTCCTCAGCCCAGCCAAGGCCATAGATGAAGATGTCCAGGGGGCGTTGGGCGGTGACGCGGGGGTCGAGCTGCCTCACCGAGCCGGCAGCGGCATTACGGGGGTTGGCGAAAAGGGGCAGGCCTTCCTTCGCCCGCTGTTCGTTAAGCTTCTTGAAGCCAGTCTTGGGCATGTATACCTCGCCTCTGACCTCGAAGCGCCGCGGCGCTTTGTTTCTGGGTACGGACAGCGGTATACTCTTTATTGTCCTCAGGTTCTGGGTGATGTTTTCGCCGCGGTAGCCGTCGCCCCTGGTAGCACCCACCTCGAGCAGTCCGTCCACATAGGTGAGTGCCACCGCCAGCCCATCTATTTTCAGCTCGCAGACAAAGTCGAACTTCCGTCCGCCGAGCAGGTCTGCAGCACGGCGGTACCAGGCTTCGAGGTCTTTATCGTCAAAGGCGTTCGCCAAGCTGAGGAGGGGCTGGGGGTGTTCCACAACGCCGAAGGCTTCTACGGGGGCAGCGCCAACACGTTGAGTGGGCGAGTCCGGGGTGATGAACTGCGGGTGTTTAGCCTCAAGTTCCCTGAGCTGGCGCATCAGTTCGTCGTACTCGGCATCGCTGATCTCAGGGCTGTCCAAGACGTAATAGCGGTAATTGTGGTAATTTATCTGCTCACGCAGCTTGTCTATCTGCTGCTTCACCTCGTCCAGGTCTGCCATCTCAATTCCCCTTTAGTCTAGTATAGCACCGCTTAACACATGTGAGAAGAAGAGATATATAGTGTATCTTTTGCCCTGGCTTTTTCTCTGGGGCAACCTGTTGCAACGGGAGCAAGGTCTAAAGATTTGTTCAAGATCCGCCCTCACCTTAATCCTCTCCCCGTGGGAGAGAGTTAGAGAGTGGGGGCAAAAGCCTGAATAAAGAACGCTGCTGAAGAAGAGGACTTTATACTACCATGCGCAGAGAAACCGGTGTAGTGTGAGCCTTGCCCCAGCGCGGGACATATGCCATAATCGGAACATCTGTAGCTGAAGGAGGGAAAACGAATGGTCAGAATCATAGACTTGAGCGTTCCACTTGAAGAGAGCCCCAGTGAAATGGCAGCGCCGAAGATCGTCCATGAGCCACATCAACAAGGTACGGCGACGATGAAAGCGATATTTGGCTGTGCTGACAGCGACCTGCCCAATGGGTTGGGCTGGTCGAGCGATACGGTGACGCTTTCCACCCATTCCGGAACGCATGTAGATGCCCCGTGGCATTACGCACCGGTCTCCGAGGGCAAAAAGGCACGGACGATCGATGAGATGCCGCTTGAGTGGTTTTATGGCGATGGCGTGCTGCTGGACATGAGGCATAAACCGCGGGGCTCGGGAATTACAGTGGAAGACTTAAAGGAGGCTCTCAACAAAATTGGCTACCGCATCAAGCCGTGGGATATAGTGCTCATACAGACCGGGGCTGACAAGCTCTGGGGTAGCCCAGAGTATTTCAACGCTGGCTGTGGTATGACCCGTGAGTCCACGCTGTGGCTTATTGGGCAAGGGGTGAGGGTGATGGGTACTGATGCCTGGGGTTGGGACCGTCCCTTCTGGGCGATAAGGGAGGACTTCAGTAAGACGCACGACAAGAGTCTGATATGGGCGGGGCATTATGTAGGTATAGAGAAGGAATATTGCCATATAGAGAAACTGGCTAACCTGGACAAACTGCCGAAGCCGTTTGGCTTTAAAGTGGCATGTTTCCCCATCAAGGTGAAAGGCGGTAGCGCTGGCTGGAGCCGGGTGGTGGCGATCTTTGAGGACTGAGGGGGTTGAGCCGAGGGGTTGAAACGGCTAAAATGTGGTGGCTTTATGGGGTGGTGTCAATAGGGTGGCAAGGAAAGGTGTTCAAGGTGACCAATGGTGGAGACCTTTCTCTGTCCTAACTGTGGCGCTGAGAACCTGATGCACCATCAGTTCTGTGGCAACTGTGGCGCTAGGTTAGCGGCTAAGGCGCAGTCGGCGGTGAAGAGGTGTCCTCGATGCGGTATGGAAAGCCCACCCGATTTCAAGTTCTGTACCGATTGCGGCGCCGTGCTTGATTTATGTTGCCCCAACTGTGGCGCTGTGGTGCCAGCGGACTCCAGGTATTGCCCTAAGTGTGCCTACCTCTGCGGTGGGGGGCGGTACGGCGAAGTGTGAACTGCGGAATAGTCGCCCAGGGAATGGCCCCCATCCCAACGAAAAGCGTTATGAAGTCCAGTCCCCCATTATGGTATACCGTGCAGGCTATTTTGGGTGCCCTGCTTGAGCAAGGGCTGCTGGTGGCTGCGGTGCTATGGTTGCTGCCAAGGTTTGGCATAAGGCTCCCATTGTGGCTGCTGGCAATTTTCATGCTGGGGCTGGCGGTGCATTCTTACATCATGTACCGTGTGGGTAAGCCCACCTTCTCCCTCAAGCCAAGGGTGGCGTTCGAGAACATCATCGGTGCTCAGGGTGTGGTGACCAGGTGGCAATCGTCGGAGGGCTATGTCAAAGTGCAAGGCGTGCTGTGGAAAGCAAAATGCCACGGGCATGAACTCAAAGCAGGTGATGAGGTAGTGGTCGCCGCTGTAGAGGGGCTCAGGCTGGTGGTGGTGCCCAAAGCGTCGTACTACGGTACCGGTGGGGCATAGAATGGTAAAGGCACTCAGAGATAAGTCTTGCCGATGGCGATTCTCGGCTGGTCATTTCACGGGCGTAGGAAATTGTGTTCGGTGGTGTGCCTTATCTGGATATCTGGTGGGTTCGGAGTCATCGGATAGCTATTCCGAGGAAGTAGGGCCAGATGATTATGCCAACGATTATCTTCCACCATGATAGCTGGGCGAAGCCGATGGTGAACAGCCAACCAAAAAACCAGATTGTTCCGGCAAGGGCACCTGTGGGGTTGCCGCCGCGCCTGCCTTCCTGTGCCATGTGATTTCCTCCTTACAATGTTTCGTGCCAGCACCCATTATAACAGCCCGGGCAGTTCTATAACAGTAATCAGGCTTTCGCTGCAGGCAATGGCAGCATTTATTCTTGGGACCAAAAGCCTTTACGGCTGGGGTTGCTGGCAGTAAAATAGACAACATGCTCGAAAGGCTTTAATGGCAGCCTTGGTGGCTCCATTGTCTATTGCAGTCGGCATTTTTTAGAGTTGACCTCATCATGCATCTTTCGAAGGAGGAGACCATGGCAGCAAGAAAACGAGGCGCGCTGGAAGGGCTGAGGGTACTTGATTTTACCTGGGTGTACGCTGGGCCTTTCGCCACCAGGCAGCTCGCTGATATGGGTGCTGAGGTGATAAAGGTGGAACCCCCTGGCAATGGTGCGCTGGAGAGGCGTTACTCTCTGGTGATGGAGCGCAACGGCGTCAAACAAAGTAGCTACCATGTCTTTCTCAACCGAGGCAAGAAGAGCCTGTCCATCAATATCAAGACAAGGAAGGGGCTGAAGATCATCAAGGAACTGATAAAGAAGTCAGATGTGATGATCTCCAATATGGCACCGGGGGCAATGAAGGAACTCGGGCTGGGATACGCTGTGGTGAGGAGGATCAATCCCAGGATCATTTACTGCACGATTTCCTGCTTCGGTCACTACGGTGCCTATGCCACCGAGCCCGGCTTTGACCTGATCGCGCAGGTTGCCAGCTCGTGGTGCGGGCAGACCGACCCGCCAACGCCGGCACCGGTGGCTATCGGAGATTGCAATGCCGCCATGCATGCCACCACGGCTATTCTGGCTGCACTGTATTACCGTGAGAAGACAGGAAGGGGACAGAGTATAGATATCTCTATGACTGACTGTCTGTTTCATTTGAATGAGAACAACGGTCCGGGGTACTTATTCAGCGGTCGCACCGTGCCAGCAGTGCCCAATACGCGCTGGGCGGCGGCTTATGCCCCTTACGGGCTGTATAAAGGGAAGGACGGACTTATCGCCATCGCGGCTCTGAGCGATGTCCTCTGGGAGAAGCTGGTCAGGGTGATGGGCGAGGGGTACCAGTGGCTGCTTACTGACCCGCGCACCAATGAGCTCGAAGTCAGACTCACCTATCAGAATGCCCCCTTTATCCACCGGACACTGGAGGAGTGGGTAGGCAAATTCGATTCGGTACAACAGGTGGAAGACCTGCTCCGCAGAGCTGGTATACCGGCGATGCGGGTGCGGACATTTGCCGAGGTGGTGGACGCCCCGTACATACGCGACCGGGAGATGCTGGTCAAGATGGAGCAACCCTTCGTGGGTGAGATCGAAATCTATGGCAGCCCCTTCAGGATGTCAGAGACACCTGGCAGAGTAATGGGGCACGCCCCACTGATAGGCGAACACAGTGGCGAGGTGCTAATGCGGCTTCTAGGGTATAGTGACAGCGAGGTCGACAGGCTGTTTGCCAAAGGGGTCATCTATAGGGAGCCGGCAGTAGACCGGTTGGGTGAATGGACTTGCAAAAGGTACCAAACGGAATAGGCTTGCTGTCGTTGACGGGAAAGCCCGACACAGCCTCTCTACCCCTCTGCTACTACTGCTGGCACAAGACTTGATGGTAGATAGGTCTTGGGTCCTGCTTCAGGATATGCCTAGCGCCTTTGCTGCGCTCTCTAAGTCCTTAGCCTTTACCCAGAGTATAGCTCCGTAGCGCCCTTCGCCGCTGGCTACAGCCTGCATGGCGGTGATGTTGATCTGTGCCTGCTTCAGCTTCGCCACCGTGTCTGCCACGGCACCGGCGCGGTCATCACCCTGGATGAGGAAAGCCGTCCGTGGTCCCACGATTTTGATGTTTGCCTTTTTGGTTGCGGCGAGGAAAGTTTCCTTATCGTAAGGGACGAAATCGAGCTGGGCGCGCCCCCAGCTTATGGGGAAACCAAGAAAGGCGACGAGGTTGACCCCTTCTGCCTTTAGGGCATCAAGCACTGCTGCCCCTGCGCCGGCTTTGTTGGGAACAATGGTGTAATAGTACTCGATGCGCTGGACTTTTTCCGCCATGGCAACCACCTCCTGAGCCACAATGTTTCGATGCTCATAATATCCCGTCGGGCAACTGGTGTCAATCCCAGGGCTTCACATGCAGGGGCTGTGTTCGCTTTCGCAATCACCCCTGCTGTGCGGCGGAACCTGGGACATTTTTTGCATCAGGCCGGTTATACCCTTTGATAAATGTTTGAAAAAGGACTAAAATAGTAGTAATTATCAATTTCCAGTCATGCTGAAAAAGACTAGGCAGCGGGAGACTATCCTGAGGGTGCTGCGGGGGGTGAACACGCACCCCACTGCTGACTGGATATTCAACGAGGTGAGGAAGGAGATACCGAACATCAGTCTAGGGACGGTGTACAGGAACCTGCGTCTTTTGTGCCAGACCGGTGAGGTGGTGGAACTTGATATGTGCGGCACGTTCAGTAGGTTCGATGCAAGGACGGATGACCATTACCACTTCCGCTGCCTCAAATGCGGGCGGGTATTTGATATTGATGAGCCGGTGGACGAGCGGCTTAACAAGAGGGTAGCCGAGAAGACGGGGTTCGATGTACACTGCCACCGGTTGGAGTTTCGGGGGCTCTGTTTGGACTGTCGGGAGGGTTGAAGCAGAGTCAGTCCGGGGTGTCTGGAGGGAATAGAAAGGAAGGGTGAAGTGACAATACAGAATTTTCCGGGAGTATACATTGACGCGCGGTTAGTGGTAGGCTATAGTATATTTGTACCCACTGGTAGCGTGACTGGGGCTGGGAGGAAGTGTGGTCAGCTGTTTACTGGCGCTGACTCTGGCATTGAGAAGGGGCTGCTGTATGTTTCTTCGGGCAGCCCCTTTTTGGTTCTCGGAAAACAGGGGCAGGGATATGTACTTAAGATTCAGAGAGAAAGGAGGTGTTGGATATGGCGATACAGAGATGGCGTCCCTGGGAGGAGTTCCGCGAGCTAGAGAGACGGATGGAGGAGATGATGCGGCACCCGTTCCTTTCCCTAAGATATCCCCTCGCCTGGTGGCGGGCGCCCACTGAGGAGGCGGCCTGGATACCAGCCCTGGAGATGTATGAGAAAGAGGACAAGTTCGTCGTCCGGGCTGAGGTACCGGGGATGAAAAAGGACGATATCGAGATCTCCGTCCTGGGCGATACCCTGACTATCAGGGGTGAGCGCAAAGCCGAGACCGAGGTGAAGGATGAGGACTATTACCGCTGCGAGCTGTGCTATGGAAGGTTCTCGCGCTCGATAACTTTGCCATCAGCGGTGCAGACAGCCAAGGTTGAGGCTACTTACAAGGACGGCATACTGGAAATAGTCCTGCCCAAAGCCCCGGAGGCGAAGCCAAAGAAGATACAGGTCAAGGTCAAGGAGGCTTCAGAGGGTTCACCGGCAAAGGCGAAGACAACCGAGACCAAACCGAAAGCCGGTGAAGCCAAGAAGTAGGCTTGTGGTGCGTTGTCCCTGCCCCTGTTGATCCAATGAGTAAGGAGGAGAAATGGCAAAGCAAGTAAAAGTCTATTCCACACCCACCTGACCCTGGTGCATCAAGGTCAAGCAGTGGCTTGACGCGCACAAAGTGCCGTACCAGGACTTAAACGTGGCTGTGGACAAAGCAGCCAGAGATGAGATGGTGACCAAGACCGGGAGGCTGGCAGTGCCGGTCATCGAAGTGGACGGCGAGGTGGTGGTGGGCTACGACGAGAACTGGCTGAAACAAAAACTGGGCTTATAGTTTTGGCTATGCATGAGCTGATAATCGTTGGCGGAGGTCCCGCAGGGATGACCGCAGCCGTTTATGCGGCACGGAAGAAGCTGGGCACTGTGCTGGTGAGCAAAGACATCGGGGGACAGGTCAACTGGACGCTGGGCATTGAGAACTACATGGGATACCAGTTCATCGAGGGACCAGAGCTCATCCGCAGGTTTGAGGAACAGGTTAAACAGTTCCCGCTGAACATGCATCTGGGCGAAGCTGCTGCCGGGGTGGCGAGGTCAAACGGCGGATTTGAGGTGGTGACCGAGGGCGGCAAGACGTTTCAGTCCAGGGCGGTCATTGTTGCCACTGGGAAGCGCCCCCGCCCGCTGAATGTGCCTGGGGAAGAGAGGCTGGTGGGCAGAGGTGTGACCTATTGTGCGGTCTGCGACGGTCCGCTTTTCGCCGGCATGAGGGTGGCGGTGATCGGTGGTGGCAACTCGGCGCTGGAGGCTGCCGATGATATGCTGAAGATTGCCCAGCATATTTATCTGGTGTCGCTGACACAGCTCACCGGCGATGCCATCCTGGTGGACAGGGTGAAGGCGGGAAGCAACGTCACTATGTTTCTGGAACATGAGGTGCTGGAGGTACTGGGCGACGATATGGTGAGTGGGATACGGATAAAGGACCTAAAAAGCGGCGAGCAAAAGGAGCTGGAGGTCAGCGGTGTGTTTGTGGAGGTAGGGTTGATGCCCAATTCCCAGTTGGTAAGAGGGCTGGTGGAGTTGAACCAGTTTGGGGAAATAAAAGTCAACTGTAGGAATGAGACGAATGTGCCGGGGCTGTTTGCTGCCGGTGATGTCACCGATGTCCCGGAGAAGCAGATAGCGGTGGCGGTTGGAGAGGGGGCGAAGGCAGCCCTTCAGGCACACCGTTACTTACAGAGACTGAGTTAAGGGCAAGGAGGCATAATGCAGCTGACAGGCAGTAAGACAGAGGAAAACCTGCGCCGGGCGTTCACTAGGGAACTGCATGCCCAAGCTTACTACAGGTATTATGCCGAGGCAGCCAGGTCTGCCGGGCTGGAGCAAGTGGCGGAGATGTTCCTTGCCACCGCTCAGAACGAGGCTGAGCATGCCTGGCATGAGTTCCAGTTCCTCGGCGGTGCCGGAGATACGGTAGCCAACCTGAAAACGGCGATTGAGCGTGAGCATGAAGAGGCGGCGCTGCTCTATCCTGAGGCGGCAAGGGTGGCGCGTGAGGAGGGCTTCGATGAGGTGGCGGACTTCTTCGAGCGCATGGGAAAGGTGGAGGCGAAGCATGAGCAGAACTTCAACGAGTTGCTGGCAAGGCTGGATAAAGGTGAGGCTGCCAGAGGTAGGACTGTGGGGCATTCCGAGGTCTGGATGGCGCAGTTAATGCTGCCGGAGCAAGCGAACCCCGCCGGTTTTGTCCATGGCGGTGAGCTGATGAAGCTGATGGACAATGCTGCCGGCGTGGTGGCGGCAAGGCACAGCCGGGCAAACCCGGTGACTGCTATGGTGGAGGATATAAACTTCCACACCCCGGTGCGAGTGGGCGAGCTGGTGCTGGTGCATGCTAAAGTGACCTTTATCAGCCGCTCTTCGATGGAGATAAAGATAGAGGTCGATGCCGAAAATCTGATTAGCGGTGAAAGGAGACGGGCGCTTAGCGCCTACTATGTAATGGTGGCGGTCGATCTCAAGGGCAAAGCAGTGGAGGTGCCACCGCTGATAGTGATCACCGAGGAAGAAGAAAGGTTGTTCAATGAGGGACTGGCAAGGTACCAGGCGCGGAAAGCAAAGAAGGAGTAACAGGGGGGTGCAGACACATGAGGAAAATGACTGAGGAGAACCTCAAGAGTGCCTTTGCTGGCGAGAGCCAGGCTCATATGAAGTACCTCATCTTCGCCGAGAAGGCTGAAGAGGAGGCAAGGATCAACGTCGCCAGGCTATTCCGGGCTATCGCCTACGCTGAGCAGGTGCATGCTGCCAACCATATTAATGCCCTGGGACTGGTAGGCAGCACCGCATCGAACTTACAAGTGGCGATAGATGGTGAGAACTTCGAGGTCGACGAGATGTACCCGGCTTATAAGTCGGTGGCGGAGCTCCAGGGTGAGAGGAGAGCATTACAGAGCATGAACTTCGCTCTCGAAGCTGAGAAGATACACGCCGGCATGTACCAGAAGGCTAAACAGGCGGTGGAGAACGGCAGCGACGTTAAGCTGGGTGATGTGTTTATTTGCAGCGTCTGCGGGTACACTGTGGAGGGGGAGGCACCGGAAAGATGCCCAGTATGTGGAGCGGTGAGGGCTAAGTTTAAGAAGTTCTGAGAGGGTGGATGCAAAGGTGTCAACCAAACGCAAAGTCTATCTTGACTATGTAGCCACCACACCGGTGTTGCCCGAGGTGCTGGAGGCGATGCTTCCTTATTTCGGCGACGTCTTTGGCAACCCACAGTCGCTCCACTTCTGGGGCGAGCGTGCCAGAGAGGGGGTTGAGGAGGCAAGGGGGCAGGTGGCGGCGCTGGTAAACGGTGTGGCGGAGGAAATTATCTTCACCTCCAGCGGTACCGAGGCAAATAACCTGGCGGTCAAAGGGATAGCCCAGGGGCAAGTGGCAAAGGGGAAGCACATTGTGGTCTCCGCTATAGAGCACTTTTCGGTGCTGCATGCGGCGCGAACCTTGGAAAAGTCTGGCTTCGAGGTGACCGTGGTGCCGGTGGACAATTACGGGCTGGTTGATCCGGACGAGGTTGCGAAGAACATCCGGAAGGACACGGTGCTGGTGTCCATAATGCATGCCAATAGCGAGGTGGGCACCATCCAGCCGATAGCCGAGATAGCCAAAGTGGTCAAAGAAGCGGGGGCTCTGTTCCACACTGATGCGGTTGCCAGTGTTGGAAATATTCCTGTGGATGTGAGGCAGCTCGGGGTGGACGCACTGAGCCTAGCGGCTAATCAGTTCTACGGTCCCAAAGGCGCTGCTGCCCTGTGGCTGAGGAAAGGTGTACGGCTTATCCCTTTAATGGATGGTGGCGTCCAAGAGGGCGGGCGCCGACCGGGGACGGAAAATGTGCCGGCGATAGTGGGCATGGGCAAGGCTGCTGAGCTGGCGCTTAAGGAAATGTCACAGCGGGCGGAGAAGCAGCGACGGCTCAGGGACAGGCTCATCGCAGGAATATTGTCGGCGGTGGAGCATGTCATCCTGACAGGACATCCAGAGCGGCGTCTACCACACCATGCCAGCTTCTGTGTGCAGTTCATCGAGGGCGAGGCGATGCTGATGTTGCTCAACAACGAGGGCATCGCTGTTTCCAGCGGCTCAGCGTGCACATCAAGGGCACTCAAGGCTTCCCATGTGCTCATCGCCATGGGCATACCGCACGAGGTGGCTCAAGGCTCGCTCCTTTTCAGCACGGGTCTTGACACCACGGATCAGGACATAGACTATGTCATAGAGAAACTACCACCGATAGTGACAAGGCTGAGGCAGATATCGCCGTTGTATGCCAGATTTTTGAAGGAACGAGGGGGGTGAGATAGCGATGCCAATGTACAGTGACAAGGTGATGGACCACTTTATGAACCCGCGCAATGTGGGAGAAATAAAGGATGCCGATGGCGTTGGCGAGGAGGGGAACCCGGTGTGCGGGGATATGATGACATTTTATATCAAGGTCAAGGACAACCGCCTTGAGGACGTGAAATTTCAGACCTTCGGCTGTGGTGCTGCTATTGCCGTTTCCAGCATGGTGAGCGAAATGGCAAAGGGGAAGACCCTGGAGGAAGCCCTAAAGATAACCCCGAGCGTGGTAGCTGAAGAACTCGGTGGTCTGCCCAAAAACAAGTACCACTGCTCAAACCTAGGAGCGCAGGCGTTGCGCAGGGCGATAAAGGACTATGCCACCAAGAAGGGGCTCAAGCTTGAAGGACTGGAGGGAGAAGAACATGAAGAAGCAGAAGAAAATTGAATGGGAAAGATGCCTCTGTCCCTACTGTGAAGAGGAGCTGGTCATTGCCAGCATGCCCTTTTGTCAGGCATGCGGTGTGGTCTTCCGTTACTGTATCAAGTGTGGGGTAACTGTTCTGGAGAAGGACGCAGAGACATGCCCGTGGTGTGGCGGGCGACTGGAGAGAGGTGAGCCCTGAAATGTCCGATGGTGCGATGAAGGGAATGAATGCAGATGAGGTCATCGATTGCGTGGGGCTTTATTGCCCCATGCCCATAGCACACACTGCCAGGAAAATCAAAGAAATGAAGCCGGGACAGGTGCTCGAGGTGCTGGCGGACGACAAAGGGATAAAGGAGGACATGCCCAACTGGTGTAAGATGACGGGTAATGAGTTTCTGGGAATTGAGGAGAGGGACGGAGTGTACCACGCGTTTGTGCGCAAGTCGGCATAAAGGAGAATGTTAAAAATGAAGCAAGAGCAGGACAGAGTTCTGGAGGCATTGCAGTTTGCCATCCAGATGGAGACTGAAGGCAAAGAGTACTATCTCAATGCCAGCAAGGAAGCCGATGACAGGCTGGGCAGGGAGCTTTTTGAATGGCTTGCCGGCGAGGAGGACAAGCACCGGCAGAGGTTTGAGCAGATATATGAATCGCTAAGGAAGGACAGGGGCTGGCCTCAGATTGAGGTCAGACCTGAGGCTGGAAGTGGTTGGACGAGCCTGTTTCGAAAGGCAGCAGCAGAGGGTAGAGCAGGAAGTGCTAGTAAGGAACTTGACGCTGTAGCTGGGGCTATGGAGATGGAACTGAAAACACAGCGGTATTATGAAAGCCAGAGCCAGCAAGCCCTGCCGGAGGTAGCTAGAAAGTTCTATTCGGCGCTGGCGGCTGAGGAGCGGGGGCATTATCTGGCGCTGGTGGACTACCGCGAATATTTGATTGACCCGGCGGGCTGGTTCCGCAAAATGGAACACCATTCTCTGGACGGTGGCTAGGGAGGCATCATGGACACAGAAAACCTGCTTGAAATAAAAGAATTGGCAGTTGAGGTGGGGGGCAAAGAGATACTACATCATGTAAGCTTGACCGTCAAGGCGGGCGAGACGCATGTCCTTTTCGGTCCCAATGGTAGCGGCAAGACCACGCTGTTTATGGCTATAATGGGGCTGCCCAAATACCGTGTCACCAGAGGGAGTATTTTGTTTAAGGGCAGGGATATCCTGGGCTTGTCAATTGACGAAAGGGCGCGGCTGGGGATCGGGCTGGCACTGCAGAAACCGCCGGTGGTGCGGGGGGTAAAGATAAAGGATATAGTAGCTACCTGCATGAAGGGGCGTGCCAGCGAGGAAGCCGTCATGAGGCTCGCCGAGAAGGCAAATATGGTGGAGTTTCTTGACAGGGAGGTCAACTACGGTTTGTCCGGTGGGGAGACGAAACGGTCGGAGCTTTTGCAGCTTTTGGCGCAGGAACCGGAGCTGGCGCTTTTGGACGAGCCTGAGTCAGGCGTTGACTTAGTGAATATGGCGCTTATCGGGGATCTGATAAATGAGCTCCTGCATAAGGAGCACCCAATCCGTGGGCGCAAACACTCTGGACTGATCATTACCCACACCGGGCATATTCTGGAATATGTACGTGCCCGGACCGGTTATGTGCTTCTCGACGGTCGTATCGTCTGCGAGGGCGACCCGCTGGAGATACTGGAGACCATAAAAAGGAAAGGCTACGAGGAATGCCGCAAATGCGCCATGTAAAAAAACCCGATGGTTTCGAAGAAATGGCAAAGGCAGCCGCTAATAAACCGGCGGCTTTCGGTGAGGACATAGACCTCAACCAGTTTGTGCATGCTTCGGAGGAACTACCTTATGAGCAGGAGCTGGCGCTCCTGCCTGAAGAGACGAAGAGGCAGATGCTTCAGGTTGGCGTGGTGCCGGAAGGCGGCGACCAGCGCGCTGGTACTTTCATTCAGATGGACCACTCGGTGGTCCATAGCCTGGTGAAGCAAGAGGGGGTTGAGGTGATGGGCATTGGGCAGGCAGTGGAAAAGTATGACTGGCTGGCTGATTACCTCTGGAAAGCAGTGGCGGTGGACACAGACAAGTATACGGCAGTCGTGGAGCTGGGTCAGAGCAATGGCTACTTCATCAGGGCACTGCCGGGAAGCAAGGTGGTATATCCGGTACAGGCTTGCCTCTACCTTTCCAAGGCCAGGCTGGCGCAGAAGGTGCATAACATCGTCATTGCGGAGGAAGACTCGGAACTCCATATTATCACGGGTTGCACCAGTGCACCCAGGGGGGAACCCGGGCTGCACATCGGCGTTTCCGAGTTCTATGTCAAGCGCGGTGCCAGGCTCACCTTCACCATGATACACAACTGGACGCCGGAGATAGCCGTCCGACCCCGTACTGGGATAATTGTGGAGGGGGATGGGGTGTTCATCAGCAATTATGTCATCCTCAAGCCGGTGCATTCCTTACAGATGTATCCGGTGGCGAGGTGCACGGGTGAGAACGCTATAGTCAGGTTCCACAGCATCCTCATTGCCACCCCTGGCTCCAGTATGGATGTGGGCTCGAAGGTCCTGCTTGAAGCTCGTGGCGCCAGAGGCGAGATCGTGTCACGGGCGATAACCACCGGCGGGACGATAACCGCCCGCGGCTACATAGAGGGCAGTGCCCCCGATGTTAAGGGGCACCTGGAATGCCGTGGTCTTATCCTTGGTGGGAGCGGTGTTATTTACGCTATACCAGAGCTTAAAGGCACCATACCTGGCGTTGACCTTTCCCACGAGGCAGCGGTGGGCAAGATAGCCGAGGAAGAAATTGAATATTTGATGATCCGGGGGCTGACACGTGATGAGGCCATCGCGGCTATCGTCAGGGGTTTTCTCAAGGCGGGCATCGAGGGGTTGCCTGCAGAGCTTAACGCTGAAGTCCAGCGTGCTATCGAAGCTAGCGAGAAAACGCTATTTTAATTTAAAGGGGGTGGATAATGAACCCGAAGGCATTTTTCAAACTAAGCTACGGGCTCTATGTGGTGGGCTCCAAAAAGGACGGCAGGCTTAATTGTCAGATCGCCAACACCGCCTTTCAGGTCTCATCAGAGCCACCGACGGTCGCTGTAGCCATAAACAAAAAGAACCTTACCCACGAGTTCATCTCATCTAGCAAGGTGTTCAGTGTCTCGGTGCTGTCCCAGGACACGCCATTAAGCTTTATCGGCGGCTTCGGCTTCAAGTCGGGCAGGGAGGTGGACAAGCTCAAGGGGGTGAACTACAGGGAGGGTACTACTGGGGCGCCGATAGTGCTGGAGAACAGCTTAGCTTACTTTGAGGCTAAAGTGGTCAACCAAATGGACTGCGGTACCCATACCCTGTTTCTGGGAGAGGTGGTTGAGGCGGATGTGCTCAAAGAGGGCGAACCGATGACTTATGCTTACTACCATCAGGTCAAGCGGGGCAGCACACCCAAGACTGCTCCTAGCTATGTCGAAGTTAAGGAGGCAGCAGCGAAGATGGCGAAGTACAGATGCACCATCTGCAACTATGTCTATGACCCCGAGGTTGGTGACCCCGATGGCGGCATAAAGCCGGGGACACCTTTTGAGCAGCTACCGGACAGCTGGGTGTGTCCGGTCTGCGGTGCCAGTAAAGACCAGTTCGAAAAGATGTAGGAGGTGTGTAGTTGAGCGAAGAGTTCGGTGCTAACAAGCGTCAGGTATTGAAGCAGTTGCTGAGGAGGCTACACGACGGGGCTCCGCAGGCGGAGGTGGAACAAGAGTTCCGCAGGCTGGCGAGGGAGGTGACGCCGCTGGACATCGCCCAGGTGGAAGAGGAGCTCATCAAGGAGGGCTTGCCTAGAGAGGAAATACAGAGGTTGTGCGATGTGCATCTGGCAGTGATGCGGGAGTCCGTGGAGAGGGAGAAAGTGGTAGTACCCCAAGGGCACCCGCTTAATATCCTTATGGAGGAGCACCGGTTGCTTCTTGAGTACGCTGGCAAGCTGAGAGAGGTGGTGGGGAAGGCGAAAGAAGCCGGCAGCCTTCCCGCTCTCGGTGATGAGATGGAACACTTGGCGCATCTTCTCCAGCATTTCAAGGACTCGGAGAGCCATTATGTGAGGGAGGAGAACGTGCTTTTCCCCATGCTGGAGAAGCACGGCATCACCCAGCCGCCGGCGATAATGTGGATGGAACACGATAAGATAAGGGGGATAAAGAAGGGCCTGTACCAGGCGGTTGAAAGCGCGCAGGGGATGGCATTTTCAGACTTTGCCAGACGGCTTGATGAGACATCGCTGGAGCTGGCAGAGATGCTCTCCAGCCATTTCTTCAAGGAGAACAACATACTCTTTCCCACCGCCCTGAAGGTAATCAGCGAGGGCGAATGGCAGGACATCAGACGACAATTTGATGGACTGGGCTATTGCTGCTTTACCCCGGAGCCGGCACGGGCAGCCTTTATCATGGTCTCGCCACAGGCGCAACCAGCACAGGTAGAGGGCGTGGTCTCTCTGGAGACTGGCAGCTTTTCCCTAGAGGAACTGGAGGCGGTGCTTAATTCTCTGCCGGTGGACATCACCTTTGTGGACAAAGACGACACCGTCCGTTATTTTAGCCAGTCCAAAGAGCGGATCTTCGCCCGCACCGCGGCGGTTATTGGCAGAAAAGTGCAGCAGTGCCACCCGCAGAAGAGCGTCCATGTGGTCAATCAGATACTGGAAGACTTTAAGGCGAAAAAACGGGACGTGGCTGAGTTCTGGATAAACCTCAAAGGCAGGTTAATCTATATAAGGTATTTTGCCGTGCGCAGCAAGGAGGGCGAATATCTGGGCTGCCTCGAGGTGACCCAGGATATCACCGATGTCAAGAAGATAGAGGGGGAGAAGAGGCTACTGGTCTGACAGCACATGGATCGAAATAAGTAGTGGAGGTTCAGAGATGAAACCGAGGGAGATAAGGCGTGGCGTCTACTGGGCAGGGGCGGTGGACTGGGACAGGAGGCTGTTTGATTCCCTGATTCCGTTGCCGGATGGCACCAGTTATAACTCGTATCTGGTGCAGGGCGGTCAGAGTACGGCTTTGATAGACTCCGTTGACCCCACTATGGAGCGGGTGCTCCTGGAAAACCTGGATTCACTGGAGGTAAAGAAGCTGGACTACTTGATTGCCAACCATGCCGAGCAGGACCATGCCGGCGCCATTCCGGCGGTGCTGGCGAAGTACCCTGAGGCTAAGGTGGTGTGTACGCCGAGGTGCAAAGGGATGCTCATCGATTTGCTCATGGTGGCTGAGGACAGGTTTATAACGGTGGAGGACAAGGAGACCATCTCGCTGGGCGATAGGACGCTGGAGTTCATCCATGCCCCCTGGGTGCACTGGCCCGAGACCATGCTCACATATCTAAGGGAAGAGAGGATCCTGTTCCCATGCGACTTCTTTGGTTCCCATTTAGCCACCAGCGATCTGTATGTCACCGATGAGGGACAGGTGTATGAGGCGGCGAAGAGGTACTACGCGGAGATCATGATGCCCTTCCGTACCACCATACAGAAGAATTTGGAGAAGGTGAAGGAATATCAGATAGACATGATCGCCCCGAGCCACGGTCCCGTCTACAACAAGCCCGAGTTCATCATCAAGGCTTACCATAGCTGGGCATTCGGTGAGCCGAAGAACATCGTGGTGCTACCATACGTCTCCATGCATGATAGCACAAGGCGGATGGTAGCCTATTTTGTCGGGGCGTTGGTGGAGCGGGGGATAACCGTAAAACAGTTCGATCTGCCGGTGACCGACATCGGCAAGCTGGCTATGGCTCTGGTGGACGCGGCCACGGTAATAATCGGTACACCCACGGTGCTGGGTGGGGCACATCCCGCGGCTGCCTATGCCGCTTTCTTGGCGAATGCGTTACGGCCTAACTTGAAGTTCGCCTCGATAATTGGCTCCTATGGCTGGGGTGGCAAGGTGGTGGAGCAGATCAGCGGCATGCTGACCAATTTGAAGGTGGAGGTGCTGCCGCCAGTCCTGGCAAAAGGCTATCCTCGGGAGGCTGATTTCAAGGCTCTTGATGGGCTTGCAGAAATGGTGAGGCAGAAACACCGAGAGACCGGTGTAATGTAGGTATAGAGAAAGGAGGAAGAGATGAGCGTAAGAGTAGGTAAACCGGCACCGGAGTTCAGCGCAAGGGCGTACCACGAGGGGAGAGCGAAGGACATCAACCTCTCCGACTACCGTGGTAAGTGGGTGATGCTCTGTTTCTATCCTGGCGATTTCACCTTTGTCTGACCGACGGAGCTGTCGGCAGTTGCCGCCAGGTACACTGAATTCCAGGAGCTGGGTGTGGAAGTGTTATCTATCAGTGTGGACAGTATATTTTCCCACAAGATCTGGCAGGAGGAGGAGCTTTCCAAGATGGTGGAGGGTGGTGTGCCCTTCCCCATGGTCTCCGACCCCGGTGGCAAGATCGGCTCGCTCTACGGTGTCTATGATGAGGAGGCTGGCGTGAATGTCAGAGGGCGCTTTCTCATCGACCCCAATGGCATCATTCAAGCCATGGAGGTGTTGACCCCACCGGTGGGACGCAATGTTGCCGAGACGTTGCGCCAGATAAAGGCTTACCAGCACCATCAGGCTACCGGCGAAGTTATGCCCTCAGGCTGGCAGCCGGGCAAGCCCACCTTGAAGCCCAGCATGAAGCTGGCGGGTAAGGTATGGGAGGTGTGGAACCCCAAGATGGAATAGCTTTAGCAAGATGAAGGCAAAGCTCTGGGTAAACCACCAGCCGGTGGAGATGAACCGCTTTGTGGAAGACCTTCTAGCGAAGGTCTCTGTGGCTGTAGCCTCAGCCCTGAAAGGGACTGAAGACATGCACCAGCTTGATATCAGCCTGACGAAGGGCGATGTCAGCGTCACCGTGAACGGTAAAGATATCCCCTTAAACCCGTTCACCGGCGAGGTCATGGCAAACACTTTGCGTGGGCTGGTATCGTCCCTTAAAGGTGTGCGGGACACCACCCAAGTAAGCATCAGCGTGGAAATAGGCTAAATGGCTATCAGGAAGTCTGTTTTTCGTGTCCAAGGTATGAGTTGTGCCTCCTGCGTTGCCCGCGTGGAGAAGGCGCTGGCGGGTGTGGCAGGAGTCATCTCCGCCAGTGTCAATCTAGCTTCGGAGACGGCGGTGGTGGAGTATGAGGAAGGCACGGCACACGCGGAACTGCGCCGGGCGGTGGCAAATGCCGGCTATGAGCTTGGGGCAGAGGTGGGGCTTGGGGGCTTTGGGCTTGCCGCTGCAGGTGAGGCGCGAGAGCTAAAGGTCAAATTAATTGTGGCGCTGGCGCTGGCTGCGATAGTGATGGTGCTAAGTATGGCTTTCGATTTCCCCGGAAAGCCGTATGTTTTGTGGTTGCTGGCGACGCCAGTGCAGTTCTGGGCGGGCTGGCAGTTTTACAGGGGCGCTTGGGGGGCACTGAGACACCGCACTGCTGATATGAACACTCTCATCGCTGTGGGTACATCGGCTGCCTATTTCTACAGCATGGCAGTGGTGGTGGTACCGCAGGCATTTTCCAGAGTGATGATGGCACCCGACGTATACTTCGACACTTCTTCAATGATCATTGCCCTGGTGCTGCTGGGACGCTTTCTCGAAGCCAGAGCCAAGGGGCAGACCTCGGAAGCAATCAAAAAGCTTATGAGCCTCAGACCTGACAGGGCAACGGTGCTCAGGAACGGTGTTGAAGTACAGGTGGTGGTGGACGAGTTGCAGGTGGGCGATCTGGTGCTGGTGCGCCCCGGAGAGCGGGTGCCGGTGGATGGGATTGTGAGGCAGGGCTATTCCGCTGTTGACGAATCGATGATAACCGGGGAGAGTTTACCGGTGGAGAAGAAAAGCGGCGACACCGTTATCGGCGGCGCAGTCAACCTCAGCGGCAGCTTCCAGTTTGAAGCCACCAGGGTGGGCAAGGACACCATGCTTTCCCGTATTATTGGGCTGGTGGAGGAGGCGCAGGGGAGCAAGGCGCCGGTGCAGCGTCTGGTGGATGTCATTGCCAGTTATTTTGTACCGGTGGTGGTGGCTATAGCTGCCGTTACCTTTGTAGTGTGGTATTTTCTGGGACCGGCGCCAGCGCTGACACATGCCCTGCTCAATTTTGTTGCCGTGCTTATCATCGCCTGCCCTTGTGCACTGGGGTTAGCCACGCCCACTGCTATCATCGTGGCGACGGGCAAGGGTGCTGAGAATGGCGTGCTCATCCGCAGCGGCGAGGCGCTGGAGATGATGCAGAAAGTGGACTGTGTGCTCCTGGACAAGACGGGCACGCTGACCACCGGCAAGCCCGTGGTCACCGATGTGGAGTCATTGCCACCGTTCACCAGGGATGAGGTGCTGCGGCTGGCAGCTTCTACTGAGCGTAACTCAGAGCACCCTCTGGGCAGGGCTGTCGTCAGTACCGCTCTAGAGAAAGGGCTGTCGCTGCTGGAGACGTCGGCGTTCCAGGCGCTTCCGGGGCATGGTGTCGAAGTGATGGTGGGAAAGAGGCGGATCTCGCTGGGAAATATGAGCCTGATGCAACTCAGAGGGCTATCTCCAGACGGCATTTTGCCGCTAGCTCAACGTCTCTGGGAGCAGGGCAAGACAGTGCTGTTCCTGGGTGTGGAGGACAGGGTGGTAGGCATACTGGCTCTTGCAGATACCATAAAGCCTGAGGCGAGGGAAGTGGTCACGGCACTACATCGGCTGGGGATTGAGGTGGCGATGGTCACCGGTGATAACGAGCGCGCTGCCAGGGCGGTTGCCCGGGAGGCAGGTATCGACCGGGTACTGGCTGAAGTGCTCCCGGAGAACAAAGCTCGGGAAGTACAGCGGTTGCGGGATGAGGGCAGGGTGGTGGCGGTGGTGGGCGATGGCATAAACGATGCCCCGGCACTGGCTCAGGCGGATGTGGGCATCGCCATCGGCACCGGGACTGACATTGCTATGGAGACCGGGGACATAGTGCTCCTCGGCGGCGACCTCCGCGGCCTCGTCACCGCGGTATCCTTAAGCCGGCGTACCATGCGTACTGTGAGACAGAACCTCTTCTGGGCATTTGCCTACAACAGCGCGTTGATACCCGTGGCGGCAGGGGTGCTCTACCCCATTTTTCGGACTGGCGATGTGCCGCCGGCGTTGCATTTCGCGCTGGGCGAATACGGTTTTCTCAACCCGGTGCTGGCGGCGGCAGCTATGGCTGCCAGCTCTATTACGGTGGTGCTCAACTCATTACGCTTGCGAGGCTTTAAACCACCGAGAATGGAAAAAACGAAGAAAGGAGGTGAACAGATGGCAACCGATCCCGTGTGCAAAATGGAGGTAAAGGAATCGGAGGCCGCGGCGACGTCTGAGTACGAAGGCAAGAAGTACTACTTCTGTGCCCTCGCCTGCAAGAAGGCTTTCGACCAGGACCCGGAGAAATACCTCACTCCTGAGACACCAAGGCCCATGTGAGGTGTATAGCGCTTTGGATAGCCGTGGGCTATCGAGAGTAAACAAGGTCTGCTGGAGGTGAAAGGATATGGACAAAGAGAAGGTAATTGCTCTGCTGAATGAGGACCTGGAGGGTGAGCATGGGGCTATTGTCCAGTACCTCATCCACGCGTATTCCATGGGCGAGGGTGAGCTTGCCTGCGAGATCGAGGCTATCGCCAGGGAGGAGATGCGGCACTTCGACTGGCTGGCTGAAGCAATCGTTGACCTTGGCGGCAAGCCCAGCCTAAAACGGGGCAAGATGCGCATGGAAGGTAAGACGGTGAGCGAATGGATGGGGCAGGACGTGCTCTTGGAAGAAGACGCCATCGCCATGTATAAAGAGCACATCAAGACTATAGACGAGCCTGGGATAAAGCGAGTGCTGCAACGCATCCTCTCCGATGAGGAGTCACACCGCGATGATTTCCGGCACTTTGTGGACAAGGTGAAGCGGGAGGGACTTAAGGACATCAGGGGTGACCGCAAAGACAAGGTAACCAAAGTGCTGGACTGGGGTATAGAGCACGAGTACACGGTGATCCTGCAATACCTGTTCCATTCCTACATGGCGCGGAACAAAGAGATAAAGAAGCAGATGGAAGACCAAGCGATAAATGAGATGCAGCATCTCGGCTGGTTGGCTGAGGAGCTGGTCGGTGGAGGTGGCAGCCCGCGCATCGAGCACACGAAAATTGACCAGTCCACTAAGCCTGCTGCTATGCTCCGAGCTGACATTGAGATTGAGAAGAAGGTGGCAGCAGAGTATGACAGGGCAGCCAAGGATATAGCCGACGAGAAACTAAAGAAGCTGCTCCTGCGCATCAGGGATCATGAGGTCTACCACACCGATGTATTCACTGATTTACTGAAAAAGATGAAAAGGCAGTCATAACTTTACGGATTGTGAGTGTCAAAAAAGGAGTTGGATATGGCAAAGGTAACTGCTGTGGGACAGGTGTTCAAATGCAGCATCTGTGGGAATGTAGTTGAAGTTAAGGTGGTGGGTGGTGGGGAGCTGGTCTGTTGTGGTAAGCCGATGGACCTTCAGAAATGAGCTAAACGGAGGTGGAGAAAATGGCATATCAGGCAAAGGACTACAGCAAACTCCTCGGTATGGAGGGTTTCAGCGAGACGCTGCTTAAGAACCACTTCACGTTATACCAGGGGTATGTCACCAACACCAACAGGCTGATGGACACTCTCTCTGCTATGCTCAAGGAAGGAAAACAGGGGACGCCGGAGTATGCCGAACTCAAGCGCAGGCTGGGCTGGGAATTCAACGGAATGAGGCTGCACGAGTACTACTTTGAGAACCTGGGTGGTAAAGGGGCGCTGGACAGATCGGGAAAGTTAGCCCGTAAGTTGGCGGAAGACTTTGGCAGCTATGATGACTGGGAGAGGGACTTCAAAGCCAGTGGGACCATGCGTGGCATTGGCTGGGTGGTGCTCTATCAAGACAACCTCACCGGCGGGCTGTTCAACCAGTGGATAAACGAGCATGATGTGGGCCATCCCGCAGGCTGCCTGCCCATCCTGGTGCTGGACGTCTTCGAGCATGCCTTCATGATCGACTACGGACTCAAGCGGGCTGACTATATTGAAGCCTTCTTCCGCAACATTGACTGGGCTGCTGCGGAGAGCAGATTGAAGTAAGGCCGGAGGGAAACATATGGGCGAGTTTGTAGCGGTGGGTACAGTTAGCGATTTCGCCGAGGGAATGATGAAGGAGGTCAAAGCTGGCGACAAGGGGGTGCTGGTGGTGAGGTCTGGGGGTGGGTTCTATGCTGTGGCGGCGCGCTGCTCCCACATGGGCGGCAGGCTGGCACAGGGCAGGCTTGAAGGGACAGTGGTCACCTGCCCGTTGCACGGTTCACGGTTCGATGTCACCGATGGGCATGTTGTCCGCTGGCTAAAGGGCTCGGGTGCGCTGTCTGCCATCGGCAAGGCGATGAAGGGTCCCAGGGGACTGGCTGTTTACGCCGTAAAAGTGGACGGCGATAAAGTTATGGTTGAGGTATGAAGCGGGAATGGCGCTAAAGGGAAAACGCATAGCCATATTAGCCGAGCAGGACTTCGAGGACTCGGAGCTCATGGAGCCGCTGAAGGTGATGAGAGAGGCTGGTGCGCAGGTGCTCATTATCGGCAGCGGTTCTGCCACGGTGTATAGGGGCAAAAGGGGCAGGGCAACAGTAAAAGCTGATTTACCTGCTGACAAAGTGAGGGCTGAAGACTTTGATGCCATCATCATCCCCGGCGGCTATGCGCCGGACAAGATGCGGCTGCACCAGCCGATGATAGACCTGGTGAAGCAGGCTTACGAGCAAGGGAAGGTCATAGCCGCCATCTGCCATGGGCCTCAAGTGCTTATCTCTGCCGATGTGGTCAGGGGACGGCGTGTTACCTCCTGGCCCTCGATCGTGGTTGATTTGAGGAATGCCGGAGCCATATGGGTGGACGAGCCCATGGTGCGCGACGGCAACCTTATCACCTCGCGCAAGCCGGCTGACCTGCCGCTGTTCAATGCTGCCATCATTCAGGCGCTGGAAGGTCGGTAAAGTATTGTAGTGCCAGACGGCTCAGTCCTCGAGGGAGTAGCTGAGTGTGTCCAGAAACCAGCGGTTGTCCCTCAAGACCCTGTCTGTTTTCACCAGCCTGATCCTTTTGCTGAAAATGGGACCGCCCGCCACCAGTGTGTGGTACTCGCTGTTCTCACCACAGATGTCGATATTTTTACCTTTCAGATATTCTAGGAACAGTGGTGACACTGACTGCCCTACCCACTCTGGGTCGATGAGGTCTGCCTGAGCGCTGACCACCACCGCCTCGAAGCCGCTGTTTATAAATGTCTTCAGCACCTCTTCAGGTGACCTGCCCCACAGCGGTTCCAGTGCCTTTATGTCCAGCTCCTCGCAGACCCTTTCCACCCATGCCTTATGCTCCTCAAGGTATATATCGCCGAAGACCATGCCCTCTGCGCCTTCAGGGAGGAGGCTTCTTACCGCCTCCTTGAATGCCGGCTCGTAGTCTTCCCACGATGTCTCCTGCTGCAAGAGCGGGATGCCCAGGGAGTAACTCTGAAGCTGGACCAGCCTAGCTTCAGTGCCGTGGAAGCTCACCCTGCGGTACTCCTTGGAGATAAAGTTCACCAGGTGTGACACCTGGTAGCCCTGCCTCATAGCCTCATAGCAGGCAAGGCAGCTGTCCTTGCCGCCGCTCCAGGAAACAATGTAGCCCATCTTTTTCTCCGCCTCAGGGGGGCATTAAATTCTAGCTTTTTATCACCGCTAGTGTCCAGAATCTGGTATAATCGGTCGGGTAAGGAGTGAGGCGAAGGAGAGACTGCGACATAAGGGTGTAGGTCACAGCTTTTGGGAGGTACGTGTGGGCACATGGCATAAGATAATATTCGGTGATTGCCGTAGAATGACCGAGGTGTACGATGAATCGGTCCACCTTATGATAACGTCGCCACCCTACTATAACGCTCCTTTCGATTACCCTGGACTGTTTGCTGGTTATGAGGAATTTTTGGAAATGCTGCGAGAATTTTCTAGAGAGCTTTATCGAGTGCTGGCTCCCGGGCGGATTGCGGTTTTCGTAACCGATGACATGCTGGTTGATGGAGAAAAATACCCAGTGGTCGCCGACATAACCAGTATAATGCGTGATGCTGGCTTCAGATATAGGGACAAAATCGTTTGGCGGAAACCCGAAGGCTACACTAGGATCAGCCGCAGGAGCGGGCTTATGGTTAAACACCCCTATCCTATGTACTTTTATCCAGACAATATTCAGGAGAGTATATTAATATTCCAAAAGGGCAAATTCGACTACAATTATGTAAGGGCATTGCCACCGGAGGTTGTGAAGAATTCCCGCATAGATATCGGTGAATTTCAGCGAGCGAGATGGTTTCTTACCGTCTGGGAGATCACAAATGTTTTACCCTTTGAAGGCAGGGTAGAGAAAGGCGTGGCCGCTTTTCCTGAGGAAATTCCCAATCGGTTGATCCGGCTATTCAGCTTCATTGGCGAGACAGTGTTAGACCCATTTCTGGGCTCCGGAACAACGAGCAAGGCTGCCAGAGCTTTGGGGCGAAACAGTATCGGTTATGAAATAGATTTAGAGCTTTTGTCAGTTATCAAGCAGAAACTCAACTGCGACCAGCTCAGTCTATCTGGTGACCAGGTGGAGATTTTGGTTCGGTCGGACGCTAAGCGATTGAGGACTGATCTGCAAAGGCGTGTCGCTAAACAGAAATCGGTGGCAGGCAAGCCACGCCGTGGTGTATAAAAACATCTGATTGCAATGCTTAGACAGCCCGGGGGAGATGGAAATTGGAGGTAACTGCCACCGTAGCTGGTATAAAATACACCCCCACACTTTGTAGGCAATTGCCGGTTTTTGGCTGGGAACGCTTGGAACAAGCTGTGTCTGAGAGCGCCTCGTTTATACTAAGAAAGGCATCTGGTCATATTGCTGTAAGTTGGTGGGTTTCTCCCAAGAGGACTAGGTCTTATCCTTATGCTAGAGTCTATGATACTCTAAGTTTTGCTGGGAAGAAAGCTACCATCATCCCGGTAGTCAAGGATGAAGGCAAAGATGGCGACAGGGACTTCTTGCAGTGGGACACTATCTCGCTCATGAGTTTGCTCGGTGTGTACGTTATACTGGGTTATTATGCTGGGGCTAGCAAGAACATGAGCTATAAAAACAAGATAACAGGTCAAACCTATGACTTTTCCCAGATTCGGGAGGGGTTTGAGGGCCTGTTTTCGTACCAATCGGATGCTCTGCATTGGAATTTAGCCCAGGTGGACATGGTGGGCGAATTGGCAAGGAAAGCACATGAAGCTTACAAGAGTATTGCCAAGCAGCTGGGCGTGGAGATGCATTCTTGGGCATCGGCCGAAAAAAGGATAGAGCAATTGTTAAGAGGGAAAATGGCTTTTATGGAATTTTCCAGGACGCTGGCTAAGCAAGCTCAAAAGAGGGAGAGTGTGGCCAAGCAGCCTAAGGAGAGGTTATCGGGAGCAAAGGCGATTCTGACGATAGACAACTATTTAGGTGGCCGATATTTTTTCACAGCTGACGAGGTCTGGATACGAAGGGGCAGACTCTATTTAGCTGAGGGGAAGCACACCAAAAGTCCGCGGCTACCATCGCTGGAGGACATAAAAGACGGGCTGCTTAAAATGGTGCTGTTTACAAACCTCAAGAATGTTGAGGTGAATGGAAATGCTTATGATCATGTCGCTGTGCTAAAACTCACCACCGGAAAGGGGTTTGACAGGCGTAAATTGAGTAGAAAACAGATTGAAATAATCAAGAGCCTCAAGCAAGAGGCTGAAGTTAATCGCTTCCGGGTCTTGTTGAATGATAGATTTGTAGATTTCTAGTCCGGTTTTGTAGTTTGCCGATATGCTAGTGCGCTGTTTAGCATCGACCCGAGGTGACAACCATGGTGGTGAAGGTGGTTACGGATACGGTGGCTGACCTGCCGGCGGAGGTGGCGAGGGAACTGGATATAACGGTGGTGCCGATACTGGTGAGGTTCGGAGATAAAGTTTACCGCGACGGCATTGACCTGACCTCTGACCAATTCTACCAGATGCTAAAAGAAAGCAAGGCGCTGCCGGCAACCTCGGTGCCATCACCAGGGATGTTTGCCGAAGCCTATGACAGGCTGGCGGAGAGAGCTGAGGGGATACTGGTTATCACCGTCAGCTCCAGGCTGAGCGGTACTTATGATGTGGCGGTGCACAGCGTTGGTCTAATGAAACGGAAATGCCGGGTGGAGGTGGTCGATTCGCTGTGGGCTACCATGGCGCAGGGGTTCATCGTTATGGAGGCAGCCAGAGCAGCCAAGCAGGCGGCAAGTCTCGATGAGACTATTCAGGTGGCAAGAAAAACTATGTCACGTGTGGACTTCCTCTCCACCTTTGACACACTGGAATACTTGCGCCGAGGCGGGCGCATTGGCAAGGCAGCAGCGCTTTTGGGCTCGATGCTGAAGATAAACCCTATGATTACCCTGAGGGACGGTGTGGTCGAGCCTGCGGGTAGGGTGCGTTCCAGAGCTAAGGCGATTGAGCGCCTGTACGAGTTCGCGGTGAGCTATTCTCGTGTTGAGGCGCTGGCAGTCGAGGATACCGCCTGTCCGGAGGAAGCAGAGGAGTTAGCCCAAAGGTTGAGGCAGAGGTTTCCCGGAGTCCCAGTTTACCGCTCAAGGATGACGCCAGCGATCGGCACGCACACCGGCCCCGGGCTCCTGCTGGTGGCTGTCCTGGGGGACAAATAAAGGCAAATGGTTTGCCATGGACTGGACTAGAGGTCTGAGGGAACAGAGAGTAGCGTTCTTTTTATTTAGGCTTTTACCCTCACTCTAACTCTCCCGCCAGCGGGAGAGAGCTTCCTCTCCCTGGAGGGAGAGGGCTAAGGTGAGGGTGAACCTTGAACAAACCTTTAGACTTTGTTCCCATGGCAACAGATCACCCCAGAGAAAAAGCCTGAATAAGAGATACGCTATCGGACAGAGTTTGGAGTATGCAGGCCCACTTGCTATAATTCTCTATAATTCTTTTCTAGGCTTTCCCAAGAACTGGAGGTCTTCAGACATGGAAGAGAAAATTAAAGTGGGCGTAATCGGCGCCACCGGAATGGTGGGGCAGAACTTTGTGGTGCTGCTAAAAGACCACCCCTGGTTTGAGGTCGTGTACCTAGCGGCGTCGGCAAGCTCGGCAGGTAAGAAATACCGCGATGCCGTGGCAGGGCGCTGGCATATGCGGGAGGGGATTCCGGAAAAGGTGCAGGACATTGTGGTGGAGGATGCCAGCGACGTGGACAGGGCTGTGGGCAAGTGCAGTCTGGTGTTCTCTGCGGTGGAGATGGACAAGCAGGCGATCATTGAGATGGAGGCGAAGTACGCCAGCAAAGGCTTTGCTGTAGTCTCCAATAATTCCGCTCACCGCGGTACCGAGGACGTGCCCATGGTCATCCCGGAGATAAATTCTGACCACCTTAATATCATCCCCGACCAGCAGCGGAACCATGGCTGGAGCAAAGGGTTTATCGTGGTGAAGCCCAACTGTAGCATCCAGAGCTACATGTTGCCCATCTACGCGCTGATGAAGGCGGGGTATACCGTAGATAAAATGATCGTCACCACCCTGCAGGCAGTGTCCGGCGCTGGCTATCCTGGTCCGGCTTCCATCGATATGATAGACAATATCATCCCGTACATCTCCGGCGAGGAGGAGAAGTCTGAGGTTGAGCCGAAGAAAATATTCGGCAGGATAGAGAAAGGGAAATTTGTGCCCAACGAGAGCATTAAGATTTCGGCGCACTGCAACCGTGTCCCGGTGTCCGATGGGCACACCGCCTGTGTGAGCGTGGCGTTTGTCGGTAAGAAGCCGGAACTCGAGGAGATCATCTCCATCTGGCAGGACTTCACCGCGTTGCCGCAGGAGCTCAAGCTGCCCTCAGCCCCTGTCCCCCCGTTGGTGTACCGCACCGAGATAGACCGCCCCCAGCCACAGAAAGACAGGAATACGGGTAGAGGGATGACAGTCACGGTGGGCAGGCTGCGCCGGTGTAATGTTTTTGATTACCGTTTCGTCGGCTTGCACCACAACACCATACGGGGTGCTGCCGGGGGTGCTATTCTGATCGCCGAGCTTCTGAAGGCACAGGGATTTGTAAAGTAGGCTTTGAGCTTCAGACCGGAGCAGGTCTTGCAAACGAAAGGAGATGACATGGACTACAAGCGGATGACGGCGCCGTGTGGGCTGGACTGCTTCAACTGTCCCGTCTACCTGTCGAAGGACAATGAGCGTCTCAGGGCTGCAGTTGCCCGGAACCTGAACATCCCGGTGGAACAGGTTAGTTGCCGTGGTTGCCGGGATGAGAACGGTACTATAGGCTTTCTGGGGATGGCCGAGCCCTGCAATGTGTACAGGTGCATCCAGAAGAAGGGGCTTGATTTCTGCTACGATTGCCCTGATTTCCCCTGCGACCACCTTCATCCCTATGCTGATAAGGCAGCGGAGAGACCGCACAACACCAAGGTGTTCAACCTGTGCCTGATAAAGAAGATGGGACTGGAGAAGTGGGCGGAGACCAAAGCCCGCAGCGTTAGGGAGACTTATTTTAGGGGGGAGTTCAGGCTGTAATAGCCGGGCGGATGTCAATATGAGGGAGATAACAGACGCTGGGCTGCTGCTGGACAGCCGGGGGGACCTGACAGCGTCCGGTTGGGCTAGGCAGCCATTGCTGGAAGCCAACCTGGAGAATGTGAACATATACCCGCTGAAGTTCCTGCAACCGCTCAGGATAAAGCGCTGGCAGTACTATGGCATCATTACCCCGACCCACTTCTTTTCCTTCACCATCAGCCATGTTGGCTATCTAGCATCCATTTTCGCCTATGTGCTGGATTTTGCTGCCAAAAAGTGTCAGGAGGAGACGCTTACCGTGCCCTTTGGCAGCGGTGTGGTACTGCCGCGCGGCAGTACATCGGGCAGTTGCCATTACCGCAAGGGCGCTCTGCATCTGGACTTCTATGTCCATAGCGATAATTTGCGGGTGCTGGACGTGGACTGGCCCCGGTTCGGTGACAGGGGACTCAAGGCAAATATAGAGCTGAGCCTCAAGCCGGGGCATGAGTCGGTGGTGAATGTGTTCCCCTACCCTAAACGCCGCTTCTTCTACACGCGGAAGGTGAACTGTATGCCAGCTAAAGGCACCGTGGAATATGACAGGGAATACCGCCTCAGCCCGGCTGAGAGCCTTGGGGTTCTAGACTGGGGTGTGGGGGTATGGCCCTACCGTACCTTCTGGATATGGGGCAGCAGCTCGCAGTTCCTGCAGGATGGGCGGACGGTAGGACTGAACTTGGGCGGTGGCATCGGCAATGACCCCGAGGTGACCGATAACGCCATTGTACTGGATGGCAAGGTGCACAAACTGGGCAGCGTACACTTTGAGTATGATGATAAGGACTTGAACAAGCCGTGGCGGATGTCCTCAAATGACGGGCGGCTTCAAGTCGACTTCCTACCGTTCTTTGAGCGGGTTGCCAAGACTGACCTCAAAGTCCTCTCCAGCGAGGTGCACCAGGTCTTCGGATATTACAACGGCACCGCTGTCCTGGACGATGGCACAAGGCTGGGGCTAAAGGACCTAATCGGCTGGGTGGAAGTCCAGCGCGCAAAGTGGTGACGCTGGGCACTGTGACGAGCGTGATGGCTCCTGTGCCAGCGATAGCAGGCAAGTGGCGCGCCTAGAGGGATTCGAACCCACGACCCCCGGTTCCGAAGACCGGTGCTCTTGTCCGCTGAGCTATAGGCGCAAGCTTTGCGCCGGGGCTACCCTGTGTGGTCTGATGTGATGTGGGGTGAGCGGAGGGATTCGAACCCTCGTTCTTCAGGGCCACAACCTGACGCCTTAAACCACTCGGCTACGCTCACCAGGGCCGCAAGCTCTATTATAGCCCAGCGTAAGGGCTATTGACAAAGGTGAAGCACAGGGCTACAATTCGCCATCAAATAAGAAATTTCTGTGGCGAATAGCTGGCAACCTAAGTTAGGTGACAAGATCGTCCGTCGCCCGCGGGTGGCTGTGCACCCGTTAAGACGTGTCCTCGGTGTCTCCGGGCTGTTTAGCGCTGGCTACGGCAATGTCGGTTCCTCCATCTATTATGCTCTTGGCTTAGTGGCGCTGGTGGCGGCAGGTGCCACCCCCGTAGTCTTAGGTCTAGCTGGTATCCTGTTCATCTTTACTGCCCTGACCTATGCTGAAGGCACAGCCATGTTTCCCGAGGCTGGCGGTTCTGCCAGCTTTGCCCGCCACGGGCTCAATGATTTAATTGGGTTCATCGCTGGCTGGGCTCTCATGTTCAGCTACATCGTTACTATCTCGATCTCAGCTTATACCATACCATCTTACCTGGGGCTGTTCTGGGAGCCTTTAAAGGCATCGCCTCTGACACATACAGCTATGGCTATGGGCATAGTGCTGTTGCTCATGCTGATAAATGTTATCGGCGTCAGAGAATCGTCACAGGTGAATGTGGTGCTGGCTATCCTTGATATAGCTACTCAGCTCCTCATCATTGTGCTGGCCCTGGCGATAATTTTCCAGCCTGCCGTTTTCTGGCAGAGGGTGACTGACTACTGGCCTTCTACTACCAACCTTATTTTCGGCGTTGCCATTGCGGCGATAGCCTTTACCGGTGTGGAGACGGTCTCACAGATGGCTGAGGAGACCAAGCGTCCGCAGGTGCGTGCACCCAGGGCTTATATACTTATGATCGTTGTAGTTTTGCTTATTTTCGGTGGCATTTCGGTCTCGGCTTTTTCAGCGATGACGCCGATGGAGCTGGCTTCTAGGTGGGCGACAGACCCGGTGGCGGGTATAGCCCATAATGTCTCAGCGGCTATCGTTCCGGATGAGCTGGCGGCGAGGCTGTTTTCCAACCCGGTACAGTTCTTTCTGGCTAGCTGGTTTCTGGACGTGCTGCGGTTCGCACTCCCTCTACTTGTGGCAATACTGGCGGCGACCATTCTGTTCATTGCCACCAATGCTGGTCTACTGGGCATTTCGAGGCTTGCTTTCTCTTTGGGAAGGTTTAACTTGGTGCCTAGTGTGCTGGGTAAAGTCCACCCCCGTTCCAAGACGCCTTATGTATCGATTATCCTGTTCACTCTGGTGGCTATCCTTCTGCAGGTGCCCG
>CALJTV010000047.1 GCA_937975645.1 uncultured Dehalococcoidia bacterium | reverse complement strand
TTTCAGGCTCACCAGACAAGCTAAAACTGAGGCATATGGACTTCAGCCAGATGAGAAAGAAGATGGGGATAAACTATGGTGCCCTGCGCCGTCTTCTCGATGCGGAGGTCTGAGAGTAAAGTCTGGGCTTCGTCGGAGCTGAAGGAGAGTGTTAGGGGTTCTCGGAGATGCTCACATAGCTACCTTGAAGGGATTTCTCGCCAAGGTTCCTCACGATAAGATAAGAGAGGTTTGCATCGACATGAATGATGGACTAAGGAAGGCAATGGAGGCAGTGTTCCATTCTGCCAAGGTAGTGGTGGATCTATTCCATTTCCATGATGGTGACATTTTCTCAAAACAGTTGGATGGTGACAAAATCATAGAACATTAACAACCGCACATCGCAGGTTTGACAAATAGTGGGTGTTATGTTAGCATATAATTGCCATCGACCTTTATGGCGGTGAGCACGTTATCAGTTTAGGTTACAGGACCGCTTGGATCAGCAATGACCGAGACGGGAAAGAGGGGAAATCCACGGAGCCTTCTCGGCAGGTGCTGAGGAGGCTCTGTTTTTTGAGGGCAGGACATGTTTAATGCCATAACCGATGTGGTCGGGATAAAGGTCGGGCATTATACCGAGAGGACAGCAATGACTGGTTGCACCGTTGTCCTGTGTGAGACCGGTGCTGTGGCAGGGGTTGATGTCAGAGGCTCAGCGCCGGGCACAAGGGAGACTGACTTGCTCCGTCCGACCAATTTAGTAGAGAAGGTGCAGGCGGTCCTGCTCAGCGGGGGCAGTGCTTTTGGGCTAGATGCAGCCAGCGGTGTGATGCGGTTTCTGGAGGAGCGCGGCTATGGACATGAGACTTCGGTAGTGAGGGTGCCGATAGTGCCGGCAGCCATCATCTTCGACCTGAATGTTGGTGACCCATCCAGAAGGCCCGGACCTGAGGAGGGCTACCAGGCTTGCGTGACGGCTACTGATGGTGAAGTAGCTGAGGGATGTGTGGGGGCTGGCACAGGCGCCACTGTCGGAAAGATTCTGGGTATACAGCGGGCTACTAAGAGCGGACTGGGGACAGCCAGCGTACAGATTGCTGGAGGAGTGATCGTCGGTGCTCTGGTGGTTGTGAATGCTGTGGGTGATGTGGTTGACCCGTGGACAGGGAGGCTTCTGGCTGGACCAAGGGATGTGGAGCCTGGGAAAGGCTTTTTGAGTACCATCGAACTATTGATGGGCGGTCAGGCAGTGCGAAGTAAGGCGCTGTCTGAAAGTACGACCCTGGGAGTGGTGGTAACAGATGCTGCTCTGAGCAAGGAGCAGGTCAATAAAGTAGCCCAGATGGCACAAGACGGAATAGCCAGATGCATAAAGCCTAGCCATACCATGCATGACGGCGATGTTATTTTCGCGCTCTCTCTGGGCGAAAAAAGGGCAGATGTTACCGTGGTGGGTGCAGTGGCGGCAGAAGTAGTTGCACAGGCTATTGTGAGAGCAGTCCAGAAAGCGGAGACAATGGGCGGCATACCAGCAGCGAGGGATGTGGCATGAAGAATAGTAACGAAGGACTGACGCTTGGTTTCATAGGCGCGGGGACAACAGGCACAGCTCTAGCTGTGAGCCTCTGGCGATGTGGCTACAGGGTTATCAGCGTGTTCAGCCGAAGTATTAGCTCGGCGCAAAGGCTAGCCGGAATGGTAGATGGCTGCAGAGTTTGCGAAAGCGCCCAACAGGTGGCGGACACTGCCCAACTTGTCTTTATTACAACTCCTGACGATGTCATATCCCAGGTAGCTGAAGAGGTCAGGTGGCGCAATGGTCAATATGTGGTGCATTGTAGCGGTGCACATTCGGTGGATATTCTTGCGCCGGCGCGCAAGGCCGGGGCTGGCACTGGTTCGTTCCACCCGTTGCAGACTTTTGCCAGCATTGAGCAAGCCATAAAGAACATTCATGGTTCTGTGTTCGGCATCGAGGCGGAAGAACCGCTACGGACTCTACTTAAGGCGATGGCTGAGGCACTGGACGGGGAGCCGGTGATGTTGAGGGCTGAAGATAAGGTCCTTTATCACGCGGCTGCTGTGTTTGCCTGCAACTATCTGGTAACTCTGGTCAAGTTGGCTACGGACCTGTGGCAAATATTCGGGGTACCTCAGGGACGGGCGACCAAGGCACTATTGCCTCTGTTGCAGGGCACGTTAAACAACATCGGTAATATTGGTCTGCCCAATTGTCTTACAGGACCAATTGCCCGGGGTGATTTGGGGACCATACGAAGGCATCTCGAGGCTCTGAAGGAGGTAGCCCCTTCGATTTTGAGTACTTATAAAGAGATGGGATTACAAACTGTGCCCATAGCTCTAGCTAAGGGGCGGGTCGATTTAGCAAGGGCAAAAGAGATGGAAGTTCTATTAGGGAAAAAGGAGGACTACCATGCGCATAATGCTAAAAAGTAAGATCCACCGTGCGAGGGTCACCGGGTGTAACGTGGACTATGAGGGGAGCATCACCATTGATAAAGACCTGATGGAGGCTGCAGATATGCTCCCTTATGAGAGGGTGGATGTGCTAGACATTAACAACGGTGCCAGGTTCAGTACTTATGTGATTGAAGGAGAAAGGGGCTCAGGTGTGATCTGTCTCAATGGCGCTGCTGCCAGGTTGGTAGCGAAAGGGGACATAGTTATCATTTTGTCGTATCATGAGGTTACCGAGACGGAAGCTGCCACACTTACCCCCAGGCTGGTATGTGTTGATGCTGCCAACAAGATTATCGAGGTCAAAGGGGGTGTAGCTGAGCCGGCAAATTTCTGCTGGGTCGGCAATTAAAATAAAAACTAAAGGAGGGTAGGGGAGATGAGAGTCACAGTCAATACGATCAGGGAGATGAAGCAACGCAAAGAGAAAATAGTTATGCTCACCGCTTATGACTATTCCACTGCCAAGCTTGTTGACGAAGCCGGTGTGCCGCTGATCCTAGTCGGTGATAGTCTGGGTATGGTGGTGTTGGGCTATGAATCAACTATCCCCGTGACCATGGACGATATGATCCACCATACCAGAGCAGTGGTCAGAGGTGTGCGGAAGGCGATGGTCGTAGGGGATATGCCTTTCATGACCTATCATACTGGCATATCCGATGCCCTGCGCAACGCTGCACGTTTTATACAGGAGGGTGGTGCTCAGGCGGTGAAGCTGGAGGGTGGTGTTACTGTGGCAGAGACAGTAAAACGGATTGTCGATTGTGGTATTCCAGTGATGGGGCACATCGGGTTAACCCCACAGTCCATTCATCAGTTAGGTGGCTTTAGTGCACAGGGGAAAACGCCCGAGGCGGCACTGAGGTTGCTCGATGATGCTAGAGCTCTGGAAAAGGCGGGGGCTTTTGCCGTGGTCCTGGAGTTGGTGCCGGCGCCGCTTGCTAGGCTAATTACGCAGGAATTGAGTATCCCAACCATCGGCATCGGTGCTGGACCTGACTGCGATGGACAGGTCCAGGTCGTTAGCGACCTTTTGGGGCTCTATTCCGATTTTGTACCCAGACATGCCAAGCAATACGCAAAACTGGCTGGTGAGATCAAGGCTGCTATCGCCAGTTACATATCTGAAGTCAAAGAGGGGAGTTTTCCCACTCTGGAGCATTGTCCGACAATGGACGAGAAATTGCTAGAGGGTCTGAAGCGGTCTTAGGACTATGCAGATAGCAAGGACTATCAGTGAGATGAAGGCTTTGCGGAGGCAAAGCCAGGGTATGGTCGGTTTTGTGCCTACCATGGGCTATCTCCATGAGGGGCATCTGGAGCTGGTAAGGCGAGCCAGGGCAGAGAACTCTGTCGTCGTGGCGAGTATCTTTGTCAACCCGACTCAATTTGGTCCCACAGAAGATTTCAATAGGTATCCTCGGGATATACCGCGTGATTTGGCTCTGCTGGAGCGGGAAGGTACTGATATTGTGTTCATACCGTCCACTGAGGAGATGTACCCGCCGGAGTCCAGCACCTGGGTAGTCGTTGAGAAGGTGACAGAGCGACTTGAAGGGAAGAGTCGCCCCGGTCATTTCAAGGGGGTGGCTACGGTAGTCAACAAACTATTTAACATTGTAGAACCAACGCGGGCATATTTTGGACAGAAGGACGCGCAGCAGGTAGTGGTGATCAAGAGGATGGTATCAGACCTGAATATGAATGTGGAGATTGTAGTTGTACCCACGGTGCGGGAAAGTGACGGCTTGGCAATGAGCAGTCGGAATGTGTACCTTAACCAGCAGGAGCGCCAAGCGGCAACTGTGTTGTTCAGGGCTCTCACTTTGGCAGAGAGCCTATGGTGTAGGGGTGAGAGGAATGCGGAGGTTATCAAGGGCGAGATGGTGTCTATCATTAAAAAAGAACCTCTGGCTGAAATAGATTATGTCAGTATTGCCCACCCTGAGACGCTGGAAGAACTGTCTACAATAGAAGGTCCAGCCTTGGTTTCGCTGGCTGTGAGGATTGGGAAGACGAGGCTTATAGATAATATTGTGCTGGGATGACGCTCACTCGCGCACCAGCAAGGTCAGTCCCAGCATGGCTAGCAGTGCCAAGCCAGCACCGAAGTAGAACGGAGCAGCCGGGCTGACCGTGTGCCATAGCCAGCCAGCTATCAAGCTGGCTGGTAACAGGGTGAGTCCGACTACAGTGTGGAAGACCCCATAGGCAGTGCCTCTCCTGTTTTCTGGTACAAGATCAGCGACAAAAGCTCGGGCTACCCCTTCTGCGAGCCCAAAGTACACACCGTATAGCATGAACAATAACCAGACCTGCCAGGAATTGTGGGCTACAGCGAAACCTAGATAGGTTATACCATATATCAGCCATCCCAGGATTATGAGTCGGCGTCTCCCCAGTCTGTCCGAAAGGATGCCAGCTGGTGTGGAGATGCTGGCATAGACAACATTGAAAAGAATCAGCATAACAAGGATAGTGAACACAGGGTTCCCTAGGTTTTGAGCACGGAGCACGAGGAAGGCATCGCTAGAATTTCCCAGAGTAAACACAAAGACGATGACAAGAAAGATCTTAAAGCGCGTATCGAAGCTAGTGGGAGTAGTTTTCCTGTCTGTCACTTGGACTCGTGCTGTATCTACTTTCTCGTCATATGTGAATTCTTGCTTCTTGGTCTCTCTTATGAAGAAAAAGAGGAACAGTGCCAGTATCGCGGGGACGAGGCCGATAAGCACCAGCATCTGATAGGTGCCCCGTGCCAGCTCAAGGGCACCCTTTTGTATGAGGAATACCACGATGGCAGCGATCGCCAAGCCACAAACGGCACCGGAGGTATCCAGGGCGCGGTGAAAGCCGAAGGCTTTACCTCTGTTTTCCAGTGCGGCGGAGTCGGCTATTAGGGCATCTCGGGGTGCAGTGCGGATGCCTTTGCCTAGTCTGTCCGCGAACCTGATACCCAGGACCATTGACCATGTGCTGGCAACGTACATAAAGGGCTTCGCTATTGTGGAGAGGGCATAACCTGCAAAGGTCAGAGGTTTTCGTTTCTTCGTTCTATCGCTGAGCCAGCCACTGATGACCCTCACCACCGACGCTATGCTATCAGCCAGCCCTTCTATAAAACCGATGACCACTGTTGTAGCACCCAAGATATTGGCTAAAAACAGGGGTAGCAGGGTGAAAATCATCTCGCTGCTAATGTCGGTCAGGAAGCTCACCATTCCCAGGAAGAAAATATTGGGCTGAAGGGCTAGCCTTGTGGTGGTGCTGTTTCTCGGCTGTATTGGTATCATGCCTTTGGCGGCGCAATTATAGTTCGGTCAACTAATCATGTCAAAAGAATGTCAAGCCACTTTTGACAACCGTGACTTTTTTGGCTATGATAAAAGGCTGAACCAGTAAGGTCGCAAGCCTCTGGTGGTTAGAGCGAGGTGGAACCACCCGTTCCCATCCCGAACACGGAAGTGAAACACCTCAGCGCAGACGATACTGAGGGGGCAACTCCTTGGGAAAATATGCCACTGCCAGAGGCTTTTCGATTTCCTCGCTTGGCTGCATATTGTCCGTCCAGTACCGAATTTTGACACGTTATGGTGAACAGCCTATAATTTAATTCGGTAACCAGTTATTTATGAAAGGTTACCAGGAAGTGAGCGCCGAGTATGGCTAGCAGGTTTGAGAAGTTCTCTGAAAGAGCCCGCCGCGCTTTAAGTAGAGCCCAGGAGGAAGCCCAGAGGTTTGGGCATAATTACATTGACACCGAACATATTCTGCTGGGGTTGGTGGCTGAGGAGGAGGGGGTAGCCAGCAGGGTGTTGACCAATCTGGGTGTACCTCCAAACAAAATACGTGCGGCGGTAGAGTTTGTGGTGGGGCGAGGAGAAAGGACAGCGATAGGCGAAGTTGGTCTTACCCCTAGGGCGAAGCGGGTGATCGAGCTTGCTGTTGATGAAGCACGCCGATTGAACCATAACTATATAGGCACTGAGCACCTTTTGCTTGGGTTGCTGCGAGAGAGGGAAGGTGCGGCGGTAGGTGTTTTGGAAAGCTTTGGTATTACTTTGGAGAAGGTGCAGGCGGAGATAAACGCTATATTGAGCCAAGGAACGGTCCATCCCCGTTCTGCAGTGCGTGGTCCGGTGAAGACCCCAGTGCTGGACCAATTGGGTGTAGACTTAACGAGTGCCGCCAGAGCCGGGAAGCTGGACCCCATCATAGACCGTGAGAAGGAGATAGAGCGGGTCATACAGATACTGAGCAGGCGTACCAAAAACAATCCGGCACTCATCGGTGAGCCTGGTGTTGGCAAGACAGCCATTGTAGAAGGGCTGGCGCACAGAATTGTTGCCGGGGAGGTCCCCGAGACGTTGCAGGGTAAGCGGTTGGTTACTCTAGATATCGGTTCTTTGGTGGCTGGCACCAAATACCGTGGCGAGTTTGAGGAGAGGTTGAAAAAGGTTATCGAGGAGATAAAGACTGCGGGCAATTGTGTGATCTTTGTGGACGAGCTACACACAATAGTCGGTGCTGGTGCTGCTGAGGGTGCAGTGGATGCATCTAACATACTGAAACCTTCATTATCTCGGGGTGAGATACAGTGCATAGGTGCCACCACGCTGGATGACTATCGGAAATATATCGAGAAAGATGCTGCTTTGGAGCGGCGCTTCCAGCCTGTTTTGGTAGCTGAGCCAACGGTGGAGCAGACCCTAGAAATTCTCCGTGGCATCAAGTCAAGGTATGAAGAGCACCACAAGCTGGTTATAAGTGATGAGGCGCTGCAGGCAGCGGCTTCATTGTCGGCACGGTATATCCCTGACCGTTTCCTGCCAGATAAAGCTATCGATGTAATGGACGAGGCGGCTTCTCGGGTACGCATCAAACGCGGCTCTGTCCCGATAGGGCTCACAGAGGCCCGTCGGGCTCTGGAGGCAGTGCGTAGGGACAAAGAGGCTGCCATTGCAGCCAAGGAGTATGAGTATGCCGCTGAATTGCGTGACAGGGAAGTGCAGTTGATGGATAAGATTGCTGCCATGGAACAGAAGTGGCAAGCGGAACGGGAGCTTGACAAACCCGTGGTCACTGCTGAGGACATCGCGGAGGTGGTCAGTATGTGGACAGGGGTCCCTGTAGTGCGCTTGACACAGGACGAGACAAGTAGACTTCTAAATATGGAGGAAGCTTTGCATCGGCGCATTATCGGACAGGATGAAGCGATAAATATTGTGTCGCGTGCTGTGAGGAGAGCGCGTGCAGGGCTGAAAGACCCTCGCCGACCGATAGGTTGTTTCATGTTCCTAGGTCCTACAGGCGTCGGCAAGACTGAGCTGGTGCGAGCGCTGGCTGAGTTCATGTTCGGCACCGAAGATGCTATGGTGCGTCTAGATATGTCCGAGTTCATGGAGCGACATACTGTTGCCAGGTTGGTTGGAGCACCTCCTGGGTATATCGGTTATGAAGAAGGAGGTCAGCTTACTGAAGCAGTGCGGCGCAAGCCTTACTGTGTAATACTGCTTGATGAGATCGAAAAAGCGCACCCCGACGTTTTCAACATATTGCTTCAGATTTTCGATGATGGCCATCTGACCGATGCTAAAGGGAGAAGGGTTGATTTCCGCAATAGCATTATCGTGATGACCAGTAACGTGGGCGCCAAACACATTAAAGGTGCTATGACTATCGGTTTCACTGCACGGTTTGAGGACGAAGCAAGCAGACAGGCAGAGTACGAGAAGATGAAAGAGAAGGTCCTTTCTGAGTTGAAGACCACCTTCTTGCCCGAGTTTTTGAACCGAATTGATGAGGTGGTGGTTTTCCATGCGCTTACCAAGGAGCATATCAGGCAGATCGTTGATTTGATGCTCAGCCAGGTGGCAAAGTCACTTGCTGACCGGAATATGAAATTAGAGGTTACTGACACGGCCAAGGAGTTTCTCGGTGAGAAAGGGTACAACCCGACCTACGGAGCCAGACCTTTGCGCCGTGTGATCCAGAGTGAAGTGGAGGACAGACTTTCCGAGGCGCTCCTCAGGGGTGAATTCCGGCCTGGTGATACGGTCATAGTTGATTACGATGGTGAGAAGATCGTGATCAAGGCTGCTGCCGGAGCACTAATGGGTGAAGGAGCGACCGAGCAGTTGCCAGGGCATTGACGGCTGAAGCGGTGTTTCCAGACTGAAGTATAGAGCGTGGTTTTATCAACGTGGGGACGGGGTTTGTTGATATAGCGATCCCGTCCCCTTTAGTATTGTGGGTAGTCCGCTATATAATACCGGTAAACAGTAAAGGTACTGGCTGTGAATAAACCTAAACGCAAGGTGGTCTTCATCTGTCAGCAGTGTGGGAAGGAAAGCCCTAAATGGCTGGGGCGGTGCCCCAGCTGTCAAGAGTGGAATAGTTTTGTAGAGACTGAGGTCGCTGTTGTTGTCGGTGCACCATCACGGGCAAGATCTGAAAATAGTATTCCTCAGGAGCTTTCCCGTTTGGCAACCGAAGGTGGAGCGAGGTTAAGGCTGCCTGCTGCCGAGTTGAATAGGGTCCTGGGTGATGGGCTGGTCGCCGGTTCTCTGGTGCTTATTGGCGGTGACCCCGGGATAGGTAAGTCTACTCTGTTGCTCCAAGTATGCTCCGACATGGCGAATTGTGGCGAAAAAGTGTTGTATGTTTCTGGGGAAGAATCTTCACAGCAGATCAAATTGCGTGCAGAGAGGCTGGGGGTGGAGGGTGCGCGGCTGTTTGTCCTCTGTGAGACGCGTCTTGAAGCCATACTTGCACAGCTTGATGACCTAGCCCCGACGCTTGCTGTTGTTGATTCTATCCAGACTATGTATCTTGAGGATGTGGTAGGTACACCTGGGAGCGTCGTTCAGATAAGGGAATGCACCTTGAGGTTGATGCAGTGGGCAAAACGGAGTGGCACACCGGTCTTCATAACAGGGCATGTGACCAAGGACGGAGCAATTGCGGGACCGAGGGCACTGGAACACATTGTGGACACGGTGCTTTACCTTGAAGGCGAGGCTTTTGGTAGCTATCGGATACTAAGAAGCACAAAGAACCGTTTTGGTTCGACAAACGAAGTCGGTGTTTTTGAGATGAGCAGTCGTGGTCTAATTGAAGTGCCGAACCCCTCTGAGGTCTTTTTGACCTCGCGCCGCGGTGGCTTGATCGGGTCGGCAGTGGTGTCCACACTTGAAGGAAGCCGCCCTTTGCTGGTCGAGGTGCAGGCTTTAACAAGCCCCACCGGTTTTGGACCGCCGAGGCGCGTTGCAAATGGGGTTGATTTTGGGCGACTGCTCCTGATTGCGGCGGTGTTGTCCCGACGCGCTGGGGTTAATCTATCGGGGCAGGATGTGATCACAAACGTAGTCGGCGGCTTAAAAATAAGCGAGCCGGCTGCTGATCTGGGGATTGCATTGGCTATTGCGTCAAGTCTTAGGGACCGGGAGGTTCTTACAGAGCTTGTGGCTGTAGGTGAGATCGGGTTGAGCGGTGAGCTCCGTGCCGTACCCCACCTGGAGAGAAGGGTCGCGGAGGCTGTCAGGCTAGGTTTTAGGCGGTGTCTTGTCCCGGCGGTATCTTCTAAAGTGACAGCAGAAGGAGCAGAGATTTTGAGGGCAGCTACTGTATCCGAGGCATTAAAGCTGGGTCTATCGAGGGTGCCGAGAGACAAACCGAATGGGAGGGACTCATGAGTGTTGGAGTGGGGGCGATCATTGTTGCTGCGGGGAGTGGACAGAGGATGGGTGCGGACAAGATTCTGTTGCCCTTGAGAGGTAAACCTTTGATAGCTTGGTCAGCGGATGTATGCCAGGCTTGTGACTTAATTAGCCAGATGGTTATAGTCCTCAGCAGAGCTAATTTCAATTCCGTTGAAAAGTTGGCGGTGGAAAGGGGATGGTCGAAGTCACGACTTTGTCTTGGCGGTGCTAAGCGTCGGGACTCTGTCAGGCAGGGGCTGACTTTGCTGGAGGCGTGCCAGTGGGTGGTCATACACGATGGGGCGCGACCATTTTTGACATCAGAACTGATACGTCGTGGCTTGGAAGCTGCGCGAGAGACGGGAGCAGCTATAGCGGCAGTCCCAGCTAAAGACACAGTGAAGTTGGCCAGTGCTGACATGGTTGTCTGCAAGACTTTGCCCCGTGACATGATATGGCTGGCGCAGACCCCTCAGGTGTTTCACTTTGATATAATAGCTGGTGCCCATACGAAGGTGAAAGATGATGTCACGGACGACGCTGAGCTGGTAGAGAAGCTAGGGTATACTGTCAGACTGTATATGGGGTCATACAGCAACATCAAGGTCACTACCCCGGAGGATTTTTTGTTGGCTGAAATCATAGCCGGAGAGCACAAGGACGATGCGAGTCGGCTTGGGATATGATGTCCATCCTTTAGTACCGGGGCGCAAACTAGTCATCGGCGGCGTAGAAATACCATTTGAGAAGGGATTGAGTGGTCATAGCGATGCCGATGTGTTGGTTCATGCCATAGCTGATTCCCTGTTGGGTGCGGCGGGGTTAACGGACATCGGTACTCACTTTCCACCAGACGATCCGAAATATGCGGGTATTTCTAGTCTGATCCTACTTGAGGAGGTGGGGAGGTTGCTCAGGTATAAAGGGGTTGAGGTATGCAATATTGATGCGGTTGTTGTTACTGAACGTCCCAAGTTGTCGGCGTTTATTGACGAAATGAGAGCTCGGATAAGTCAGGTGTTAGGTATTGCTGTTTCACAGATTATGGTAAAAGCAACGACCACCGAAGGTCTGGGTTTTACAGGGAGGGGTGAGGGTATAGCTGCTTACGCTGTGTCGATGGTGACTGAAACCAGGTAAACTTTGACGGGAGGAAATGATAGGGCTTTTCAAAAGTATTAAGCGGGACATACAAGCGGTGTTTGAGCATGACCCCGCAGCAAAAAGCGTGTGGGAAATTGTTTTTGCTTACCCGGGTTTTCAGGCTCGCCAGCTTCACCGTTTAGCACATACATTGTGGCGCTGGCAGATTCCGTTTTTTCCCAGGTTTGTTTCTCATATTAACCGCTTTCTGACAGGGATTGAGATCCACCCTGGAGCGAAGATAGGGGAAGGCTTTTTTATCGACCATGGTATGGGTGTGGTGATTGGTGAGACCGCAGAGATAGGTGACAATGTTGCTTTGTATCAGGGCGTCACCTTGGGTGGCACTAGTCTCATGAAAACAAAACGCCACCCAACCCTAGGGGACAACGTGGTGGTTGGTGCCGGGGCAAAGTTGATAGGTGCCATCACTATAGGTGACAATGTCAAAATTGGCGCTGGCTCTGTGGTAATAACGTCGGTGCCAGCTAATGCTACTGTGGTGGGGGTGCCTGGCAGGATAGTGGAGATTCGGAATCCGGATACTGATACTGTTGAGAAATTGCCAGACCCGGTTTGGGAAAGACTGGAAACTCTGGAGAGACACATTGCTGAGCTGGAGTCTAGACTGAATATAATGCAATCTGAAGCACGCGAAACAAGCTAACCCTTTTTGGAGAGGCGATATGAAGGTGTTTAACACTCTATCTGGGACCAAGGAGGAGTTCTTCTCCCAAGGTAAAGAGGTTACGATGTACGTTTGCGGCGTTACCGTATACGACCATTGCCATATAGGACATGCGATGAGTTACATAGTCTTTGACGTGGTAAGGCGTTATCTAGAGTTCAAGGGTTATAAAGTGAAGCACATCCAGAATTTTACTGACATAGATGACAAGATAATAAACCGGGCACAGGAAGTGGGCATCTCGTCATCGGAGCTGGCGGAGAAGTACATTGCCGAATATTTTGAAGACATGGACGCACTGAATATACAGAGAGCCCATGTCTACCCTAGGGCGACGAAAGAGATTCCGAAGATGATTGAAATAATAGACGGCCTGATAAAAAAAGGGCATGCATATGTGTCGAGAGGCAGCGTATATTTCAGGGTAAAAAGCTTTCCGGACTACGGCAAGCTGTCACACCAGAGTCTGGACGATATGCTGGCTCGCGCTTCTGCAGAGGGCGGTGAGAAAGAGTTTCCGCTCGACTTTGCTTTATGGAAGGCTGCAAAACCTGGGGAGCCCTGGTGGGCAAGTCCCTGGGGTGAAGGTAGACCAGGGTGGCATATTGAATGTAGTGCCATGGCGTTGAAATACCTGGGGGGAAGCATTGATATTCATGGGGGTGGCCAGGACCTTATTTTCCCCCATCACGAAAATGAGATAGCGCAGTCGGAGAGTTTTACCGGGACAGTCCCCTTTGTTAGGTACTGGTTGCACAATGGGCTGCTGCAGTTTGGTGAGGAGAAGATGAGCAAATCATTGGGGAACTTGATAACTGTGAAGGATGCGCTCAAAAGCTATAGTCCTGATGCATTGCGGCTGTTTGTTTTGAGTTCACACTATCGCAGTCCATTGACCTATACAGAAGAGGCATTGCGGGCAGCTGATGCTGGCGTTGAACGGTTGCGGCAGGCAGTTAGGCGCGAGGAAGAGGGTATAGCTAAAGGTGAATTAGATGCTGAACCGTTTAGAAGGAGATTCATCGATTGCATGGATGACGATTTTAACACAGCCCAGGCCGTTGCTGTACTTTTTGAACTAGCAAGGGAGATCAACAAGGCACGTGCAGAGGGGGTTGGGGTAGCTAGGGCACAGGAGACCCTCGCAGAGCTTGCTGGTGTTTTGGGGCTTACTCTGCAGGAACCGAAGAAGCCAGCGCTTGATGCTGCGCCCTTAGTTGAGCTATTGATCGAAGTGCGTAATGAGCTACGTCAAGCCAAAGCGTGGGGGCTGGCTGATAGAATACGTGCCCGTCTTTTGGAGCTTGGTGTAGTGCTCGAGGATACCGCGAAGGGTACTATCTGGCGGCGTGCCCGTTAGGTCTTTTGACAGGGGCTGTGTCCTCTGCTGGCTGAGAGACAAGGGAAGCTTCGGGCTCCGGGCTTATTGTGATTGTGTCACCCACTTTGGCGTTCAAAATTGCAGCGGCACTGCCTCCGACTAGTGAGATTTCGAGGTAGCCACTACTTCCTATCAGAGCAATAAGCCCTCTTCTTTGGGCATAGAAAGAACTGATCCCTTCTATTCGGCTAGCACCTAGTGATATGCTCACCTGCCGCGATGGTAGATCGGTCTCCTTGATGTTGGTGATCAGGTTGCCAAAGTGGTCTACATGTATTATCAGTCCAGTTATATTGCCGGAAACTTCCCGACGGGGACGAGGTATAGGGAAGGCATGTATCCGGGTCAATTTTCTACCAAACTTGCTTGGCAGTATGCCGAGAGAAAGGTAAGCTGCCACAGGAGCGAAGATGTCCCGCCCGTGGAATGTTGTGCTGACTGGCTGTCTCCAGTACCCGGGGTTAGTTATGGCTACTACATCTATCCCTGGACCAACCTTTTGTAGCTTCGGTCTCTGGCTTATGTCAGATGATTCACCAACTGGGGTAGAGCTTGTTTCAGCAACTACATAACTGAGCACGCCATTGTCCGGTGCCAAGAAAAGGGCTGATTGCGTCTTCATGATGATGGCTTTCCGCTTGCTGCCTACCCCAGGGTCGACTACAACTATGTGTATGGTCCCCTCAGGGAAGTAGCTACTGATAGTGCTTATTATGAAAGCAGCTTCAAAAACGTTGTGGGGTCTTATCGAGTGGCAAACATCGACAATTGTTGCCCGGGGGTTAATAGTTAGGATGACCCCTTTCATGGCAGCGACATAAGCATCGGTAGTGCCGAAGTCTGTGGTGAGGGTTATAATGGCAGCCATACTCTGCTGATGCCAAAATGCGTTAAGAGGCTCGGACGACCAGAATAGAAAGTATTACAAAGAGCGCTGTCAGAGCAATGGTAAATTGAAAAAGGCTTTTTTCTACACCCCGGCGTGTTCGATAGACCGTATCCGGCTGACCGAATATGCCACCTAGTCCGCCACCTCTTGCTTGAAGCATGATGACGGCAATCAAAGCCGCGGCTACCAGAATCTGAGCAATGAGTAGGTAAACGGGCATTATCCTCCTCCTAAAGTTCGCATTAGGGTTTCTCTCACAGCGTTGGGATTGGCTCTGCCTTTACTCGCTTTCATCACTTGTCCAATAAGGTATACCAGAGCCTGCTCTTTCCCCGATTTATAGTCAGCCACTGCTTGACTATTGCTTGTGATCACTTCGTTAACTATTTTGGTTATTTCCGAGGTGTCACTTATCTGGCTTAGTCCTTTTTGACTTACGATTTCGTCAGCCTTTTTACCTGTGAGAAACATTTCCTCGAAGACTGCTTTTGCAGTGGGACCAGTAATAGTTGTTTTTTCCACCATTGTTAGCAGTTCTACAAGATGTGCTGGGGTGACCTTAGAGCTCTCAATGGTGGAACCGGTGGCGTTGAGCATCCGGCTGAAGTCGCCGAGCAGCCAATTGCTTATTGTCTTGGCTTTTTTCTGCCTTTCTTCGCTTGTTTTTGTGGTGCTTAATCTGACGCATTCTTCAAAATAGTCTGCCATAGCTTTAGACTCGACCAGCAAGTTGGCGTCATAGAACGGTAAGCCATATTCGTTTATAAGGCGGTCGCGTCTGGCGTCAGGTAGTTCGGGCAGGCGAGACCTTATTTCTTCAATCCACGCCCTGTCGAAGACAAGGGGGGGTAGGTCAGGTTCTGGAAAATAGCGATAGTCATGGGCATATTCTTTGCTTCTCTGGCTTACAGTGACCCCTTTGCTTTCTACCCAGCCTCGTGTCTCCTGGAAAAGCTTTCCACCTTTCTCCAGGATTTCCTGCTGCCGTTTGGCTTCATATTCCAGTGCCCGATATACGGCTCTAAAGCTGTTCATGTTCTTGACTTCCACTTTGGGCAGATATTCAGTGCTACCTCTGGGACGAATGCTGATGTTGGCATCGCACCTGAAACTGCCCTCCTCCATATTACCTGTCGACACACCTAGGTACTGGAGGATGGAGCGCAACTTGATAAGGTACTGCCTGGCCTCTTCGGGGGAATTTATGTCCGGTTCACTAACGATTTCCATCAGGGGTACGCCTGCCCTGTTAACATCGACAAGGGTGTAGCTTTCGCCCTCAGGGCTGGTCAGATGAACCAGTTTAGCGACATCTTCCTCAAGATGTACGCGGGTTATGCCAATCCTTTTTTGTTTGCCTCCTGTCTCGATTGTTAGCCATCCTCCTTTGCCAATTGGGGCATCGTATTGTGAAATCTGGTATCCCTTCATCAGGTCAGGATAAGGATAGTTTTTGCGGTCAAATTTGGCATATTCAGCGATAGTGCAGTTCAGGGCAAGCGCTGTCATTATGGTATATTCTACTGCCTTCCGGTTGATCGTTGGTAGAACCCCGGGCATACCCAAGCAGATAGGGCAGACATGTGTGTTGGGGGGAGCGCTGGCATAATCAGCACTGCAGGCGCAGAACATTTTGCTCTTAGTGGTCAGTTGGGCATGGACCTCAAGTCCAATAATGGTCTCGTATTCCACGGCAGTGGTTAGTATATCAACCTTGTGGTGAGCTGGCAACAATAGAAATATGGCTAGACGAGTCAAGTAGTGAATTGGCTGGATAGACAGAACCACTCACTGCTTGATATGCTATGAGCTGGCTACACCGCTTGTTTGTTAAAGAGCAGGTTTATGGTGTTGTATACCTTGAGAAACCTGAGGACCAGCTTTATGGGACGGTGCTGCTATAGGTATAGCCAGTTACCCACGACTATGGAGACAGCTAGAAGGCTGGCTATGGAAGGAGCGTTGGAAGGTACGGTTGTCATAGCCGATATTCAGACTGCTGGCAGGGGGCGTCTAGGCAGGTCATGGTTTTCCCCTCTGGGTGGTCTCGCTATGTCAGTAATTCTCAAGCCTCCCATTGACTGCCTACCAGGCATGGTTATGATAGCTTCGCTAGCTGTGCTCAGTGCTATAGAGAAGATGACAGGGCTGAAGTGCGCCATAAAATGGCCAAATGACGTCTTGATCCGGGGCAAAAAAGCCTGTGGTATTCTGGTGGAAAGCGAGATGACAGAGAAGCAGGTCAACCATGTTATCTTGGGCATCGGTGTGAACATCAATTTCGACCCTTCAGTTTTCCCTGAAATCTCTGACATAGCTACCAGTCTATCATACGAACTAGGCAAGCGGGTAGATGTTGAGGAATTCGCTTGTGCTTTGCTTTTTGAGCTTGAAAGGTTGTATCTGGAGCTTCGAACCGGGGGCTACAGCATTGTGTACAAACAGTGGAGAGAGCACCTGGAGACGCTGGGTAAACCAGTAGCTGTTAGAAGCGGTCAGCAGGTAGAGAGGGGAGTAGCTGAGGATGTGACTGAAAAGGGGAGCCTTTTATTGAGGTGCGCTGATGGCGGTCTTATTGAGATCATGGCTGGTGATGTTACTGTGCTCAAAGAATAGGGGCTGCCTGCACATGTTATTGGGGCAGCCCCTATTCTTTTCTGCAAGCAAGTGGTGGTTACTTGTTAAGCCAGGGCTTCAGCAGGTCTATCGGTAGAGGGAAGACCACGGTGTTGGTTCTCTCGGTGGAGATGGTTGTTAAGGTCTGTAGGTAACGGAGTTGAAGGGCTGCCGGTTCGCTGGCTATTACTTTGGCTGCTTCCGCCAGTTTTTCCGCAGCTTGGTACTCGCCGTCAGCATGTACAATTTTTGCCCGCCTTTCTCTTTCTGCTTCAGCTTGGGCTGCCATAGCCCGTTGCATTGACTCTGGTAGCTCAACGTCTCTGACTTCCACCATAGTGACCTTAATTCCCCATGGCTCTGTTCCTTCGTCTATGAGTGACTGTAGACGCTCATTAATTTTGTCCCGGTGTGCGAGCAGGTCTTCCAGTTCTGATTGTCCTACTACATTGCGGAGGGTCGTTTGCGAAAGTAGCGAGGTAGCTCTAATATACTGTTCAACATTGAGTATGGCGTCTTCTGGTCTCACTACTCTGAAATAAACAACTGCATCGACTTTGACTGTCACCGTATCCAAGGTGATGCACTCTTGTCGTGGAACGTCCATGGTGACAACGCGAAGGTCTACTTTTACCATTCGCTCGATAAAGGGTATGAGAAAGATTAGTCCTGGACCTCTTACGCCAACATATCTGCCAAGCCGGAAGACCACTCCACGCTCGTATTCATTAACAATCCTTATGGCTGCGGCAAGGACTATGATGGCAAAAACAACGATAGCGAGGATTATTAAAATGTTCAATTTATCCTCCTTTTAGTTTTAATTCTCTTGGTCACCCTGAGTTTTAATCCGTCAACTGCGACTATTGTCACCTCCTCTCCTGGTTTTGCCCTATCCCTATCAATTATGGCTGTCCAAAGTTCGCCGTCTACCAACACCGTGCCTTTAGGAGCAAGCTCTGTCTTTACAGTAGCTGTCTTACCGATAAGGGCTTCAGAGCCGGTAACTGCGCGTCGTCTCTGCCCCCGCACGATGGCGCCTATGACGAACACCACAAAGGCACCCAGAAGGACAGTTACCGTTGCGATTAGTCCTTTATTCACTTCCATCTGTGGTGAAGTCCCGCTGAAAAGGATAAAGGAGCCGATAACCAGCGACACGAGCCCACCTGCAGTCAGTATACCAAAAGCAGGTGTAAAAAGCTCGGCAACAAACAAGCCGAAGGCGAGCATGATGAGCAGTACGCCAGCCCAATTGGCATTCAGCACCCCCAGAGAATAAAATGCAAGAAACAGGCTGATGCCCCCGAAGACACCAGGAAAGATCATACCCGGGTTGGAGATCTCGGTTATTAGACCAATGGTAGCCAGGCTGAGCAGTATGTAGGCAATGTTTGGGTCACTGATAGTGTGCAGGAAACGTTCCACAAAATTCATCTGGTTTCTGTTTATGGTATAACTTGTAGTCTCTAAGATTCTTTCCTCCCCATTTGCGAGAACCACTTTCTTGCCATTTATCTGCTTGATTAGGCTGTCAAGATCGTCAGCTACAAAGTCGATGAGTCCAGCTTCTAGAGCCTCGGACGGGGTGAAGGACTTGCTTTCAGTTACTGCAAGTTCTGCTTCTTCTGGGTTGCGGCCGCGTAACTGGGCTACACTCCTTATCCAAGCAGAAGAAAACTCGGTCGCTTTCTTTTTTGTCTCTTCAGGCATTTCTTGCCCGATGGCGACAGGATGGGCTGCCCCTATGCTGGTACCTGGAGTCATAGCGGCTATGTGGGCTGCTATTGTGATGAATGTTCCCGCTGAGGCTGCCCAGCTGCCACTGGGAGAAACGTATACTATGACTGGCACCTTGGCATTCAAGATTCGGGTAACAATTTTCTCCGTCGAATCAAGAAGTCCCCCAGGGGTATTCAGCTCTATTATACAGGCAGGACTGCCTTTAGTTTCTGCTTGGCGAATGCCACGGTCGATGTAGTTGGCTACTGCTGGCACTATGGTACCTTCTACTCTGAGGACCTCTATCTCTGCAGTATTAGCGTGTGCTTCACCAAAGGAAAGTAGACCTGCAAGTAGCAGTGTGCACAAAACCAGTAAGCGCCTCTTCTTCAATGGGTGTATTTTGAGTGCCATCGGCTGACCTTAGTACAATTATAGTTTACCACCCCATCGGTAGCAATGTGTCCCTTTTGTCCACCTGTGGTTGCTACATTGAATATAGCAAAAAAGTTAGTGTAGAATAGGTGAACTTGTATAGGTAACTTATATGAGATGGAGACAAGGCCTGTAAGTCAAAGATGCAAAGGGGCGAGGGATTTACTGCCTGAAGATCTGGAACTATTCCGGCACATCGAGGGTATCTTCTGTCGCTCGTGTTCAAGTTGGGGTTATCGTGAGGTGCGGACCCCAACGCTGGAGTATTTGTCCCTGTTCACAGCTGCCGGCATGCTTACTCCCAGTATGCTGAACCGTGTTTACTCCTTTCTCGATTGGGATGGGTGGAGTGGTGAGCGTGTAGTGTTGCGTCCAGACGGAACGATTCCTATTGCCCGGCTGTATGCGGAGAATCCGTCTCGTTGGAAACCGGCTAGGTTATTTTATGTTACCAATGTTTTTGTTTTTGAAGAGACAGGCACAGAAAATAGGGAACGTTGGCAGTGCGGAGTTGAATTCATAGATGGTAGCCCACCGGGTGCAGATGTAGAGATAATGGCTCTGGCTGTTGAAATTTTACATAATCTAGGGTTGGATAATGTTGAGATTTTGCTCTCCCATGCTGGCGTACTTAAGGCGCTGGTACAGGAGCTGAAACTGGATTCTGATGAAAGAGCTAGACTGCTGGACAGGGTGCTTGACGGCGATTGGGCAACATTGGCTCAGATCAAGTCATATGAGCCTGGTGTGCAGGAATTCTTGTCACTGGTCTTAAGTTCTAAAGGGATGCGCTCCGCATTTGTTAGAAACCTGAGGTCCTTGCCCCGTTTACCACAAAGCATCGAGTCAGCGCTTGACGAGTTTACCAGGGTCGCTGAATTGCTTGACGCTTTGGGTATAAGCTACCGGATTGATATTACCTCTGTAAGGGGTTTCGAGTACTATACGGGTGTATGCTTCCAGTTTCTGTGTAACGGGAGGAGGGTTGGTAGTGGTGGCAGGTATGATGATTTGATATCGCTCATCGGTGGTAGGAGTGTACCTGCCTGTGGGTTTGCCTTATATATGGACCCCTTGATGGCTTTGGTTTCAGGCGGAAAAGAGCAAAGTGGTGACAAGAGGGTTGTAGTCAGGTGTGAGGAGGTCACGCCAGAGTATATGAGGGTTGGGTTTACGCTTGCAAGGATGCTCCGCAAGCAGGGCTATTCAGTCGAATTTAGCTTTGCTGATTTTAGATCGACGCCACTGTGCCGTTGGTTAATCAAGATACGGGGCAAACCGGAGGAATTCCTCGTAGTTGACAAAGAAAGTCAGCGAAGGCGGAAAGTGCGTTCGATAGATTGTGTGATCGATGTGATAGGAGGTGAGCAAGCGTTTGGTAGATAACCGTGTCTTGTCCCCCATCAAGATCGCTCTGCCTAAGGGCAGACTTCTGTCAGCCACTGCTTGTTTTCTTAAAGAGGCGGGGATCGACTTTGCGAATTATGATGAACAGTCACGGATCTATCGGCTTCGATCACCAGAACACCCTTTCGTTTCAGCTAAAGTTTTCCAAGAAAAAGATATCCCTGTCCAGGTATCTGTTGGCAATTATGATTTAGGGATATGTGGTCTGGACTGGGTAGAGGAACTGGTGAGCAAGTATCCAAGCAGTCCACTGTTGAAGGTGCTTAATTTGGGGTATGGGAGGGGTGGCATCTATGCCACCTCAAGCAAGTTTGGTGGGATAGACAATTTCCAAAAGCTGCTGGACCAGCGTCACAGCATACGCATTGCGACTGAATATCCGAACCTAGCGGAAACGATGGCTTTGAGGTTCAGATTGCGGAGGTTCAGGATTTTCCCGGTATGGGGTGCTGCTGAGGTCTATCCTCCTGAGAACGCTGAGATCGCTTTGTTGTGGGCAGAAGATGAAACTGAGGTTAGCGCACAGAATTTGGTGCCATTAAAGAATGTGCTCCAGACAAGTGCTTTTCTTGTAGCTAACAAGGTCAGCTGGGAAACAAAGGATCTGAGCTGGGTAGCGGGCATTTTTAGCAGTGCCTTGGGCCGAAGAAGCAAACCTTGGCTAAAGATCAGACCAGGAGCAAAAAAGACTGTCAACGGTTTTCGTCCTAACGCGCAGGCGGGTAAAATCTGGCTGGCGTTGCCAGATGGACATCAGCAGGCTCCAACCTTGGAATTTTTAAACCGGGCTGGACTTACATTGGAAGGTTATTCCTTGGGTGTGCTTGATCGAAGACCTAAATGCGCTATTGACTGGTTGTGTGTAAAGGTTATTAGACCTCAAGATATGCCATTACAGGTGGCGAATGGTAATTTTGATCTTGCCATTACCGGTGTGGACTGGTTCCTTGACCATATTCACAGGTTCCCTTCAAGTCCAGTCACGAAGCTGCTCGATCTGGGCTTTGGGCGTGTGAAGATAGTAGCTGTGGTGAGCCGGGATCTGCGGGTATATGATATTGCAGGCCTGAGGCACCATGTGGAATCTAAAAAGTTACTTGTCCCCCGAGTGGCTTCAGAATATGTGAACATCGCTGACAAGTATCTTCGAGATAACCATTTTTCCAGATACAAGCTTATTCCTACGTGGGGGGCAAGTGAAGCTTTTTTGCCTGAAGACGCTGACCTTCTTATTGAGAACACTCAAACCGGTAGGACCTTAGCTGAACATGGCTTGAGGACAATTGATACTTTGTTCGAGTCCGTAGCCTGTGTAATCGGGAATAAGGACAGTCTTAAAGATCCCGAGAAAAAAGAGAAAATCTCCGAGCTGATAGAAATTTTCAGCAGGGTAACCGAAGGTAATTAGATGAAACTGGTAAAGGGCTTTCAAAATGCCAGAAAGTTGCTCGCGAGGGAAGTTCCTGATTATGGGTATTACGTCTCATTTTCTGGTAAAGGACGGCGGCGATTAAAGAAGCTTCTTGAGTTGCAAGCGGTTGACGAAATAATCAGAAGTGTCTGTGCCAGAGGTGACAATGCCTTATTTGACTATACTAGGAAACTTGATCGGGTCGAGCTTGACTCGCTGGAGGTAAGCAAAACAGAGATATCTGAGGCTTATGAAGCGGTGGATAAGAAGCTAGTATCAGCGTTGCAGCTAGCAGCCGATAGAATAAGAGGCTTCCATTCTGTCTGCAAAGAGAAGTTGTCTGTTAATTTCTTAAGTGAAGGGCTGGGAAGGCAGGTCAGCCCACTGAATAAGGTAGGCATCTATGTACCAGGTGGCACTGCCTCTTACCCCTCTACAGTGTTGATGACCGCTATTCCAGCTCGGGTAGCGGGGGTCAAAGAGGTCATAATGGCAACGCCGCCTAACAAAGGTGGTGCTGTTCACCCTTTGACTCTTGTGGCAGCGGACATAGCAGGTGTTGACCGTGTTTTTCGTGTTGGTGGTGCGCAGGCCATCGCTGCTCTGGCGTTTGGGACAGAATCTGTCCCAAAAGTGGACAAAATTTGTGGACCTGGGAATATTTTTGTTGTTCTGGCAAAAAAATTGGTGTTCGGTGCGGTTGACATTGAAAGCCTTGCTGGTCCCAGTGAAATAGTAATTGTAGCTGACGAGACCGCCGACCCAAAGTTATGTGCGGCTGACCTCCTTGCTCAAGCTGAGCACGATGTACAGACCTTCACAGCTTTAATAACGGTCTCCTCGAGAGTCGCCAGAGATGTGATCGCGGAAATAGAGCGGCAGTTAAAATCGCTTGAGCGGAGGAGCGTTGCCAGCGAGTCGATTTCGAGGTGTGTGATAGCGGTGGTAAATAGCATGGACGAGGCTATCGAGCTAGTCAATTTGTGTGCGCCAGAACATGTGTCGCTGATGATAAAAGGGGCTGCTAGCTATGTCGACAAGATACATAGTGCAGGCTGCATTTTTGTCGGTGATTGCCCTGCGGCGCTGGGCGACTATGTTGCGGGTCCAAGCCATGTATTGCCTACAGGTGGCAGTGCCCGTTTTAGTTCGCCTTTAGGTGTGGAGGGCTTTCTTAAGATTACAAATATTGTGGCTCTGGGCAGTGATATCTCGAAGCGACTAAGCGAGGCTGCTATAGCTATAGCTGAAGCTGAGGGGCTGTCTGGCCATGCTAAGGCTATTAGGATGAGGCTGCTGTAGGTATTTATAGGAGGGCCAGGTTGTCTCGGGAGGTATCGGAACTAATGAGGAAAGATATCAAAGATATAGAAGCTTATCTGCCTATTGAGCCTACTGATATTCTCAGTCACCGTGTAGATATTCCGGCAGAGAGGGTGGTCAAGCTTGATGGTAATGAGAACCCTTATGGTTGTTCTCAAAAAGTCCGGCAGGCTTTGGCTAAATATGGGTATTATCATCTTTATCCTGATCCTGAGCAGCGGGAGCTACGCAAGGCACTTGCCAGTTATGTGGGTTTGGACTCGGAGCACATAGTCGTTGGCAGTGGCAGCGATGAGCTTATCGACTTGATATTGCGTCTATTTCTTGAACCCGCTGATGTGGTGATTAATTGCCCGCCTACTTTCGGCATGTATTCTTTCAGCGCAGGTGTATGTGGTGGAGTAGTGGTCAATGTGCCCAGAAAGGAAGACTTTTCCATAGATATCCTTGCTGTGAAGAGAGCACTTACTGCCAGAGCCAAAGTTATATTTATTGCCTCACCGAACAATCCTTCGGGCAATGTTACACCGGAGAGCGAGATTTGTGAGCTTTTGGAAAGCGATATCGTGGTGGTGGTCGACGAGGCTTACTTTGAATTCAGCGGTGTTACTGTAGCTGGTCTGGTTATGCAGTACGATAACTTGGTGGTCCTGAGGACCTTTAGCAAGTGGGCTGGTTTGGCAGGACTAAGAGTCGGCTACGGGATTTTCCCGGTTGATATTGCTCGGAATCTTATGAAGATAAAGCAGCCATACAATGTAAACTGTGCTGCACAAGTGGCAGCACTGGAGTCTTTGAAGGATATGAAATATTTTCGTAGCGTTATCCAAGCCATAATTGAGGAAAAGGAAAGACTGGCTAGGGCATTGAGTCGGTTTGCTTGGCTTAAGGTGTATCCATCGCAGGCTAATTTTGTCCTTTGCAGGGTGCTCAAGGGCGAAGCCAAAAAGATACATAAGGAACTGCAACGCAGGGGCATATTTGTTCGCTACTTTGATGTGCCTGAGTTGAGTGATTGCTTGCGTATTAGTGCTGGTAAGCCGGAACATACAGATGCTCTGATTGCTGCCCTTGAGGACATATGCTAATATTTAGCGCAAGGGTACGAGGTCGACAGATGGTTGAAAGGAAGGCGAAGGTAGTAAGGGAAACCAAGGAGACTTCTGTCAAGGTGGAGCTTGACCTTGACGGTACAGGCGAGTTTGAGATAACAACAGGCATAAGGTTCTTTGACCACATGTTAAGCCAGCTTGCCCAACATGGTCTATTCGACATAAAACTCTCGGCTACAGGCGCTGACCAGCATCATGTTGTCGAAGATGTGGCTATCTGTTTGGGGCGAGCCTTTGCCAAGGCACTGGGTGATAAACGTGGGATAGTAAGGATGGGGGATGCTGCTGTACCTATGGATGATGTTCTAGCTTTGGTGGCAGTTGATATCGGTGGACGAAGCTACATCGTATTCGAGGCACCTTTTAGTGGTAACGATATTAGTGGAATGTCTGTTGATCTGGTGCGGCACTTCTTTGTTTCCTTTGTTTCTGAGGCTAAGATCTGTGTGCATGCCTGCTTATTAAGTGGCATGGACGACCACCATAAGGCTGAAGCCCTGTTCAAGGCTTTGGCTCGGGCGCTTCGCAAGGCTACCAGGCTTGATGAGCGTCTAGGTGACAAGTTGCCGAGTACTAAAGAGGTAGTTGACTCGTAGGAGGAGCGATGGAACTTGTAGAAGCTATCAAGGCTAGGAAGAGTATTAGAGGTTATAAGCCGACCCCGGTGACCAGAGATATTATAGCGCAGATAATCGATGTGGCAAGATGGGCTCCGTCGGGCTCGAACACTCAGCCGTGGGAATTTTTTGTGCTGGGTGGTGAGGTGCTTGAAAAGGTGAAAGACGTTTTACAACAGAAATTTCTAGCAGGGGCAGAGCCCAACCCTGACTTTTCTATGGCCTCTTCACAGCCCGCGCTGTATAGGGAACGACGGGTAGCTCTAGTATCTGCCTTGTACCCGTTACTGGGTTTTTCCAGAGGGGACAGAGAAAAGCGGCAGGAGTGGTATTTGAAAATGATGCGCGCCTTTGATGCCCCAAATGTGATATTGGTCGCTACGGAGGCTGATTCTAATGACTCTTGGGCACTGTTTAACATCGGCGCGGTAACGCAGACAATAGCCTTGGTGGCTCTTGAATTCGGGCTTGGCACTTGCATAGAAGGTGCGCTGGTCCAATATCCAGATGTAGTCCGGGAGATTGCAGGTATACCCAGCTCAAAGAGACTGGTTATAGGTATAGCCATAGGTTACCCAGATTGGGACCTCCCGGCAAACCAGTTTAGAAGTCCTCGTGAGCCTTTAGACAAGCTTGTCACATGGTGTGGGCTATAAAAAAGGGCCCTATCCTTAGTTAACGAGTAAGTGTCTATCCTGTAATCGGTTTTAACAAGGTTCTCGAGATAGTCGACAGCCCAGTCAATTAGCTGTTCTCCTTCTAGATCGAGCGTAAAATCTGGTGATAGGCCGACGCCGTCTATCGGTCTGCCGTGAGGCGTGAGCCAGCGGTAGGCAGTTATGTGGAGCGCTGAGCCATCCTTGAGTTCCCTAACCATCTGAACGCTGCCTTTGCCAAAAGTTTTGTTGCCAGCCAGCTTAGCACGTCCGTAGTCTTGAAGCGCCCCAGCCACAATTTCACTGGCGCTGGCGCTGCCGTGGTTTACTAGGACGATGAGATGCAACTTGGTACCCACACCGCCGGGTTTGACTGGAATGAAACTTTGTTTGCCTTCGCTGTCGACCACTTGAGCCACAGTGCCCATAACCAGGAACTCGCTTGCCACGTCCACTGCAGCCTCGAGCACGCCGCCAGGGTTGTTTCTAAGGTCGAGGACAATGCCCTGTCCACCTCTGCCGATAATGTCTTTGAGTGCGTTGCGTAAGTCCTTACCGGTGGACTTTTGAAACCGCGTTATTTTTACATAGCCTATGTCTTTGCGCATCTCGTACACAACACTCTCCAGCTTTATTTCGTCGCGGACTATCATAACGTCGAAAGGCTCTGTATCGCCTTCGCGAAGGATTGTCAGATTGACTGCTGTGCCTTTTGGACCTCTAATTTTCAATGTGGCTTCGACCAAACTCATTTTTGATGTTGGTTCCCCGTTTATCTTTACTATTTTATCGCCCGGTTTAAGTCCGGCTTTCTCTGCCGGGGAATTGGAGAGTGGAGTTACGATCATAAGCTGTTTATCCCTTAAGGTTATCTCAGCGCCGATACCTTCAAATTTGCCCTCAAAGTCAGATAGTTCCAGCTGCCGGATTTCTGGCTCGACATAGGCACTATAGGGGTCATCCAGTGACTCCAACATACCCCGGACAGCACCCTGACTCAGCTTTTTAGGGTCAAGCTTGTCCTTATCTATGTAGTCTTGCTTTAGCAGTTGCCAGGTCTGAGTTACGATGTCAAATTCTGGTGGCAGTTCAGCATTCTGGGCAGCGGGTTTACAGCCCTGAACGCAGGGTGCCAGGATGCAGCAGACAACTAATATGGCTAATACGAATCCTCTAGTAATCCACATTTTTCCCTCATGCTTCCGTGAAAGAATAGACAAAAATCCAGGGATATTCTACCAGTTTTCTAGAATAAATAAGAAGTCAGCCTTGCTTGGGTTGGCTTATGACCTGCTTGACTATCTCGAAAGTCTTGTCTAGGCTGTCAAGCGCTAGAGAGAGCCCCAGTTCTCTTAATTCGGCAATCCCCAGCCCGTGAAATAAACGCTGTGCTGCTACGCGTGCCATTTCGTCGTAAAGGGCTGGCCACTCCATGCCGCGGCGTTCTATGCAAAAAAGGATGAAGTCCTTGATTAACGGACTCACCGGCTTCATTTTCTCGCTTCGTTAAGCAAAACGTAGTTGACGAAAAAAAGTTTATGGTTTGTGAGCGGCAAGACCCTGCGGTGTAATTCCTATCTCTGGGTTGTGCTGCTCTTGGTAGCTTTCTTCAGGGCTGCCTTGGCTAGTAGATGGGCGGTATTGTTTTCCGTGTTCTTGATGTTCATTATACGAAGGTTGGTAAATTTGGAAAACAATTCACTGGCTTTCTTGTACAAAGGGTAGAGGGTCGAGCTCTTTACCTTGTAGCGGCTATCAAGTTGTTTGGCTACAAGCTCTGAATCGATATAAAGGGTGATTTTTTCAGCTTTGAAATTTGTTGCTGCTTGAAGTGCTGCAATGACTGCTTGGTATTCAGCTTGGTTGTTGGTTGCGTTCCCGATGTATCGGGAGATTCTGAACAGCTCGGTGCCATCTTCATCTTTGACCACCACTCCGATGGCTGCTGGGCCTGGATTTCCCCAGGAGGCACCGTCGGCAAATATCTTCAGGTGCATTTTAGCCTCGCTTTTGTTCAGCCTAGAAAAAGAATCCTGCCACAACTGCTGCAATATGCGAGATTACCAGTTCTAACCTTGTGCCATTCGCTAACTGGCAGAGTGATATGGCACCCTTGGCATTTTCCTTGTTCCACCTTCGCCACAGCTTGCCCCTTGCGCAGTTTGAGGTTCCGGTATGTTTCCAAAGACTGAGGGTCGATTTGGGCGGCCATGTTATTTCGTCTCTGTTCCAGTTGAGCTAGTTGAACCTCTATCTCCGCCTGTTTTTCAGTGAGAATTTTGTGTTCGGCTTGCCATTTAATTTCTAATTGCTTGAGCTGTTCCTGGCTTGTATTCATTTCGTGGCGCATTTTTTCTATCTCAGTCATCACTTCTAGAAGCTCTTCTTCTGCTTGTTTAATTCTAGATCTGAGGATTTCAATTTCCTTCTCCAAGCTGACCAACTCCTTTGGGTTCTTGATGGTACCGCCGTAAAGCTTGCTGCTTATTAGCTTAACGTTGTTTTCCAGATCGTCGATTTGCCACTCTAGGTCACGCTGTTGTTTTTCCTTTTGATCCATGTGGGATTTTAATGTGGAAAACTCTTTCCTTGCCTGGAGTAGTGGGGTGTTTTCGCTTAGCCGAAGGTTTATTTCGCTCAGTATTTTCTGCTGTTTTTGGATCTCTTGCTCGATTTGCTGCAATTCATACAGCTTTCTGGCTAAGCTCATGGCTAGCGTTATTCTACGGTAGCGGCTGAGATACTGTCAAAGATTGCCTGCTAATGGGGGTAGTCTAAGACTACCACCTGTGTGTTCACGGGGAGTGAGGAACGAGTGACAGAGAGTTTTGGTTGGCAAGGAACCTCTTTGAGTCCCAGTTCCTTAAGGAACTTATCTACGGGCTCTAGGTCTCGAGCCAGCACCGGTGTCTTGTAATGCATGGGGATGACAAACCTGGGGGTTAGTCGCCTTACCATCTCGGCGGCTGTTGTTCCACCCAAGGTGGATACTCCTCCAACAGGTACGAAGAGCAGGTCAATATCACCGATTTCCTCTATCAGCTCAGAAGACGGTAAATGTCCGATATCACCAAGATGACATAATATCAGCCCATCTATCTCCAGGAGGTATACTGTATTCTTACCCAGTTTTTCACCTTGGACATGGTCATGCCAGGTGGGGATGCCAGTTACGAAGGTATTCATGAGTTCGTATTCTCCGGGAGCCTTCAATACTTTAAACTCTCCAGTGATCGCCTGTGTGAAGGTATGACCAGTGTGGTGGTGGCTTATTGTTACTATATCAGCCGAAAGTTTGCCTACTGAGTAGCCTAAGTCCGGTGGGCAAGGATCGGTAATAATGTTTACTGTTTTTCCTTTAAGCCGAAAGCAAGAATGTCCCAACCAGATAATTTCCAAACTTGCACCTCACGAATAGGTTCTGTTGTTACAGGACTGTCACTTCCTAAGATATTTGAGCAGCTGCCAGCTGCCGGGCAAAGTTAAGGAAGCGGCTATCAGTTTAATGGCATCCCCGGCAATGAAAGGGTATAGCCCAAGCTTCAACACAGAGTCCGAGGGAACAAAACAGGCTAAACGGGACAGTCCGAAAGTGTATATCGCAGCGTTACCTGCGAGCATAGCTAAGGCTGTTTTCCAGAAATGGCGATCCCATCCTTTTTCTGCCAGCCAGCCGGTGACAAAAGCGCCGGCGACAAATCCGATTAAATATCCTCCTGTTGGTCCCAGCAGGCGGGCTATTCCGGGAACGCCCCCTGCGGCAAACCAGAACGGTATACCTGTAGCCCCGATGGCTAGGTAAGTCAACTGGCTGAGTGCCCCGCGTGTGCTACCGAGGAAAGCTCCTGCCAGCAAAACTGCAAAAGTCTGACCAGTTATAGGGACGGGACCTATCCAGAAGCTTATCTGGGCTGAAGCAGCAGTAAGTAGGGCGAAGCCAAGCACTGCAACAGCATCTGTAAGCAGCCTTTTCTTAGGTATAATGGTATCAGCCAGTACTGGGTATCGTAAAGTCTTTTCCACGGTGTAACCGCCTCCTGGACTGAGAATTTACAAAAAGTATAGCAGTGGCTAGTCAAAAGGTCAATTAGAATTGTAGCTTGTCCAGCTTCGGGCTTAAATGTGATCCGGGTTGTCTAGTAGAACCTTGGTGACACTAGCCCAGTTTCCTTAGTTCCCGTCGTAGTATCTTGCCTACATCACTTTTTGGCAGCGAGCCCAGGAATTCAATAGATTTCGGTCTCTTATATGTGGGTAGGTACTGCTTGCAGAAATCGATCAATTCCTGCGCGGTCACCGAGTTAGGCGTCTTCAAAACAACGAAAGCTTTCACTTCTTCGCCGTAGACCTGGTCTGGGACACCAACAACTGCTGCCTCTAGTACCTGTGGGTGCTTGTACAGGACGTCTTCCACCTCTTTTGGATATATGTTTTCGCCTCCCCTGATAATAAGGTCTTTCTTTCGTTCGGTGAGATATAGATATCCATCCTCATCCATATAACCGATGTCCCCGGTATAAAGCCAGCCATTTCGCAGAGTCTCTGCTGTTTCTGCAGGTTTGTTCCAGTAGCCCTTCATCACGGTGGGACCTCTGATAACGACCTCGCCGGTTTGTCCCGGTGGCAGTTCCTGTCCGCTGTCGTCAAAAATCTTTATAGTGTTACACTTTTGATAGCATTTCCCCACCGAGCCGTATTTGGGAGGTCGCCTTTCTGCCACGTTCCCACAGTTGACCGCCGTGGCTTCACTGAGTCCATACCCCTCCCAGATATCTATGCCATATTTTTCTTTCCATTGGCGGGCTATTTCCAGAGGCATCGGTGCAGCGCCGCAGATGCAGGTCTCTAACGAGCTGAGATCATATTTATCAGCATTGGGGTGATTGAGCATCTGGATATACATAGTTGGTATGCCACGGAAATCAGTGACCTTGAACCTTTCGATGGCTTCCATCGCCTTCTCGGCATCCCATCTTCTAAGCACGATCAATTTTCCACCAGTTAGAAATTCGAGGTTGACTGCGAAGATACCGTAGCCGTGGAACAATGGCAGGGTTATCAAAGAGACGCGTTTACGGTTTACCCCGAAGACCTCCACATCTTTCTCTATCAGCTTGCCCTGCCTAGGATCCCATTGTCGCACCTTCCCAGTAATGCAGATGCCCCTTGTATCCAATAATACCTGCTCGTAATATCCGGATACTAGGGTGTAGAAGTTATAATGTGTAAGCATAACACCTTTCGGTCGGCCGGTGGTGCCAGCAGTATACAAAAGAACAGCAAGGTCATCGTTATCGGTGTCAGCTATAGCTAGATATTCGGAGGCTTTTTCGCTCAATGTCGGTATAGATAGAGTGCCTTCCGGGGCTTCGTCGACCAGCAGTATGTTTTTTACTTGCGGCACATCGGATATGGCGGGCTTGATTCTATCGATGTATTCTGAGCAGCTGATTAATGTTGTCATCCCTGTGTCTTGGTATATGTAAGCGAGGTCGGGAGCACGGAGTGAAGGGTTAACAGGCACGACTACTGCGCCGATCTTGAAAATGGCAAAGAAAGCTTTGATTAAGTCAATGCTGTTGGGTAATTGCACGCCTACACGTTCACCCCTTTTTACCCCAACTTCTATGAGCACGTTTCCCAGTTTGTTCACTTCCTGGCTGAGTTGGGTATTGGTGTGCCATCGCTCTTCGAACCATACGAAATCGTATTCCCCAAATCTTCTGATGTTATCCTCTAGAAGCCTAGCGAGGTTCATTTCTTCCTCCTATTTGTTTGGAATGGTATTTTACTATACTTTTCGACGGAGAAAAAAGCCACACGAGCTTTACGGGTGCTGTCCCTGTCAGTCTCTCTAGAGCTGCGCTGGATCTTCTGTGACTCCTGGAGTGCGCTAGTCCGGAGTGCTATGGTTTGCGTTGCTATTGCCCACTTTTGCGGTGAGGTCCTGCATCGTAGGCATCAGCAGGTATACCATCAGGCGGGGTGCACGGTGGGTAAGCTATGCAATGAGATTGACGGGACAGCGAATGACAGGTAGAATCTTGGCGCAGTGTACCAGAAGACAACTCTAGCTAACGGCTTGCGTGTGATCACCAGCGAACTGCCGCACACACGTTCAGTATCGGTAGTATTTTTCGTAGGCGCTGGACCAAGATATGAGATGGATTCGCAGGCTGGTGTTGCCCATTTTTTGGAACACCTTTGCTTTAAGGGAACACAAAAACGGAAGAGTGCCAAGGAGATCAGCGAGACGATAGAAAGCGTCGGCGGTGTGCTGAACGGCGGTACAGACAAGGAACTGACATCATTCTGGTGTCGAGTGCCGTCCAAGCACTTTGCTCTGGCTGTTGATGTCTTGGTAGACCTGGTTTTCAGTCCTCGCCTTGAGGCAAATGATATGGAACGGGAGCGCCAGGTAATAATCGAAGAAATAAGAATGACGTTGGACTCTCCCAGGCAACGGGTGGCAATGCTAATTGATGAGCTTCTTTGGCCAGGGAAGCCATTGGGACGTGATATTGCTGGAAGCAAGGAGACAGTGTGTTCACTGACCAGGCAACAGATCATCCAGTTTCATCGTGACCACTACCTACCTAACAATGTCGTGGCGAGTATTGCCGGTGATATAGACCAGAAACAGACACTGGATATTATTGCCGAAGCTGTGCATCAATGGGGAAGCGGCAAAATCCCCAGCGGTTTCTCCAGTGCTGGGTCCACAGGGCAGAAGCGGTTGACGATAGAGTTTCGGGAAACGGAGCAGCTCCAGATTTGCTTGGGTGTACCGGGTGTGTCATTCTTTGACCCTGACCGTTATGCTGTCGACCTTTTGAGCATCGTTATAGGTGAGGGGATGAGCAGTCGGCTGTTTCTCAAATTGAGGGAGGAGAAAGGGCTTGCTTATGAAATTCAGAGCTATGCTGACCATTTCACGGATACTGGCGCTTTCATAATTCATGCTGGCGTTGACCCGGAGCAAATGGAGACTGCGCTCAAGGTGATTATCGATGAGTTATTTGCTACTAAAGACAGCCTGTCGGAGGTGGAGATCAGTAAAGCTAAGGAAATAGCCAAAGGAAGGTTGTTGTTGAGTCTAGAGAATAGCCGCAATGTTGCTGGATGGTTTGGGGCACAGGAACTGCTGACACAGCGGATACTCAGTGTTGATGACGTCATCGCTTTGGTGGATGCGGTTACTAAAGAGGACCTGGAGCGGGTAGCTCGACGACTGTTTGATCCTAAGGCTTTCAGTCTGGCTGTGGTGGGACCGGTGAGAAAGGCAGACTCGCTTGAGCGGATACTCAATATATAAAAAACTCCCCGGGGCTATCCGAAAGGGTAGCCCCGGGGGTTTAGTGCATGTTAGTATTCAGGCATGGGCGGCGTGGCAGCCTTCTCTTTCTCTGGAATGTCGGCTACAAGTGACTCAGTGGTAAGGATCATATTTGCAATGCTGGCGGCATTCTCCAGTGCAGTTCTGGTGACTTTAAGCGGGTCAATGATACCTTTAGTGACCATGTCACCGAACTCGTCCCGGAGCGCATCATAGCCTACGCCCTTCTTGCTTCTCTTGACCTTATCTATCACCACTGAGCCTTCTTGTCCAGCGTTTTCAGCTATCCATCGCAGTGGCTCTTCCAGAGCCCGCTTTAAGATAGAGATACCAACAGCCTCATCACCCTCTACTTTTACTTTGTCTAGCGCGGGTGCAGCATTGATCAGGGCTACACCACCGCCCGGCAGGATACCTTCTTCTACTGCGGCTCTGGTCGCAGAGAGAGCGTCTTCGACGCGGTGCTTCTTTTCTTTAAGTTCTACTTCGGTAGCAGCACCGACTTTGATCACCGCTACCCCGCCCGCTAACTTGGCCAGTCTTTCTTGCAGCTTTTCCTTGTCATAGTCTGAAGTAGTCTCCTCGATCTGTGCCTTTATCTGTTTGATGCGGGCTTGGATTGCTTCTTCAGACCCTTTACCTTCCACGATTGTGGTGTTGTCTTTGTCAGCCACTACCTTCCTTGCTCTGCCAAGGTCAGCTACTGTAGCTGAGTCAAGTTTTCGGCCGACTTCTTCGGAGATGACTTTGCCACCGGTAAGGATTGCTATATCTTCGAGCATTGCCTTGCGCCTGTCACCAAACCCGGGCGCCTTCACTGCAAGACAGTTGATGGTGCCACGCAGTTTGTTGACCACCAGCGTGGCTAAGGCTTCTCCTTCCACATCTTCTGCGATGACCACAAAGTTTTTGGAGACCTGGAGTACTTTCTCGAGTATGGGCAGAAGCTCAGAAATCGCCGAGATCTTCTTGTCAGTGATTAAGATATAGGGGTCTTCAAGCTCTGCTTTCATTAGTTCGGGGTTGGTAATAAAGTAAGGGCTGATATAGCCGCGGTCAAATTCCATACCCTCTACGTATTCGGTCTCAAATTGCAGCCCCTTTGACTCCTCGACAGTGATCACGCCGTCTTTACCCACCTTTTCCATCACTTCGGCAATCAAGTTGCCGATTTCGGGATCGGCTGCCGAAATAGTGGCTACTTGGGCGACCTGCTCTTTAGTGGTCACTGGGGTCGCCATTTTTTTCAGCTCTTCCACGAGGGCGGTTACGCCTTTTTCGATGCCACGCTTTATAGCCATGGCGTCAGCGCCTGCAGCGATGTTCTTGAAGCCCTCACTTATGATGGCTTGTGCCAAGACGGTAGCTGTGGTTGTTCCGTCGCCGCATTTGTCGTTGGTCTTGGTGGCTGCCTCTTTGACCAGCTGAGCCCCCATGTTTTCAAATGGATCGGGAAGTTCAATGTCCTTTGCTATAGAGACGCCATCATTGATTACGTTGGGTGCGCCGAACTTTCTCTCTAAAGCTACAGGGCGTCCCCGCGGACCGAGGGTTACTTTGACAGCGTTGGCAAGCGCATCGACGCCTGCCTTTAATGCACGCCTTGCCTCTTCACCATAGATAATTTGCTTTGCCATGTCTTAGACCACCTCCTTTTGCCTTGTTTATTTCGCCTTTTTGGCTAAAATATCGCTTTCCCTGAGGATGATCAATTCTTCATCATCCTCTTTTATTTCAGTGCCTCCGTACTTGGCGTAGATTACTATGTCACCTACTTTTACATCCATAGCTATTCTTTTGCCGTCATCGGTAAGCCTGCCAGGACCGACCGCAATAACTTCCCCCTCTTGTGGTTTTTCCTTGGCTGTGTCCGGCAGGACTATACCACCTTTTGTGACCTCCTCTTTAGGTTTGGGTCTGACTACTACCCTGTCACCTAAAGGTTCAAGCTTCGTTGCCATTTCTCCTACCTCCTTCCAATTATTTTTAGCACTCTGTGCGTTAGACTGCTAATTATTTTAGCATAGATGCCACGGCTTGTAAAGAGGTAGTAGTTGCTGGCAGGGCTACGGCTAGTCAAAGCAGTCTTTTTATTCTTGTTACCAGCTCGTCAAACTTTTGCCCATAGATTCTATCATGTTCCACTAGGAAGGTCCTCCACTGAGGATTGGTGCGTGCCGTTGCCTCTACCGAACCGTCCACATCTATCGAGATATTCCTGTTGTTGCTCTGTCTTAGCACTTGCCGGGCAGCCATTTCGACCTGTTGCTGGATGCTCCGCTTGATGGTGTTGAATGCCTTTTCCTTTTCTTGTTGGTATTGCAGGCGCAGTGACTCAAGATTTTTTAATCCATGCTCCAGGTCGGGATAACTGCTGCGTTCTTTAAGGGTTTCGCAACCGAGCAAGGCATTTCGACAGTGCTCGAAATCGGCTTGATTGCTGGTAAGCGTGATGGCGTTAAGTAGTCTGATCTGTGTTTCCCTGACAATCGATTCGTGCCCTTCTTCTTTACATTTCTTTAGCTCCAGCCACAGACTGTTCACATCGATCCTCTTGGTGAAGTAGTCAGCCAGCAACTGGGTCAATTTTTCGGAGACCTTTAGTCTTTCCTTCTCTGCGGGTGATAGATCACCAATTTTGGCTAACTTTTCTTTAGCTAAGGGAGATAACTCCATAGTTAACCTCCTGGCGCAATAGTCCCTGAGAGTAGGGGAACAGGGCTGACTGTGCAGCCCTTTCTTTTTATGTGATTTCGCAAGCTTTTAGTATCATGCGGTAGCCCCTCGAGCTATGATTTGTAAAACGCTATGTGCGCGTTGCTCGGCTGGTAGCATCGTTGAAAGGTGATGTTTTTACCCGTTTAGTTTGTTTTTCCTTCTGCAGTTTATCGAATTCCCTCAACAGTTCTTTTTCCCTCTGGCTCAGATCTTGCGGGGTAACTACTTTAACTCTTATATATAGGTCACCTTTGCCTTCTTTGTTGAAGCGAGGGAGCCCTTGGCCGGGTATCTGCAGGACTGTGTCTGTCTGAACTCCCTCAGGGATGTCAACACTGACGGGACCGTACAATCCCGGTACATCGATCCTGTCACCCAGCGCAGCCTGTGCAAAGGATATCTCCACCGTCGTATAAATGTCATCGCCAATTCTCTCGAAGTTGGGATGTTCCTTTAATTTCAAAACGACGTAAAGGTCTCCGGGGGCTGCGCCATTTCTTCCCGGTTCACCTTCGCCACTTATTTTTATGACGTAGTTGTTATCGACCCCTCTGGGGATCCTGATCTGAATCTCCTTATTCTCGTGAATAATGCCTTTACCTTGGCAGACCGAACAATTTTCGGTAACGATATTGCCTGTGCCGTGGCATTTTGAACACATATTGATCTGTCGGAAGATGCTGTAACCAGACCGGCGTTCAAACACGATCTGGCCTGTGCCTTTACATCGGTCGCAAACAATGAGTCCCCGGGGGCTAGCGCCGCTACCTAGGCAAAGGTTGCATGTTCGTGTGCGTTGTATCTCGATCTGTTTATTCGCACCGAAGGCTATGTCTTCAAGGCTGACCTCCAGATCGTATCTTAAGTCTGCACCTTTACTCCGGTCCCATCCGGGCTTTCTGGTTCCAAATATGGAGTCCAGTATGCTGTCACCGAAGCTGAAACCGAAGTCGCGGAGTCCAAATTCACGAAAGAGACTGCCAAAGTCTACTCCCCGATATATATCGGCAGTCGTATAGCCTTCCAGACCAGCGTGCCCGTAGGCATCGTATAGGCGGCGTTTTTCTCGATCGGTGAGCACAGCGTAGGCTTCGTTTATTTCTTTCATTCTTTCGATAGCGTGCTTATCCTCGGGATTTCTGTCGGGATGGTATTTCATAGCTAGCGAGCGGTAGGCACGTTTGATGGTCGCCTCGTCGGCATTCCTGTCTATGCCTAGTATCTCGTAATAGTCACGCTTCGTCATGGTGCTACACTGATTTCCAGGTTATCCCATTCCATACCCTAAGGAGCTTGCTGCACCTGGAACATATAACGTGGATGGCCCCGTCGGTAGCTTGTTCTCGGCAATGTACCAGGCGGCGACAATTAGAGCAATAAATCTTTTTTACACACAACTTCATCTGTTGCCTCCGCAGTATCGGCACCTTTTTTCGCCGTTCTTTTGGGAAAAAACGCTATTTGTTTCCCTCATAATCAGTCAAGCGCGGTCGCTAGACACAGTCAATGTTAGGTCTTCTGTCTCTGCGATACAACCAGGCAAGTGACCATAGAGATAGAATTCCGTGCTGCAGATGTGCTATCAGTTTCATTGCCTGTCCCCTGCGGTGCAAAGCCGTAACCTAACACTAGCAAAGTGAGCTAACATGTGAGTAAAATCGGAGCAGGTCGTCAGTGGTGCCCTGCAAATTGCCCTCCTGCCCCACGCTAAGTTTCCAGAGTCGTGCTAGGCCTGTTTGGCATTCCTTTCTGAGCAGGCTCGGTGTCCAATCACGGCAGGCAGAGGGTTTAAAGGGGTGGATCTTGCATGCAGTTATTCTCTCATCTATCTGTTCGAGGAAGACACAGGCGCCGTTCTCCTGACGAAGTAGAAACCGTTCTTCACCGAAGTAGCGGCTATCGAGATAATTGGCAGCAAATTCCTGCCAAGCGATACCGATGCCGTCGGCTATGGTTCTTGCTTCAACAAGGTCGATACGTGGCTGATACCAGTGACAGCATACCCCACAGCGAAAGCAGGGCAAGGTAGAAAGCACCTGATGACCAGGTACCTTTTTGGTAGAAATATGAGTTTCTGTGTAGTCCTTATTTATTAGTGTTGCCATACCGACTATACGATGTCGCACGATGAGTCGTAAAGCGATTGCGTATTTTAGTTTGCACGGCAACTCCTATTTGTTTATTGTTTTACCCCTGACCCTGAAGGGTGCCTTGCTCGGCGGTCTAATATAAAAGTCTACCTTTGAGGCACAGCAAGATACTAGCTTTTCCCCTTTTCCACCGCAAGTGGGACAGAAACCCGGAGAGTCACATTGACTGATTGGGCGCATTAGCTCGAATTCTTTATCGCATTTTGGGCAGTAATACTCATAAATCGGCATGGTGACCTCCTCGATTCACTTTACCTGAGCCACCTGCTTCTCAAGTGGCTGCAAGTCTTTTTCTTTATTCAATGGCGTGAAATTGCCATCTAGATCTACAGTACCAATAGTGAACGACGGCTTGTGTGCCTCCAGTACATGTTTTTCCCAACACCAGCTGTGGGCAAGGGTGCCACAGGAGCAACGGAATATGGTCCTACCAATGAAGAATGACGTACCACAAACCCTGCAGTTCATATCTACTCTTTACCCTCCTTTTCCTTGGTAGATACTCTTGCAACCGTTTGTAGGTACAAATTTAGCAGTCTGAAGTGGTGACTGCTAATTTAATTATAGCAATGGCTTGTCCATAAATCAACAGTTTAGATAGTCTATCATTTATTCAGGCTTTTCTTAAAGAGAGACTCATCTACCTTGCGTCAACTCTTTAATCTTTACCGCTTTGTTTAGTTCACCACAGCCTCAAGCCAGATCCTCAAGAAGTCTAAAGCTCCCATGCGGGACTTAAATCTGTCCATAGGTCTTGTCCGTCTCCGGTATTCCTCTATACCTCTCTCCAAGGGTGATGTCGTCTTGGGCTGGTTAGATTCTATCCTCAGTTTAGCTTCTTTCATAACTGCTTTGATTTTGTCTGGCTTATCAGGGAATAACTCCCTGGCCTTGAGAAATAGGTTATGCAGCTCATGCCAAGCGCATAAGCGCCTTTTGGCTTCGGGCAGGATAAAGCTTAAAGCCGAAGCAATAGCCGGGTCACCATCATGGATAAACAGCAGACCTTTACCAGCTTCAGGAACCTCCAGAGCTTCAAGAAGGCTTATCCAGGCAGTTTCACCTTTATCCGGGGATAAAACTGCCCCGAGATAGGCTCTTTTGCCACTCTTACCCTCACCCAGGGCTAATAAATTCCAGTAAGGTCCCCCTTTCACCTTAGGGTTAAGCCTCATCGAGGTATAGCGACTTTAGAGTCTCACCTAACCCGGAAGACGGAGCCCTCTTTGCCACCTTCTGAAAGCTTCGCCATAAGCTCATAAGTCCGCAGTCCCACTCCATGGCTCTATCCAGTATGGCTTTCACCTGCCTGTAGCTTGCCCCAGAAAGATAAAGTTCAGTTATTTTACGGTCAAGTTCAATCCAATAACGTTTCCTTTTGGGAAGGAAAAGGGCATCTAAGGCTATTTGCCTTCCACAAGAAAGGCACTCAAGTTGAGAAAATCTGATCTGAATAACACCTTCTTTCCCTATAAGGTAGCGCTGGTAATGCCCATTACGCTTAATCTGATTACTTTCTCTGGGGCCGCACTTTGGACATATCCATGGAGTAGGTCTCCTTTCCCTTATCTTTAGCCACTTAGGACCATGGTATTTCATTACTAAATGTTCCAGGGCTCCTTCAATAAGCTTTCTTTTCCACTCCCTTAAGGTGGCTTTAGTCCGGGAATCGACCAGAGCTACTACCTGCTTGTGACTCTTGCACTCTACAATTCTTTGTGCTACCGTCATCTGGGCTCACCCCCTTGTGTTTGTTGGTCAGGCTCGAGAGTTTACCACAAGGTAGGCGAGCCCTAAGTTTTAGCCTCTTAGAAAAGCATGGATAAAAAGAACGCTACTGACTGTATCACAGCTCTATGATGGCTGAGATGCTATATTTGTCCCATCCTAAAAATTTTGGGGGCGTTGTTGATTTGATGTGTTACACGGTAACGTGTAAAATATGGCTGGAATGGCTGAAAGAAGACAGCCTGTTGATTGGAATAGGGAGAGCATTCGAGAATTGCGACGCCATATGGGGCTCACTCAGGCTGAATTGGCTAGACTGCTTGGTATACGGCAGCAGACGGTAAGTGAATGGGAGGGTGGTCTTTACAAACCGAGAGGGGCTACAGTTACGCTACTTAACATTGTGGCGGACCGCTCTGGGTTCAAATATCAGGCTAAGGAGGAGTAATCTCATGGAGCGGGTCAGGGTAGGATGCTGTGGTTTTCCGAAGAGCAGACGGCAATATTTTTCAATTTTTAATCTTGTTGAAGTACAGCAGACTTTCTATAGGCCTCCTCCGGTGGAGACTGTGCTGAAGTGGCGAAAAGAGGCGCCTGCAGATTTTGAGTTCACAGTTAAGGCGTGGCAACTAATCACCCATCCACCATCAAGTCCTACTTATCGAAGACTCGGCTGGAAGGTTTCACCCGCAGAGGCGCAGCAATGCGGGTTTTTTCGTCCTACTGCTGAAGTTTTGAAAGCCTGGGAGAAAACTAGGGATATTGCTCAAGCTCTCGGTGCCCGGGTGGTTGTCTTTCAGACTCCGGCATCTTTTGTCGACTGTGCACAAAACATTGAAAACATGCAGATTTTTTTCAAAAAACTGGGGCAAGAAAATTTTCTTTTCGTCTGGGAACCAAGAGGGAGGTGGAGTGACAAAAGTGTGAGTTTTTTGTGTCAAGAATTGAGGCTTACCCACTGCGTTGACCCTCTGGAGAGACCGCCGTTGTGGGGTGATTTCAGGTACTTCAGGCTCCATGGGGGTCCCAACTATAAGCACAAGTACACCGATGAGGAATTGCGCCGTTTGAGGGATATGGTAGATACTGAGACGTATGTCTTGTTCAACAACATTGAAATGTATGATGATGCATTAAGGTTTAACAGTCTCTTGGGAGAGTAATGTGTTCCCACTGTAAACTAATTTACAGTCTAGGGACAAGTGTCCGTTCTCAAGACGAATTTGTTAGGCTGCTCAATCGCTATGGGATTGAGCTTGTAGTCGATGTGCGGCGCTTCCCTATCAGTCGGCTTGAGCACTTCAATCAACAAGAGCTCTTCGGGTTACTGGTTGGACAAGGGATCAACTATTTATATTTGGGGGACAAGCTTGGAGGGTATAGGGAAGGTGGTTACCTGGCTTTTACAGGTACCGAAGACTTTGCTGAAGGTGTGAAGACTCTTGAAGCTGCAGCTTCGGGGAGAGTAGCTGCTATCATGTGTGCAGAAAGGTTGCCCTGGCGGTGTCACCGCCGATTTATTACCGCGGAGCTTGAGAGGCGGGGTTGGGAGGTAAGGCATATCATCGACGAGAAAAGGGTGTGGTTACCCAAGGGCTATTCAGCAATGGTCTAGAGAAGCGGGGGCTTGATTATGAAGTGGCAGATGACAGAGAAATTGGTGGCTGTTATCTGGCAGCAGAAGTTAGTAACTCATATATTGGCGGATACCGGTGAGGAGGTAGAGGTTATTTATCCGGGGAAGCGGAATGTTACTGCGGGTCCTGACTTTACAGGTGCGGTCTTCTTGGTGGAGGGTAACATGATGGAAGGCAACGTGGAACTTCATGTGGCTTCCAGCGAATGGTACAGCCATGGGCATAATCGGGATGTCAGGTCTGACGGTGTGGTTCTACATGTTGTGTGGTACTATGATACGGATCAGCGAGCAAGGCTCCGAAACGGGAGAGTGGTTCCCACTGTAGCTTTGAGTAGGTCATTTGGGAGTATACTTCAGCGTCTGAGCCATGGTGATGGGGCGCTGGTTGGGGCTCTACCGAGATGCCCAAATAGCTACCATGCACCTGTTCTTGGTGTTGCCGCGTTGATGGGTGAAGCACGATTTTTTGCTAGAGTTAGTTCGATAAGGAATTTGCTGGAGGGGAATGGGGCTACTCGGTTGCTGGTTAGACAACTTTGCCGGGCTTTGGGGTATGCACAAAATTGTGTGCCGTTCGAGAAGTTAGCCGATGGCTTACCTAGTGAGGTTATGAACTGCCACATGGATAATGCAGAAAGAAAAGCACTGCTTTTTGGTTTGGCTGGACTGTTACCAAGTCAGCGAGCGGTTAGACGGCGGATAATATGTGATGATGAGGAAACCAAAGAGCTGGAGGCGATCTGGGGAACTACCGGCAATCGAAGTCTCCTTGGTGAAACGGAGTGGTGTTTCTTTAGGGTGAGACCTGATAATTTTCCACCGCGCCGTATTAGTGCATTAAGTGAGCTATTGTCCCGGTATGATGAGCCTGGGTTACTAGATGGAATTTTGGGTCTGTTGCGACAGGTGCACTCTGGGACTGAACGGTCTTGGCTGGAAAAGGGATTGGTAGTAAACGGGGTTGGCTACTGGGAAAGTCACATTGATTTTGGGGTGGCCAAGTCTAATAATTCAGCCCAGCTAGGCAGAGAAAGAGCTGCCGAGATAGCTGTGAACGTTGTTCTACCCTTTGCATTTGCCTGGGGGGAGACGTTCAACGAGCCATATCTAAGCGAGAAGGCGTTTGCTGCTTTTCAGAGGTATGGCAAGATTGCCGATAACGAGATAACAAGATATATGCGGCAGCAGCTCAACATCGATTCGGAACTAGAGCTTTCTACAAGTCAGCACCAAGGACTGGTTCACCTATTCAAAACTTGCTGTCATCGTAGGTGGTGTACTATCTGCCCTTTGGTTAATTCAGAGATAGACTGGGCGATACATCTATGTCGTAGCGGCTAAGTTCTCCTTTGATAAAGTGGAAATAACCGCAGGCGGCGATCATTGCTGCGTTATCGGTGCAGAGATGGGGGGGAGGGAACAGTACCGGGAGAGGCGAATTGTGCGATAGAAAGTTACGAAGAGCCCTGTTGGCAGCAACCCCTCCGGACACAATTATCTGTTTAACGCGTGTCCTTTTGGCTGCCTCGATTGTCTTGATGGATAACACCTCGACCACCGCCTGCTGAAAACTAGCTGCTGCTTGGGAGACGAAGGAAGGAATCGAGGCAGTGCTGCTGGAAGCCAGGTGGAGTAGTGCGGTTTTTAGTCCACTGAAACTGAAGTCGTCGGTTCCTTTGAGCCAAGCTCGTGGCAAAGGGAGGTTGGGTGTGGTGTCTTTCGCTGCCTCCTCGATGGCGGGACCGCCTGGATAGCCGAGCCCGAGGATTCTCGCTGCCTTATCGAAGGCTTCCCCGGCAGCATCATCTCTTGTCTGTCCTAGCTTCTGGAATTTGCCGTGGCTCTCCATAAGTACAAGGTCGCTATGGCCGCCTGAGACGATGAGGCAAAGACAGGGAAATTCGGGTTGGCGACCTGATAACCAGTTTGCATATATATGACCTTCAAGATGGTTGATGCTGACCAGTGGTAGATTATGGGCTAGAGAGATCGATTTTGCCACACTGACACCAACCAGCAAACATCCTGCCAGTCCTGGTCCGCTAGTTACAGCGATGCCGCTTATGTCTGCCCATCTAGTCTGGGCGTTCTTTATAGCGTTTTCTATCACAGGTAATATACTAAGAAGGTGCTGTCTGGAGGCGACTTCAGGGACGATGCCTCCGTAGCGGCGGTGAATATCTATCTGTGAGGCAACAACGTTTGAAAGGACAACGGTCCCATCTTCTACAATTGCCGCTGCTGTGTCGTCGCAGGATGTGTCGATGCCAAGAATCTTCATGGGTTAGCATTATAGCACAGGGAGTTCGCCCCGTCTGAAATTCTACTTTATAAGAGGTCGGTGGTATAATTTTACTATGTGGCACCGGAGCTGTTTTAGGCGTACATGCTTCGGTTTTCTGCTGTTCGGTTTTTGGGATCAAGGAAGTTCCCCAGCCGGAACGATTACCTGGAGGTGCTTAAAGAATAGAAGAATACAAGAAGGAACTGGAACAGGAGTTGCCAGAGGTGGATCAGGAGATATGGAGATAAAAAGAGATGCGTAGCTATGTTGCTTTGATGTTGCGACAGCGGTAAAATATTTTGCAAATGGAGTCAGTTCAGAAAATGATAGATACCGGGACGTGGAAGGTCAAAGCTGGACTTGCTCAGATGTTAAAGGGCGGGGTGATAATGGATGTGGTGACGCCTGAGCAGGCGAGGATTGCTGAAGATGCCGGTGCCTGTGCAGTGATGGCACTGGAGCGTGTGCCTGCAGATATCAGGGCGGCTGGTGGTGTGGCTCGCATGGCTGACCCTTCGGTTATACTTGCCATAATGGAAGCTGTCAGCATACCTGTGATGGCAAAATGTCGTATTGGTCATTTTGTTGAAGCCCAGGTCTTGGAGGCGCTCGGCGTCGACTTTATTGACGAGTCTGAGGTGTTGACACCGGCTGATGAGAGCCACCATATCTGGAAGCATGACTTCAAGGTCCCGTTCGTTTGTGGGTGTCGCGATCTTGGCGAAGCCTTGCGTCGTATTGCAGAAGGGGCAGCTATGATCCGGACGAAGGGTGAGGCTGGTACTGGGAATATTGTTGAGGCGGTGCGGCACATGCGTGCGGTGCAGGACGGTATTAGAAGACTACAGGCTTTACCTGTAGACGAGCTTACTGCTGAGGCGAAGAACTTGGGTGCACCTCTTGAGCTTGTATTAGAAGTCCACCGCACTGGGAAACTGCCTGTGGTCAATTTTGCAGCTGGTGGCATAGCAACCCCGGCTGATGCGGCGCTTATGATGCAATTGGGCGCCGATGGTGTTTTTGTTGGATCGGGAATTTTCAAGTCGAGTAACCCAGAGGCAAGAGCAAAGGCTATAGTCAAAGCAACAACTCATTTCAAAGATCCGGCGATCATTGCAGAGGTATCCAAGGGCATAGGTCTTCCCATGCCAGGGATAGATATAAAGACTATACCACCACAGGAGCTCCTCGCCAGCAGAGGGTGGTAGGGTTGAAGATCGGTGTACTTGCCCTTCAGGGAGCTGTTTCTGAACATATCAAGTCTTTCGCTGCTCTTGGGATCGAGGCTGCTCCGGTACGTTTGCCATCGCAGGTAAATGGTTTGAGCGCTTTGGTGTTACCAGGTGGCGAAAGCACGACTATTAGCAGGTTGATGAAAGATTTTGCTCTCGTTGAAGAGGTACGCAGGTTAGCGCAGCAAGGATTTCCCATCTTTGGTACTTGTGCAGGCTTGATACTGCTGGCTAAGAAGGTGGTTGGTCTTGAGATGGACACTGTAGGTGTTCTTAACATTGCAGTACGGCGTAATGCATATGGAAGGCAGGTGGACAGCTTTGAGGCTGATCTTACTGTTGATGTATTAGGTGCCACACCGTTTCGGGGAATCTTTATTCGGGCACCGATAATTGAGGCAGTGGGTGAGGGCGTGAAGGTTTTATGTCGTTTAGACGGTGTTCCTGTGGCGGTGCAGCAGGGAAGGATACTTGCCTGCTCCTTTCATCCAGAATTGACAGAGGATATCCGGTTTCACAAGTATTTCGTAGATCTTATTGTCAAAGGATAATTTATTCCTATGAGGTCCATAAAGCCTAGACGGCACATTACTCCGGCAGGCTCGGAAGCAAAGGCAGACAAAGCTAATAGAAAAGACCTGCCAACGGTTGTTAGGGACGATTTAGATGCTTTACTGAATGTCTTGCCATCTCATATTCGCCAGACACTATTGGAACAGCCTGACAACAGCGAGCTATTGGAGGTGGTTTTAGACTTGGGTCGTCCTCCTGAAGCACGTTATCCGCAAAGGGAAGTGACTTTGAGTAATTCGGAGGTCACTGAATCTGATATCGAATATGTAGTTTCAAACATAGGAAGTTTTAGTGGTGACAATCGAGCTGGGATCGAGCGCACCTTGCATCGGATTTCTGCCATACGCAATCGGGAAGGGCGAATCGTCGGTTTGACCTGTCGCGTTGGCAGGGCTGTTTTCGGCACGGTAAGGATCATTCAGGACCTTGTAGAATCGGGCAAAAGTGTTCTACTGTTAGGGCGACCGGGGGTGGGTAAGACTACAATGTTGCGTGAAGTGGCGAGAGTGCTCGCCGATGATTTTGGGAAGCGTGTCATTGTAGTTGACACCTCTAACGAGATTGCTGGGGATGGGGACATACCACATCCTGCTATTGGACATGCCAGGCGTATGCAAGTACCCACACCTAGCATGCAGCATGCTGTAATGATTGAGGCGGTCGAGAACCATATGCCCGAAGTGATCATAATTGACGAGATCGGGACGAGTCTGGAAGCCGAAGCAGCTCGAACTATAGCTGAGCGAGGGGTACAGCTTGTGGGCACTGCCCATGGTAATACTTTAGAGAACTTGATGATGAACCCAACTTTGTGTGACCTGGTTGGTGGGATACAATCGGTCACTTTGGGGGACGAGGAAGCCAGACGCCGCCGCACTCAGAAATCTATTTTGGAGCGCAAAGCACCACCCACCTTCGATGTGGTTGTTGAAATACGCGAACGCAACATGGTAGTTGTCCACTCAGACGTGGGACAGGCAGTGGATACCATTCTGCGGGGCAAACCACTTGAGGCTGAATTTCGCTGGTTTGGCGACGATGGCGAGGTGAAAAAGAAGAAAGTGGTTTCCTACGGTCTAGCGGAAAAGGATGTGGGGACACAAAGGCAAAGGGCGAAGTTGTGCCTTTTTGGGGTGAACCGCTCTAAGTTGCAAGAGGCTAGTAGAGAGAAGGGAGTTGACTTAGAGTTTACTTCGGATGTTTCACAATGTGACTTACTGTTGACGACTAAGAATTACTATCGTCGTAAGCCACAAAGGATAAGAGATGCTGAGATGCTTGGAGTCCCGATCTATGCTGTCAAAAGCAACAATTTACCTCAGTTAAGGCAGTTTATCGATGACTTTCTCTTGGCGAAAGGGACGAAAGGAGATTCAAGAGTGAGTTCAGCACTTGGGGAAGCTGAGCGGGCAGTTACGCTGGTCAAGGGGGGTGGAGGTCCTGTCGATCTGAGTCCTCAGAGCGCCTACATTCGGCGCTTACAGCATATGCTCGTAGAGCAACACAACTTGACCTCCTACAGTGTGGGCAAGGAGCCAAAGAGAAGGGTCAGGGTTGTGTAGTTGGGAACGAATTGGGGGTAGTACTTGAGCCTTTTTGTGACCTTTGAGGGCAGCGAAGGATGTGGTAAGAGTACGCAGGCTAAGATTCTTTGGCGGAAGCTTGTAAGTTCTGGCATTCCTGCTAAGTTGACTTATGAACCGGGGGGCACGCCTCTGGGTAACAGGTTGAGGAGGATATTGAAGGAAGATGGTGGAGAGGACCTGTCGTCTTTGAGTGAGTTGTTGTTGTTCATCGTTTGTCGTGCCGAGCTGGTGGATAAGGTTATTCTACCCGAGTTGAGGCAGGGCAAAGTAGTCATCTGTGATAGGTTTGCGGACTCTACTACCGCTTATCAGGGTTATGGTCGTGGACTTGATATGGGGATGATCGATTATATGAACCAACTTGCCACTAGAGGTCTGAAGCCGGATCTAACGGTGCTGCTCGACTTGCCAGTGGTGGAAGGTTTGGAGCGGAAATCAGACAGCGGAGTTGACCGTTTCGAAGGTGAGGGCGTTGATTTCCACGAGAGGGTTAGGAGAGGGTATCTTGAACTAGCTGCCCGAGAGCCAGGACGTTGGCTGATCATCGATGCAAATCTGCCCAAAAGTGAAATCAGTAGGATCGTGTGGGGAAGGGTTATAGGCTTGCTGCAACAGAGAAGGTGAGGTTCTGTGATGAGAAAGCGAGTGCTGGTCGCCCTGAGCGGTGGCGTGGATTCCTCTGTGGCAGCCTTGCTCTTAAAAGAGTCAGGCTATGAAGTTGTTGGGGTGACCATGCTTCTAGCGGCTGGTGGAACGGGGGTGAATGAGAAAGCAATTGGTGAACATGACTTTGCCAGTCATATTCGTGCGGTGAAAAAGGTCTGTCGTACCCTTGAAATACCAGTACATGTCATCGATGTCAGGACGGAGTTCAAGTATCATGTGATCGACTACTTCTGCCGAGAATATGTGGAGGGACGCACGCCTAATCCTTGTGTTGTGTGCAACCATCATATAAAATTTGGTTTTCTCCTCAGTTACGCTATCTCCTCTGGATTCGATTATCTGGCTACCGGTCACTATGTTAGGGTAGAGCGGCGCAATGGCATTTACCGTTTGCTAAAAGGTAAGGACCTGACCAGAGACCAGTCATATATGCTATATATGCTTGGACAGGATAGACTTAGGCGGCTGCTATTTCCTCTAGGTGAGTATTCCAAAGCTGAGGTGAGGGAATTAGCGAGGAGGTATGGATTACCGAATTCTGACAGGGATGCCAGCCAGGACCTTTGCTTCACCACCGATTATAGAGGATTCCTAAAGCATTATTGCCAGCCTGTGGGAGGGATGATAGTCGATTCTCGGGGGCGAGTCATTGGGAAACATGAAGGGGTCATGTTTTATACGATCGGTCAAAGACGTCGGCTGGGGCTTGCCACCGGGCAGCCCACCTATGTAGTTGGGATTGATGCTGCCAGAAACGTGCTAATCGTCGGGTCCGGTAAGCAGTTGTTCCGGTCTAGGTTTGTAGTTACTGGGGTGAACTGGGTGTCAGGAAAGCCTGTTATTAAGCCTATGGAAGCCAGCGTTAAGATACGATATAGAACTTCTGAAGAGCCTGCCACTGTGTACCCGAGGGATGGGCTGGTCGAGGTAGTTTTCCATGAAGCACAGCGTGCAGTTACACCTGGACAAGCTGCGGTTTTTTACGTTGGGGAAGAAGTTATTGGTGGTGGCACCATCGATGGGTAGGTGATATATGCCAAGCCTGAGGCCCCCGACTTTGACCCGAGAGCTGGAGCTTAATTGCCATGGCTACAAACTCATTGCTGGGGTAGATGAGGTTGGCAGGGGTGCTATAGCAGGTCCAGTAGTTGCTGGAGCCGTAATCCTACATCAGTCTGTCGGTAGTACAGATTGGTCTGATTTAGTTCGCGATAGCAAGGAGCTTTCTCCATCACAACGTAGCTTCCTTTTTAATGTTATCATCAGGGAAGCCGTAGCTGTAGGGGTAGGTATTGTGGATTCAGAGACCATTGATGTGATCGGTATTGTGGCTGCTACCAGGCTCGCCATGTGTCAGGCAGTTAGACAGCTCGCTTGTCCGCCAGACTTTCTGCTGATAGACTGTATTAGCTTACCTGAGCTGCCTATTGGACAACAACCTATAGTGAAGGGTGACAAACTATCTTTGTCCATTGCTTGTGCATCAATCGTTGCTAAGGTTACTCGTGACCGTATTATGGTTGACTTTGACCGACGCTATCCGGGCTATGGGCTGGCTGGGCATAAAGGATATGGCACGGGATATCATCTAGCGCAATTGCGCCGTCTGGGGCCTTCGCCAATTCACCGCCGTTCGTTTGCACCTGTAAGGGAGTTAGTTGTTTTACCTTGAAGCGCAGTTTATTGGGTAGTACCGGGGAAAAGATAGCGGCAGATTTTCTAAAAAGGAGGGGCTACCGCATTCGAGAGACAAATTTTCGTTGCCGTACTGGCGAGATAGATATTATAGCTGAGAAGGATGGTTGTCTGGTATTTATTGAGGTGCGTACCAAAACCAGTCTCAAGTTCGGGATACCGGAGGAGTCAGTTACTGCAGCTAAGAAAGAAAAGCTGGTTAATACGGCGCTTACTTACATTGCTGGTCAGGAGAATGCACCTGAGGTATGGCGCATTGACTTTGTGGGTGTGGAGATGAATCAGAAGGGGGAGGTGATGAGGCTCGAGCTTATAGAGAATGCCGTAACTTTGTGACACAATCTGGGGATACCGCTTTTTAGGGTGTGAGGAGCGGTGTCAGGTCAGGGCAATGTGTCAGTCTTTAGGCAGCACAGGGGCGACGTCTTTCAGGAACAGGTGAGACAATAGGCTGTGGATTAAGAAACCACCTCAGGGTGTGAGATAAATATGGTGTAAGGAGGCGGCTTCTTATGCATGTTATGGGTATTCCCGCTGCCTACTACCGCATTGCCTGTCATCCTTCACAGGACATAAGTCCAATGCTGTACGCAAGTTTGAGGACTGCGTAAGTAAAACTTGGGGTAATCCTAAAGCGGTTCAGCGCCTGGAATGTTGTCTCCAGTTGAGATGTGATGGATTTCTACACAAGGGCTATGGCTAGTCTAGCTGTCAGCTTTCCTGACCCTACCTGGTTTAGCACTATCAACCTCTTTTGCTCTTTCTTGTTCAATGTCACCATCTCCTTCATAGTAGGGTGATATTTTCTCAGAACAGTTAGGTGGTGACAAAATCGTAGAACATTAACAGACAGCCTACCCGATATTGACACGGCTTTCAGCCTGTGTTAATATAGGATTTGCGTTTCATCTAAGCACCTTAACAACTGGATAGTGGAAGGAAGAGTTTGTATTGAGAGTTTGATCCTGGCTCAGGATGAACGCTAGCGGCGTGCCTGATGCATGCAAGTCGGACGCTCTGGTAGTTCGCAAGGGCTACCAGGGAGTGGCGAACGGCTGAGTAACGCGTAAGTAACCTCTCTCTAAGTGGGGGATAACTCGCCGAAAGGCGAGCTAATACCGCATGTGGTGGTAGGGGAAATGCTTTACCACTAAAGTCGCGAGACGCTTGGAGAAGGGCTTGCGTCCTATCAGGTAGTTGGTAGGGTAATGGCCTACCAAGCCGATGACGGGTAGCTGGTCTGAGAGGATGGCCAGCCAGACGGGGACTGAGACACGGCCCCGACTCCTACGGGAGGCAGCAGCAAGGAATCTTGGGCAATGGGCGAAAGCCTGACCCAGCAACGCCGCGTGGGGGATGAAGGCCTTCGGGTTGTAAACCCCTTTTCCCGGGGAAGAACAATGACGGTACCCGGGGAATAAGCCTCGGCTAACTACGTGCCAGCAGCCGCGGTAATACGTAGGAGGCGAGCGTTATCCGGATTTACTGGGCGTAAAGCGGGTGTAGACGGCTTTCTAAGTCGGGCGTGAAATCTCCTGACTCAATCAGGAGGGGTCGCTCGATACTGGAGAGCTTGAGGGCAGCAGAGGAAGGTGGAATTCCCGGTGTAGCGGTGAAATGCGTAGATATCGGGAGGAACACCAGTGGCGAAGGCGGCCTTCTGGGCTGTACCTGACGTTGAGACCCGAAAGCGTGGGGAGCGAAACGGATTAGATACCCGTGTAGTCCACGCCCTAAACGTTGGACACTAGGTATGGGGAGTATCGACCCTCTCCGTGCCGAAGCTAACGCTTTAAGTGTCCCGCCTGGGGACTACGGCCGCAAGGCTAAAACTCAAAGGAATTGACGGGGGCCCGCACAAGCAGCGGAGCGTGTGGTTTAATTCGATGCAACGCGAAGAACCTTACCAGGGCTTGACATGCCGGAAGTAGGAACCCGAAAGGGGGACGACCTGTATCCAGTCAGGAGCCGGCACAGGTGCTGCATGGCTGTCGTCAGCTCGTGCCGTGAGGTGTTGGGTTAAGTCCCGCAACGAGCGCAACCCTCGTCGCTAGTTACTCTCTCTAGCGAGACTGCCCGTAAAGCGTGGAGGAAGGAGAGGATGACGTCAAGTCAGCATGGCCCTTATGCCCTGGGCGACACACACGCTACAATGGGTGCTACAAAGGGTAGCGAAGGAGCGATCCGGAGCCAATCCCAAAAAAGCATCCTCAGTTCGGATTGCAGGCTGAAACTCGCCTGCATGAAGCCGGAGTTGCTAGTAACCGCAGGTCAGCACACTGCGGTGAATACGTTCTCGGGCCTTGTACACACCGCCCGTCACGTCATGGGAGCCGGTAACGCCTGAAGTCGATGGGCTAACCCGTAAGGGAGGCAGTCGCCGAAGGCGGGACTGGTGACTGGGACGAAGTCGTAACAAGGTAGCCGTACGGGAACGTGCGGCTGGATCACCTCCTTTCTAGGGAGTCATTGACTCCTAGGTCGATGCAGCAGTGATTATGCTGCGAGTCGAAAATATAGGTTCTTCCTTCCACTATCCAGTTGTTAAGTTTTGTAGCCAATTAGCCTCTTAGATTGGTTGACTGCAGTGGTAAAATATATGGGGTGGAGAGAAAAACTGCGTCAAGATGTTTTCAGGCAGCGGAAGGTGTTGTTGCCGAAGTACCGGCTGGATACTACCGTCGCCTGCTGAGAGAGATTTTGGTGAGTGGGGTGAGGGTTGGGATTTCGGGTTACTAGTTTGATGGCGTGGATATGTGTGCAGTCAGATAAAAAATGTCGCAGGCGAGATTTAGGTTCTACAATCCAAGTACTCCCTCGAAAGACCAAAAATGAGCAGGAAAGAGATCCGCTTTGATGTGAAGACGAGCCCCGGGATGGTTAGTGTAGAAGAAGCTTTGAGCATGGTTTTGAGTGTTGTGAATGAGCTGGGTTGTCAAAGTAAACCTGTGCTTAAGTGCTTGGGGCAGGTACTCGCTGAAAATATTGTTGCTCCGTTTGATATTCCCCCTTTTGACAACTCGGCTATGGATGGGTATGCAGTCCGGGCTGATGATATTGTGAGTGCAACCAGCGAAACTCCTGCGTTGCTGCGTGTTATAGGGGAAGTTTCTGCTGGAGGGCTCTCGCAAGCGCAAGTGAAACCAGGTACAGCAGTAAGAATAATGACCGGAGCGCCATTGCCGGAAGGAGCAGACACAGTTGTCCCGTTTGAATACACAAATGAGCTCAGTCGTGAGGTTGGGTCGTGGATCGGAGAGGAAATCGGTATTTTTGCCAGTCTGTCTCCTGGAGCAAATGTAAGGCGGGCAGGCGAAGACATGCGGCGTGGAGAGCTTGTTATCCAAAGAGGCACTTTACTTCGGCCGGCTCATATTGGGGTGCTAGCCTCGATAGGGCGAAGAACAGTAACAGTTATTCGTCGACCTGTTGTTGGCATACTGGCAACAGGGAATGAGTTGCTTGCCCCGGGGCGAGCTCTGTCACGAGGTAAAATATATAATAGCAACAGTTACAGTCTGGCTTCTCAGGTCATGGAATGTGGTGGTATCCCCAAACTTTTAGGCATTGCTCTGGATGAGACTGAGCAGTTATCTAAGGCTGTGCGTGCTGGCTTGGAATGCGATCTTTTGATAACTTCAGGTGGTGTGTCTGTTGGTGATTATGATGCGGTCAAGCGAGTGCTGGCGGCGGAGGGAGAGATCTCCTTCTGGACTGTGCGTATGAAACCTGGAAAACCATTGGCTTTTGGAATATTTCGAAGGCGAGATGGGAGTGTAGTGCCCCATCTTGGTTTACCTGGCAACCCGGTGAGTTCGATGATAACTTTTGAAGTCTTTGCACGTCCTGCCATCCTGAAAATGATGGGGGCAACTAATTTAGCGCGCCCGAGAATCGTGGCGGTGATGGAAGATACCTTAGTGAACAAAGACCATCGTCGCATTTTTGCTAGGGTGATGGTGAACAAGCAGGGTGGTAAATACTTTGCAAAGCTGACTGGTCCCCAAGGGTCAGGCATATTGACTTCGATGGTTAAAGCTAATGGGCTGGCAGTGATACCAGAGACAGCAGAGAGGGTTGAACCGGGTGATAATGTTGAAGTTATCATGCTTGCTGAGGACAGCATATAGCTGGTCTTGGTGAGTGACTATTTAGTAGCTGCGTTGCGGTGAGGTAATTGCCTGTGATTGTGAAGGCATCAGAATTTGTATTTTCACCACTGCCTGTGGTATCTCGGGCGAGACGAGTGTTGATCAAGCCCAATGCTAATTCTCCGGTGCCTTATCCAGCCAGCACCAGTAGAGAAACTTTAAGCCATGTAATAGAGAGTATTAAGAAGGTCAGTGATGCTGACATCATCATTCTTGAAGGGAACCCTTCCGGGGAGTCTATATACCCGATCTACCAGGCACTGGGCTATGATTTTCCAAGGGTGTTGATGCTGGATGTTAGAGATTGTATCTGGGTTGAAGTGGAAAATCCATTGCCGCACCCGTTTGCTGTCACCACCTTTTGGGTGCCAAATGTTGTTCTTTCGAGTGATTATTTAATAAGTATAGCGCCCTTTAAGTTGGTTGGTGGCATGCCTTACTTCAGTATACCTAACCTTTTGAGTTTATTGCCTGTGAGCAAGTATAGAGCAGGTTCTTCCGGTGGTTGGGGGGCTTTATACGAGTTGGGGATAGATCAAGTAATGGCTGACCTCTATTTCACCTTGCCATTTGATTTAGGTATAGTGGATGCTCGACAAAAATTCCTGGGTAGAAGTGATGACCCGGCTCAGGGGGAAGTTGAAGAATACGGGAGGATTATTATCGGCGAGCCATATGAGGTTGATAGCGAGGCTGCAAAGGCTGCCGGGATCCAGAGTACGTATTTAGAGCTCATCAAGATCGGAAAGGCTGAGCTCGAAGAATAACCTTAGCGAAGTTAAGCTGACAGCTAGCATTGGCTTAGCTGTGCGTCTATTAAAATCTTACCTCGAAGTTTGAAAACTGACCAGTGAAAGCTGACCACGTAGTGTCTATTTTCTCGACCAGGGATTCTGGGGGACCGATTTCCAGTTGCCTTAGCAGTTCTTCCAATTTTTCTCTCTCGCCTTCGGCATGAACCTCTACGGCGTTTCCTTTGGGTAGGTTGCGCACATAGCCTCGTAGACCCAAAGACTTGGCAACCCTTGAGGTGAAAGCCCGATAGTAGACACCTTGAACATGACCGTATACAACGGCAGTGAGGTAAGCCAGTTCAGGCATTTCTACAACCTCCTAAATCGTTTCGTCTCGTGAGCAAAATATTTAGGACGTTACATACTCAGGCAGCATTTACTGGTCGTCTGAGGAACCCGTCCAATCTATATAACCCTACCTCTTGAGCTTGCTTGATAGCTTCTAGAAATTCCTCTCTTGACAAGCGCCTTGAGAGTTCTGGTACTTCAAATGCTTTGTAGCAGGGGTGGTATTGGGACATGATGTTGACATAACTATGGCGTGAGACTTCTCGGGCAATGAATTTCACTACTTCTTCTGTGCCAGCTAGTCTGTGTGGCAATACTAGGTGGCGTATCAGGAGCCCACGAACCGCTATTCCCTGTTCGTCTATCTGAAGCTCACCGACTTGCCTGTGCATTTCTTTTATGGCAGTCTGGTTTATCGATGTATAGTCCTTTACACCTGACAACCTGTCAGCAGTGCTGTCGTCGGAATACTTCATGTCGGGCATATAGATGTCCACTATCCCTTCAAGGAGTTTTAGAGTCTGGAACGAGTCATAACCTCCCGAATTATAGACCAGTGGAATAGTGAGACCAGAGTTCACAGCAATTTCCACAGCCTCTAGTATTTGGGGTACTACATGAGTCGGTGATACTAGGTTGATGTTGTGGCAGCCTTTCTGTTGAAGCGATAGCATAATTTTAGCCAGTCCCTCCTTGGTTATTGCAGACCCTTCGCCGAGCTGGCTGATGGTGTAATTCTGGCAAAAGATACATTTCAAGTTACAATTGGCGAAGAAAATTGTTCCTGAACCGTGGGTACCTACCAATGGTGCTTCTTCTCCAAAATGGGGACCATAGCTTGAGATGATAGCATGTCTGCCAGTGCGGCATTTGCCTGTTTCGCCAGCTAGCCTGTTGACGCCGCACTGGTGCGGGCAAACCCGGCAATTCCGCAATAGCTCCAAGGCCTCTTTGACACGCTCGGAAAATTCTTTGGTGTGACGAAGTCGGAAGTAGGATGGAGTCCAGTTCATTCCTCTAGGGGAGGTGGCTTCTTACCCTTTCTGATGACTTCTACTTCTATCTGCGGCATACTCGCGGTGGTAATGATTTTTTTGCTCCCCTTTTTAGGTTTCTTTGGTTCTCGCCATCGATAGTCTCGACTGCCCATTTCTGGCTTCTTCCTTGCACCTATTTTTCCTCGAAGACATAATAGAGTTTAGCAAAGCAATTCTGCTTTGTAAAGAGAGAAAATTTGCCTAGTGGTGGGGTGTTATTGTATACTATTTTTCCTTGGAGGAGGTGGAAAAGTGGAAAATAGTTCCTTCCCAAAATGCCTTAAATGTAAGGTCGGTGATTTAGTGCCGCTGTCTGATTTTGGTAGTCAGGGAGCAGCCATTCACTACAAGGCTTGGGTTTGTACCAATCCTGATTGTGGCTACAACATTAAGATCAGAAATGGCGACGTTTATTTGAATGAGCCTATCTTTAGCGGGACAGGACCTAGCCCTCGTTCTCGCGTGTAGCCTGTTAAGAAATTTGCCCATAGCCTTAACTGTTATTAGTGTTTGCTTTTGTTATTGCGGCGAAACAAATAGCAAAAGCTAGTGTGGATTTTTTGTTCCCACGCCGCTGTATTGGCTGTGGGAAAGTAGGTGACTTTCTCTGTGGAGACTGTTGTCAGAAGTTGCCTCGTATTTTACCACCCCTCTGTCCAAAGTGTGGTAGGAGCGAGTCGAGCGGCTTGTTATGCCCAAGATGCTGGCGGTGGCGATCTCAGATAGATGGTATACGTTCCCCCTTTCGTTTTGAGGGTACGGTGAAGGATGTAGTGCATGCGCTGAAATACCACAATTTCCGATCGCTTTCTCAACCCATGGCTGACTTAATGGCTGGTTATCTATCTTGCAACCAGATCCCTGGAGATATTCTGGTGCCTGTTCCGCTCCATCGCCGCCGACTGAAAGAGCGTGGATATAACCAGTCGGAGCTTTTAGTTCGTGAGTTAGGTAAGATAGTCGGTCTGCCTGTTGCGGACGCCGTGTTGTGCCGAGTCAAGGATAGTTCGCCGCAGGCAAAGACTACCTCTGTGGCAGAGAGGTACCGAAATGTCAAGGGTGCTTTTGTCTGTAAGGACAATGGCGAAATTTCCGGTAGGGCTGTGATTGTTGTTGATGACGTGTGTACGTCTGGGGCTACCCTTGAGGCATGTGCTGATGTCCTGAAAACTGCCGGGGCTGTATCTGTATGGGGGCTGACTTTTGCTCGGGAAGTTTAAGTGAGGAGCTAGAATATGGAATTGCAAATTTTCAGTAAAAACGTGACGCTTTCTCCTTTGGTTGAAAACTACGTGCGTCAAAAACTTCAAAAGCTGGTGCGTCATATGCCGACCATCACCGAGGGGAAGGTGGAGATTTTTGAAGAAAGAGTAAAGTCCCCCGACCATCGCTTCAATGTTCAGATAACGCTAACTAGTGGTGGCATACTCCTGCGGAGCGAAGAGAGGGCAAGAACAATTCGTACAGCAGTTGATAGCGCTGTTAAAACACTGGATCGGCAGATAGAACGCTACAAAGGCAGGCTGTATGAGAAAGGTAGGGGCTTGTCTCCGGTTCGCAACCCCTCCATTCATAAGGGAGTGGTCGGAAAGGTGCTGGAGGACGAATATGATGAAGGACTGCCCAGGGTAGTTAAAGTAAAGCGATTTACAGTAAAGCCGATGTCTGTGGACGAAGCTGTAGAACAGATGGAACTGCTTGGTCATTCATTCTTCCTTTTTGTCAATTCTGAGACTGGTTCCATTGGCTTGCTTTACAAGCGTAACGACGGGAATTATGGGCTGATTGAGCCGGAATTTTCATGATGGTTGTGAGGTGCTAACTGTGCAGAGGCATGATGAGGTCGTTGTTGGGAAAACAAGAGTTAAGTTGATTCAGGGTGACATTACCGAGCAGGAAACAGACGCTATCGTCAATGCGGCTAATTCTGCTCTAGCTGGCGGTGGCGGCGTTGACGGTGCGATACACAGGGCTGGAGGTCCGGCTATTATGGAAGAGTGCCATCGAATTATTACGCAGATAGGTAGGTTGGAAACAGGCAAGGCAGTAATAACTTCTGGGGGCAAGCTGAAGGCGAAATATGTTATTCATACGGTGGGGCCGGTATGGCGTGGTGGCACCGGGGGTGAAGCTAAATTATTAACCAGTGCTTACCAAGAAAGTCTAAGACTCGCATCAGAGTATGGTTTGAAAAGCATCTCTTTTCCCTCCATAAGTACCGGTGCCTATGGATATCCTGTTGCTGAAGCGGCCAGGGTCGCTTTGCGGGCAGTGGTCGATTTCTTGCGGCAATGCGAGACCTCGCTACAGGAAGTCTATTTTGTTCTTTATGACGCGCGTACCTATAACACATACACTAGTAAGCTTGCTGAGCTCGCAAATTGAGGGCTGGGTTTTCGCACAGGCATGGTTTCTTTGAGCGAGGGGCGCTGATACAGAGTGTACTGCTTTACCACCTTTGAGACTGTCCTAGGGTGGATGGCGCTTATCTGGTCATCTGCTGGGCTGCGAAGAGTGATTTTGCCACAGGTCTCCAAGGCGGCGGTGCTCGATCAGATAAGGAGAAGTGATTGCCCTGCCGAGAAAATCTCTTGTGCGCAGCCCCCGGAGCTGGCTGAGGAGATAAAAGACTATCTTAATGGCAGTGCAGTTGAATTCCGCTGCAGGCTGGATTTCAGGGGAATAGGATACTTTCAGAAAAAGGTATACGGTGCGGTGTGTGGTATACCTAGAGGTGAAGTGAGGAGTTATTCTTGGGTAGCGTATGCAATAGGTCTGCCTAATTCTGCCAGGGCTGTGGGGCAAGCTTTGGCTCGGAACCCTTTTCCAATAGTAGTGCCATGTCATCGTGTTGTAAACAGTGATGGCAGCCTGGGTGGCTATAGTGGTGGTGTAGAGTTGAAGAAGAGGTTGCTCAGGTTAGAGAAGGCCTAGGGCTTTTGGCGCTGTCGGTGTGCAAGGAATTTGATTACTGAAATCTAAGAGGACGGAGGGTATGATGGAGTATGAGCAGATAAAGTGTGACCTATCTGACCATATCCTTACAGTGACGCTTAACAGGCCTGAGAGACTTAATGCTTTTACTCCTGTCATGTGCGAAGAGCTTGTCGACGTGTTAAGTAAGGCTGATGCTGATGATAATGTGCGTGTGGTCATTGTGACCGGTGCCGGGCGTGCTTTTTGCGCAGGAGCTGATTTGAGGGGGATGTTGTCACCCAGTGCTCCCTCCTCTTTGTCTGCAGGGCTCGAGGACTACAGGGATCCTGCCGGTAGGATCACCTTGCTGATTTACAATTTGAAAAAGCCTGTGATAGCCGCGATCAATGGACCAGCAGTCGGTGTGGGAATTACTATGACCCTGGCGATGGACATTCGGCTAGCATCACACGATGCCAGGATCGGTTTTGTTTTTACCAGGCGTGGGCTGGTCCCAGAAGGCGCAAGCACATGGTTCTTGCCGCGCATTGTAGGGCTTGGTAAGGCAGCCGAGTTACTGATCACAGGCAGGATCATAAGAGCTGACGAGGCTATGTCATGCGGATTAGTTCATGAAGTGTTGCCGGTAGAAGGCTTGGTTCTGAGGGCGCGCGAAATCGCTCTTGATATATGCAACAACACATCGCCAGTTGCGGTAGCACTTTCCAGGCAGCTTTTGTGGAAAATGGCTTCTGCAGACCATCCTGTAGAGGCTAACAAAATAGAATCGAAAGCATTTGCGTGGATGCTTCAGCAACCTGATTCGCAGGAAGGCGCGGTATCATTTCTAGAAAAAAGGTCTCCAAATTTCACCATGAGGCCTAGCACTGATATGCCGAACTTCTATCCGTGGTGGAAGGAAAAGGGCTTTACTGATTAAAGTTGGATGGTCTAGCTGATGAGTTTGACGGATAAGACTCTGCTGTCGTCTCTTCGATTATTATACTATCTCCGAGTAGTCTGTTTAGCTCAAGGGCTAATTCGGGGCAGTAACTGGCTTTATTAGGCAGTTTCATATGTATGGTTTCAGTCTCTGTAGTTATGGCGAGGAAAACGGGATCTCTACCAGGGTAGCGATTGATGGTGGCAAGTACCTGCTCTAGCAATCTGATATCTTTCTTGGCATCATCGCTCTGAGCGATAGTGACGATTATTTTCTTTGGCACTGCCTGCGGTTGGATTGCTGGTTCAGGCAAAGCGTTCACCGCTTGAACATTATCTTTTTCCTGGTATTGGCGTACTTTTTGGCAGTTGATGCTCACGCGGTCATCTTTTGGTCTCACAATACCTTCAACAAGCAGAATGTTTCCCTCCTGCCATACTTCCTTGGTCTGGCTATAAATATCTGACCAGACTGTAACTTCAACCATGCCGACAAGGTCTTCCAATGTGGCAATGGCGAAGGGTTTCAAGTCTTTTGTATAGAGTTGGCGTACAGACGTGACCATTCCTGCCACTATGACTTTTTCCCCTGACATATCGGGGTTGATCTCGCCACAAAGAGCGGTGACGGTCTTAGCCAGTTTTGGAGCTATCGCAGCGAACGGGTGTTCTGAGAAATATACACCTAAAAGCTCTTTTTCCCACTCCAGCCTTTCTTTGAGGTTGACATCGAGGTCATCAAGGTCGAAGGTCGGGAGCGGAGTGGGAACCGTGTCGCCCCATAAATCGAACATACTCGCTTGCCCTGATTCCCTGAGTTTGAGTTCCTGTAGAGCAAGAGCAATGATACGTTCTATAGAATGAAGCAGGCTTTCTCTCGGAGCAAGGCAGTCAAGGGCGCCGGCTTTGATCAGACTTTCTAGAGCTTTCTTGTTAATTCCACGCAGATCGACACGGCGGCAGAAGTCTGCAATAGATGTGAAAGGTCCCCCCTCTTTGCGTGCTCGAATTATAGGGTCGATGGCACTGTGCCCGACGTTTTTTATTGCCGTCAGACTGTAGCGGATAGCTTTCCTATCCCCGTCTGTGTTCTCAATACTGAATTCGGTATTGCTCATGTTGACATCTGGTGGCAGTACAGCGATGCCTAAACGTCGGCACTCGGCTATCGCCGAAGCTAGTTTATCGTGATGTGCAGCATATGTGTTCAGGAATGCAGTCATGTACTCCAGTGGGTAGTTAGCTTTTAGATAGGCAGTCTGGTAAGCGAGTAAAGCGTAGCTTACACTGTGTGCTTTATTGAATGCGTATCCGGCGAAAGGTTCGATTAGTGAAAAGATTTCCTCCGCAATGTGTGCTGGGATGCCGTTTCGTTCCGCTCCAGCTATGAAGTTTTGCCTTTCTTTCTTCATTACCTCAGGAATCTTTTTCCCCATCGCCTTACGGAATATGTCGGCTTGCCCCAGACTATAACCTGCCAAGGCTCGTACGATATGGAGCACCTGGTCCTGATAGACTATTACACCGTAAGTTTCCTCCAAAATTTCTTTGATCGAGGGATGGAGGTATTGAACGTCCTGAATTCCTTGTTTTGCCTTGATAAAGGTGGGGATATGTTCCATGGGACCAGGACGATACAACGCGACCATAGCTGCAATGTCACTGAAGGTGGTAGGCCCCAGTTCCTTTATATAGCGACGCATGCCAGCGCTTTCTAGCTGGAAGATGCCACTGGTCTCTCCAGAAGCAAGCAGTCGAAAAGTGGCTGGGTCATCCAGAGGGATATTCTGCAGGTCTATGAGGATACCGCGTGTTGTTGTGATTATGTCTCTGGTCTTTGCCAGTATAGTCAAGTTTGCCAGGCCCAGAAAATCCATCTTGAGCAACCCGAGGCGTGCTATGCTGTCCATTGAAAACTGTGTCATGGTTATAACTTGTTCGCTGCCCTTGGTAGCTCGCTGCAGTGGCACGTGGTTGGTTAGAGGTTCTTTAGATATCACCACACCTGCGGCATGAGTGCTGGCATGGCGGGCTATCCCCTCCAACTTTTTGGCGGTGTCTACTAAGTTACGTATAACAGTGTCTCCATTGTATATGTTAAGTAGCTCAGGGCTTTCAGCTAATGCTTGATCCAAAATAATGTTTGGTCTAGCAGGTACGAGACGGGCTACCCTGTCCACTTGGCCATATGGCATTCCCAGGGCTCTGCCCACATCCCTCAAGGCAGCTCTTGCTCCCAGGGTGCCAAAGGTTATGATCTGAGCCACATGGTCAGCCCCATACTTCTGGGTGACATAGGCTATCATCTCATCGCGGCGGTCATCCTGGAAGTCAAGGTCAATATCTGGAGGTTCGCGTCGCTCTATATTGAGAAACCGTTCGAATACCAGTTTGTGTGCTAGGGGGTCCACGGAAGTTATGCCGAGGCAATATAGTGCCAGACTGGCAGCAGCGCTGCCACGCACTCCGAAGAGAATATTGCGCTTCTTGGCGAAGGAAACGAGATCCCAGACGACAAGAAAATAGTCTGCGAATTCTGTCTGGCGGATCACGTCTAACTCATATGCAAGACGCTGTTCGGCCTCAGCTGATACATGGTTATACCGTTGTTTGAGTCCTTGCCAGCATAGTTCAGCCAGATACTCATCAGAGGTTTTTCCAGGTGGTAGGTCAATTTGTGGCAGGTTGAGGCGGCCAAACTCCATTTCGAAAATACACATCTGCGCGATCTTTTCTGTATTCTCTATTGCTTGCGGCAAGTCAGCAAAAAGTTCGGACATTTCCTCATGGCTCTTCAAGTAGAAGCAATCGCCCGACATTTTCAGCCTTTTCGGGTCATGGATGGAAGAGTTGGTCTGGATGCAAAGTAAGATGTCGTGCAAGGCAGCATCTTCCCGGCTGATATAGTGGACATCGTTGGTAGCCACTAGGGGGATATGCAGGCTGTCGGCTATAGATAATAGCCCCTTATTGATACGCTCTAGTTCAGGTATAGGGTGCCTTTGTATTTCCAGATAATAGTCATGAAAGGTGTCTTTGTACCATCTGGCTTGTGTGGTAGCTTCATCCAGACGCCCCTCTAAAACCAGGCGAGCTAGCTCACTCTGCATGCAGCCTGAAAGAGCAATGAGTCCCTCACTATATCGGGCAAGGAGCTCTTTGTCTACCCGGGGCTTATAGTAGAAGCCTTCAAGGTTAGCCTTAGTTACCAGTTGAATTAAATTGCGATAGCCCCTTTGGTCTTTTGCCAGAAGAGTCAGATGATGGGGTGCTTTTTCGCTGCTGTTGCGACTTTGATAGTTTGCTTCAGCCACATAGACTTCACAGCCAATTATCGGCTTAATCCCTGCTTCTCTGGCGGCGATATAGAAGTCGATCGTGCCATACATATTACCGTGGTCTGTTATCGCTAGGCTGTGCATTCCCAGCTCTTTTGCTCTGGCAACAAGTTGCGGAATACGGCAGAGACCATCAAGCAGACTGTACTCAGTATGGACGTGTAAATGGGTAAACATGTGACCGCTGTCCAGAAAAGAAGTGGTTCGCCAGAAATTATAACACAAGGTGATCAATGTTGCCCTATTTAAGCTGCTCTCCATTTTTGCTGTCTGTCAACAGTTACCTTTTAGTCTGGTGTTTCGTTTGATAATCCCGTTGGAATATAATTTGGGGAGAAAATTGTCTTTTTGCGTTATGAATAGTCTTCGGCGTTGTGTAAATAGACCAAAGCTGCAGATAGTGCGTAAACTCACATTCTGGTTGCTTGTACTCTGCACACCGGTGTTGCTATTGACCAGCGCCCTTAGATGGGCAACAAGCGATTTGAGGGTCTATGAGTACGGTTTCAACAAGTACAAAATAGAACAGACCACCGGTATACCTAACAGGGAGCTGAGGGCGGTAGCTGTGCAGTTGATTGACTATTTCAACTCTCGTGTGGAGGAGGCGCAGATAGTGGTGGATCTAAGGGGAATGCGGACTGCGCTTTTCAGCGAGAAGGAGCTGATTCACCTGCAGGATGTGAGGAATTTGATCTGTTTGAATAACATTATACAGGTGTCTGCTTTGGCAGCAATGGCGGTATGCACATCCGTATTGATGCTGATATCCAGGCGAAGGTGGCTTGTTTTGATAAAGGCGGCGCTTGCGGGCAGTGGATTAACCCTGGGTCTGATGATGGTTCTGGCTCTCTGGTGCTGGCTTGGTTTCGACCAGTTCTTCTATCTGTTTCATGTCGCCAGTTTTCCTAACGAATACTGGATGTTGAACCCAGCACAGGACTACCTTATCAAGCTATTCCCGGAGGGTTTTTTCTATGATGCTGCATTACTTGTCTTTGGCGTTGTCTTGATTGCATCGTTGCTGGTCTTAGCCGGCAGCCTGTGCATTTTGAGGTTTTCGTTTAGGTCGAGCTAGGTCAAACGCTACCGAGGGATGCCAGGGATGCCAATGAATTAGATTTCTACAGACTGCAGCTACTGCAGCTCGAGGCAGCGCAGCTATCACAGGAAGAACCGTTGCCTGCGATTGGAGAGGAGATGCCGGCGCTATCCTTAGAGAAGGAAGCAATCCGGGAGAAAAGCCTGCTGGCAGGCTTGCCGCATTTAGGGCAAGATGTTTCGCTACCGGCTTTATCAAATGGTTTCCTCACCTCGAATTTGTACTTGCATTCAGTACAGAGATACTCGTAAATAGGCATTTTGACGTCTCCTCTAGTGATATCAGTTTAGCTGGCAGTTTTGCCGATGTCAAGGACGAACTGGCTGTTTTTCAAATAGTGTGGAAACAGCTTCGGGATGGTACAAACCCCAGTAGCATCTTTCTCCAATAGACCTCCACGTTTTTCAAGCCATAGGAAATTCGTTTCAGCATCTTAATCTTCGTGTTACAGCCTTCAGTGAA
>CALJTV010000046.1 GCA_937975645.1 uncultured Dehalococcoidia bacterium | reverse complement strand
CTCAACCCCATGGTGGCGGGGGCAGCCATGGCCTTTAGTTCCTTCTCGGTGGTCATGAATGCGCTGCGCCTGCGCCGTTTTCGCCCCTTCTCCAAGGCGTGATTTCAAAGGGCAACATTGGGCAGTTTGGGCAGTTCCATCCGCAGAATTGCATCATTACCCAAGACTTCAATCTCCACCGCCTACCCGCCCCCTTGGAGGAGCTGCTGCAAATTCCGGTTTTGATTCCCTAGAATTATTCTGTTGTCTGAATTGGGTAAAACTTCACTGGATCCCCGTTGGTTTCGGAGACCTGTGCCCAGCAGTCCCCCGGCGGCGCAGCCGTGCTCCCCTCCTTGACAGAGGCAGTGGTGACCCCCAAGCTGTCGGGCTTTGCCAAAACACACCCTGAGACCCCTGTGCCCGCAGGATCAATGGCCTGGGCATGCACTGACACATACCACGGATTGCCACCCCCGTAGAGCACCCGATCAGTCGCTTGATCCCGGATTTCATCATAGGTCAGGACTAGGGGGTGGTAGCCCTCTATGCGATAGCCGCCCCCCTTAGTGTTATAGATGTTCAACAGGTAAAGCTTCGTGGCAAAAATCTTGTGGCGCACGCGATAGGCCTCCTGGGCGCGGTTCACCGCTCCAATTGTGGTTTTGGCAGCAGCCAGTTGCGCCCTGTGTTTTTGATTCAGGAGGGAGGGCAGGGCAATCAGGGCAATAATCCCCAAAATAACCATCACCACCAGCACCTCTGGCAAGCTCAGACCCGCTGGGCGCGAGGAAATCCGCCGCTCGTTGAAGAATAACAGGAATTTTATCCCCAAGGGTGTTGATAACATTTTGCCCCTCCTCTAGTCTCCATACTTACCACACTTGTCTATGCCGCTTTCTACGCGCACTCCGCCTACTAGGGTAGCAAGACGAACGCAATGCAAGCCCTGACCTTCATAGCCGTAGAGACTAAATGAAATCCGCCGTGGGGTTATCGGTGTAATCACTTTTCCTTGGTAGTTGAAGCTAACGCGGCATTCATTGGAGGGGCGAGCATTATCTTGCCAGCATTCTAGGGTCTTCTGTTCCCGCTCATCCCGAACCGGCGAATAGAAATCGGTTCCCCACATCACCATGATCACTTGGTCGTTTTCATCCTCCAACAGGGGCTGCCAAGGCGGTAGGGCACCGGCGGCTGTTTGATCCTTGTCATCGCGGTAGATGCGGTATTCAATCCCTTGGTCGCCGTTGCGAAAGGCTGCTGTCCAAACCCGCCGTTCCTTCATGGCCTGAGTTTGGGCAAGGCGAATGACATTTCGAGCCACATTGGCTGCCGCTCTGACCCGCTGCCTTTGCAATAGACCAAAAAGGCTCATGGTGCTCACGGTAAGCACAATACCGATGAGGACAACCACCACCAGCATTTCGGTGAGGGTGTAGCCTTGGGAATTGCGCCATCTCATAGGAAACTCCTAGCACTATTCAGGGTTTTTGTATTGCGCAGAGCGACTCAGAACGGTGGTGGCCATCTCTAGGCGTCTGCCGCTGTCAAAGCCGGCTATGGCATCCCCCGACGGTTGGAGGCGCAGATAAACGTAGGTTGCCGCATTCCTAGTAGAAGCGCCGCCTGCTTGCACACAGGCATAGAAACTGTTGAACCCCAAACTCGTTGGCGCAGTACGCCGATAGGGCAATAGTCCTGCGGGTGTCTTCGGACAACCGGTAGTTGTATCCAAGTGGGGAGCGAGGGGGCGGATCCCCAGATCAACCCCATCAATGAGAACTTGGGCCAGATCTTTGTCATCCTGATAGCGCTCGTACTCTCTGTCTGCTTCAGGCTTGATGTCTCCCTTTGGGCGTTGCCCTTGCAGAAGCCCTCTAGTGTTCACGTCGTAGGGCCACAGGGCAAAGGAGGAAATCGCACTGGGGTTGCCGATTGTGGCATAGGTAGTGGGTTGCACATAGCCCTCATGCCACCAGAGGTTTTCATCGCTCAGCCCACCGTCAAGGTGCTTGTATTTGCGCAGGACATAGCGGCGCAACACCGCCGGCCCTTGCCAGAAGTTGAGATTTGGTTGGGTGTCTAGGTAATAGACCACCAAGCTATAGGCATGGCGACTTTTTTGCAGTCGGCGACAGTCTTCCTGAGCCCAGTTAGGCAATGTGCTGCAATTGCTGGGGATTTTAGCGTTTTTGTGCCAGAAATACCCCAGCTCGTTGTTGTCGTAGGGCAGTGGCTCCAAAATCCACAGAGCCAAAACGGGGTGCATGGTTTCTGGGTATTGGGGAAGAAAATCTTTGACAGGCTGTAGGTTAGCTCTTTCGCTACAGGTGGAGTGGAGGCAATCACCGTCATAGACATAGACAGCTTCGGATAGATCTTTGGCAATCACATCCATCGCCATCTTCAGCTCTTGGCTTAGGGCGTTGAGGTCGGCTTCGCGGCGCTCGGTGGTGAGCATTTCGATTAGGAGGGAGGTCAGGGAAACCATGATCACCCCGGCAATCACCAGAGAGACTAGAATCTCCACGAGGGTGAAGCCTTGCCGGCGCTGCCGCTTTAATCGTTGTCTGGGCCACATACAGGAAAGCTCCGAGGAAAGTAGGAATGGGTTTGAGGTTATCTTCGAGGGAAAGAGGAAGTGGGTCGGCCTGAACTTGCTGTGGGTTGATTATGACCTGAATGTATTGCGGATTAATTAGGACATGCGTTGCCAGTCTGAAGGCTATTTAGGGCTTCGTTACTGTCGGCGCGCAGGATACAGGTTGACAAAACAGCTAGGGGATTTTCTTTATTGGGGGCTTGAATCTGATCGCTGGCGGCTGTAAAAAGCACCGGCTGTGCTTCAATTGGACCCGTGGGAGCACCGCTTTCTATGCTTTTAATGGCTTGCCTTTCATAAACCCGCACTTGGACAGGATAGCTGAGCACCTGATTGGCACTGTTGGTTGCCACCGGGCCGCGGATAATCTGCACGGCAAACTCGTGAATACCAACCCGCTGCAAACAAGCCTTTTGGGGATCACTGGTAAACCATTGTTCACCAGGACACTCCACAACGCTGGTGGGGTGTGGTTCGAGGCTGAGATTGGCCGCCGTGGCTTGGGCTGGCAGTAACCCAGAGCTATCTCCGCGCACATTCACCCCCTGCTCCAGCATGGCCCGCAGGCGATCCAAGGACTGCCGCGCCACTTCCGAGGCCTTGTTGATGCGGTCATTGCGCAGCCGTGTTGCCGCCACAATTGCCAAGGGCATGGTCAGCATGGCAATGGCAAGGTTGACGACCAAAATAGCCACCAAACACTCAAAGAGGGTTAAGCCCTTTTGGGAGGAATGCAGGGCTTGGAGGCGGCTGACTCGCAGGATTGTCATTGTCATGGGAGGTTCCTCCAAAGGTTAAGCACTGGGACAGGTGGCAGTGGGGTCAATGGGCTGGCCATTCAACTGGGCACAGCGCAACTGGTTGATATAGGGGTCATCGGCCGGCATTTCACTGTAGTACTCGTTGCGGAGCCGCCCCGGCGTAATCATGCGCTTGGCCACAGGCCCCGCCGGCGCCAGTTGCAGCGCCACATCGTACCCCCAGCGGCGATTGGGAGCGCTGTAGTATCGAATTAGCTCAGGGGGTTGGGCAGGACAGTTAAAGGCAGTGTTCACATCCCTGCAACGTGAATCAGAGGGTTCATTAACATTAAGTTCCCACTGGTCTTGGTCAAAGGGAGCTGTGGCTTGGGTAGAGAAGTTGAGTTGAATAAACGAACCCTGAATCCAGAGATTCCCCCAGCCTTCCAAAAACCGCGGGAAGTTGTGCATGCCACCATAGGACTGGTTAGGCCGCGAGGGCACAATGCCACTCACGAATACAGCATTCACACGGGTATCTTGAGCACCATTACGGGGGCGATCGTCACTAAAGGTGTAGTAGCTGTTGCTAACGCCAATGCGTTGACCGTTTTGATGGTTTACTGCCCAAGGAATGCCATTACGATCCACGTAAATCGGTGAACTGGGATCAAAGGGGTTTTCCCGTGCCCAGCTCTCCTTACTACTGTCCAGTGGGGTTTTTGGGCGGTTTGCATTCAGGAATGAGGTTCTTTCCCGCTGACTACAGGTGGGATAGAACTCGTTGTTAGCAACTTTTGCATCTTTGCCTGTGCCATTATAACCCTGTAGGTTACCTGCTTCTGCGAAGTAATCTTGCGCTGACCCATTGCAGAAGTTGTCAGAGAGAATTGTGATAGCATCCGCCAAAATTTCCGCAGGTCGCCAAGTATCGCTTTCAGGGCGGGCAAAACGGGTATCTAAAGTATCGCGACTGTAGAAGTTGCCCCAGTCGTTTTGGAGTTTCTCAGTAAACTCCTCAATCAGATTGTTAGTTGTGCCGTCGGTGCTGTGCAGGTTAAAGTTTCCTTGGATATAGACAGGGTTGTCGCTGATAAACGACAGACCAGCGATGTTCTTATCTGCAGGCAGTCCTACGCGATCAAGGCGTGACCCATTCCAGAGGCGGAAGCCGTTGGGGCGCCGCATGGGATCGGGGAAGAAGTCCACGGGCTTGGGTGAGATGCCGTTAATGGGAGCAGGATCGTGGGGATTGTTTGGATCCGTATTCATCCAGTTTGGCCCCTTAGGCCGAGCAATGGCATCTTCGCGCACCGCATCTTCGCGGAAGGCATAGACAATCCCTCCCATCGGCAACCACGTATCGCCACCAATGGGGCTGCGCCGCAACAGGTCAAGGTCAATATCCATGACCCGCACCGCCATCTCCTCACGACCATTAAAGAGGGCGTTGTCGAGGAAAGCCACATTATGGGCGTTGCCATTAAAGTCAATGATTTGATTCAGGCGGTTGGGGTAGCGGATATTATTGACCAAAGTCCCAGAAGCAGGCTCAGAAGCAGGCTCAGTGGGGGTCAGGAAATTACTGGTGCTACTGCGTGGGGTAGCAGCAATGGCTGCTGGGTTGACATTCCGGCCCTCCCCTGGGTTGAAGATCGCCCGCAGGGCAGGATATTTGATGGCGATGGGTGTATTAAGGACACCAACAATCAGTGAATCTTTAAGAATATCAGTACTACCACTACCACTGCGTTCAGTGTGACCAAGATAAAGTAACTTCATCCTATTGGGCTGGCCACTGCTCCCCGGAGTAAATTCGGTAACAATAAACCGTCCTTCCCGCCGATACGCAGGAGCAGGAGTAGGAGGAGTACGAATTTCAATGATGTCACCTACAGAGAAGTTTTTATCTGTTTTTACTGTCACAGAGGTTGAACCAGGAGATGGCTTATTAGGAAATGACACAGCGTTTGTGACCCTGCCCAAGACAAAGGATGCTGAGGCACCCGCGGGTACCGTAACGTCTGAACCTGTCTCATTCTTAAGGGTCACACTGATGATTTTGACGGGATTGGGAATATTCAGTTCACGTGGGCTACTATCATCTATCTCTAGAAGTGTGCCACTAGCATATAGAGCCTTGTATTTCACCAGTCCTAACTTGAACTTGTATTTCTGTCCTGATTCGTCCTCCCCTTCGACATAGACCTCTTTACCAATGTCTTCACGACGTAAATCAAAGTTGTAGTTAGGGGCATCTTTAACTGGTAGCTCTTCCTTCTGACTATTCCCGATTTGCCTCTGTTCGCCAATGACAAAGCCACGCCGCTTCTCACCCAAGCAGAATGCATCCCGCAGCCACGGATAGCCTAGGTCATTAGGATTATTAGGATCAGGCTTACCAAGTTCGCAGGTATAGTCTTGAGGATTCAAATCATATTTCACCTGCTCTTTTAGAGCAATGAGTCGTGCTAAGCGCGCTAGTCGATCATTTGTAGGGTTTTCTTGGAGTGGGCGTAACCCCCAACTGTCCTTATGAATTAGAGC
>CALJTV010000045.1 GCA_937975645.1 uncultured Dehalococcoidia bacterium | reverse complement strand
TGCCGCCAAGACTCCAAACATACTAGGGTATTTCTTCATTTTACCTCCTGTGTTAGTGAACTCCGAAAACTACCTTTGACTTTTCTGCCTTTGAAGCAGTCCGGTCTCCAGCCTTTTTCGGAGACCTTCGGCGGAGCTCGACCTTTTCTCTTTTTGGGGAGAGAAGTGTATTTTTTTAAACTCCGCCTCCAGTTTTAGGGAAAACCCTTTCGGGAAAGTGTTCACTTTTTTCGGGTATTTCTAAAGCCCGCCCCCGGGCTGCTCCCCTGGATTTAGGGCTTTATGTCCCGGAGCCAGGACGCAGTCCATCTTGCCGCAGCCGAGCTTTCGCCGCGGCGCTTTTGCCATGGCATCACCTCCTTTCACAGACACTTCAACCGACGGACTCCTCTTTGTCCGTCTGGTACTATTTTACCACGGTTGTCAAGCCCCTGGGACGACATTCGTCCGGTCTCTCCCTCACCCTCTCCATTGCCCTTGCCCTCACCCTCACCCTTACCCTCTCCATTGCCCTCACCCTTACCCTCTCCTTTACCCTCACCCTTACCCTCTCCCTAAAGGGAGAGGGAAGATATGAGCTAAAGGGAGAGGGAAGATATGAGCTAAAGGGAGAGGGAAGATATGAGCTAAAGGGAGAGGGAGGATATGAGCTGAAGGCAGAGGGAGGATAGGAAGAGGAGGAGATAGTATTCCTCTCCCTGAGGGAGAGGGGAGATAGGAAGAGGAGATAGTATTCCTCTCCCTGAGGGAGAGGGGAGATAGGAAGAGGAGATAGTATTCCTCTCCCTGAGGGAGAGGTTAGGTGAGGGCGTTCCTGATCACCTCCACCACCCCTTCAATATTCGTCAGCACGTCGTTGTCCCAGAACCTCAGCACCCTGAAGCCCATCTCTTCCAGCTGCTGCTGGCGCTTGCGGTCATCCCGGGCGATGGACAGCTGGGCATGCTGTCCGCCGTCGAGCTCCACGATGAGCCTTTTTTCCAGGCTGACAAAGTCCACGATGTATCTTCCCAGAGGGTGCTGGCGGCGGAACTTTATGTCATCGAGACTGCGGTTCCTGAGGTGCCTCCAGAGCAGTCTTTCGGCTTCGGTGGACCTTCGGCGCAGCTTGCGGGCGATTTCTTTCTGGTTACGGCGGTCCATTCATCAATTATAGCACTTTTTTGCCCTCTCCTTTGCCCTCACCCTTACCCTCTCCTTTACCCTCACCCTTACCCTCTCCTTTACCCTCACCCTTACCCTCTCCCTAAAGGGAGAGGGAAGATATGAGCTAAAGGGAGAGGGAGGATATGAGCTGAAGGCAGAGGGAGGATAGGAAGAAGAGGAGATAGTATTCCTCTCCCTAAAGGGAGAGGGAGGATAGGAAGAGGAGATAGGCTTCCTCTCCCTTCGGCAGAGGTCAGGTGAGGGATGCTACCTGATATATTCGCTGAGGCGGCGGAAGAAGGCGCGCAGGGCGAGGATGAAGATGACGAGCAAGATGACGGCGACGATGACCAGCACCCAGCCGGAGAAGAAGCCGACGTGGAAGGCGTAGTAGGTGGACTCCCAGTCGCTCATATTGCCGCAGCCGTCCACCGCCCTCACCCTCCAGTAGTAGGTGCCGGGCTTGAGCTTGACGCTCCAGGTGTTCCCGGCGATATTCTCCTTAGACACTACCGGGGGGAAGACCCTGGGGTTGGTGCCCACCTCGACGGTGTAGCTGACGCCGCTGGGGTCGTCCACCGGCTCCCACTTGAAGGTGACGGTCTGGGCGCCGAACCAGCCGAAGCGCTGGTTGGTGGGATAGAGGGGAGTGGGCTCAGGTGGGGGTTGGGACTCCAGGGGCAGCTCGAAGGTAGCCTTGTTGCCCGCCTTATCGGTGGCGGTGACCTTGTGTCGCGACTCCTTGGTCTCGGGGACTTGGAACTGGTGGCTGAAGCTGCCGTTGAGGTCGGTCTTGGCGGAGTCGGTTATCAATATGTCGTCGTATTTGACCGTCACCTGGCTGTTGGCGGCGAAGCCGGAGCCCCTGACGGTGACGGTATCGCCGATGCCGGGGCTGTCCGGAGAGAGGACGAGCCCGGGCACCACCTGGAGGCTGGCAGTGAGCTCGCTGCCGTAGAGCATGGTCTCGGCGGAGGCTTTGAGCTCGTGCCTGCCGGCTATCGTCGGCGGCACGGTGAACTCGGTGACAAAGGTGCCCTTATCGTTGGTCTTGAGGTTGAGGTCGAGCTCCTTGCCATCGAAGCTGATGGTGACCGGCCTGCTCGCCGGGAAGCCGGTGCCGGTGAGGGTCACCTTCTTGCCCGGAGGGGCGGAGGTCGGCGATAGCTTGAAGTCGGGCAGCACCAGGAAGACACCGGCGGAGCCGACATAGGGGACATCCTTGAGGTAGCCCATCTCCGTGCCCGGGCGCATCGCCAGCCGCAACTGCACGTAGTTGTTGCCCATGGGCGTCTCGGGGACGGTGAAGGTGACCGAAAGGTCCCGCGTCCGCGGGGTCGTCCCTTTAGCCACCACTACATAGTCAGTCGCTTCCATGGTGAGCGGTTTGCTGCTCCAGATGACCTCGTAGTCGCCCACAATGTAGGTGGAGGTGCCACTTATGTTGATGGTCACCGTGGAGCCCACGGTGCCCTTGCCCTCTCCGCTTATTCCACTGACCGTGGAACAGACATCGCCGGCTCAGCCACCGGCAGCGGCTTTCAGGGGCGACCACAACAGGGCGGAAAGCAACGTCAGCACCAGGAGGCTGGACAGCCCCAGAACCTTTAAGCCTTTCATGCTTACCAGTTTTGCCTTTTTGTCCGCTTTTGTCAAGCCCCTAAACTCAACAGGCGACATCTTCCCCTTGAATGGGTAGAACAAGTGTACTATTATTTAGGGTGTTATGGTGGAGTTTTTAGCTGAAAGCTTTGAGTGGCGGGACGAGGGTTGTGAGCTTTACCCGAGGTGTCTGGAGTGCCCTTTGGAGAAATGTGTGGAGGAGGAGCCGAGGCTGAGGCAGAGGCTGAGGATGAGGCTGAGGGCGGAGAGGATGGGGGCGCTGCGGGCTAAAGGAAAGAGCAGCGCCGAGATCGCCAGGATGTTCAATGTGAGCGTGCGCACGGTGCAGCGGGCGCTCAAGGGGGTGAGGGTGGTATGAGCGGCTTCAGCCCCAAGGAGCTGGCGTCACGGGACGCCAGGCGCTTGAGCAACTACAGGTGCTACCTCGACTTCTACAATGGCGTGCAGTGGCAGGAGCGCTCGAGGCACCGCCAGCTGGTGTTCAACTATGCCAAAGTTGCCATCGACAAGGTCACCAGCTACCTCCTGCAGGGCTTCAGCATGGTGTGCGTCCCCGGGGACGAGTCCGCGGGGGCTAAGCGGAGGGCAAGGCGGGCGGAGGCGGTGCTCTACGATGTCTACGATAGGAACTTCCTTGCCCAGCTAGACTATGAGACCGAGGTCGACGCCGCCGTGCTTGGCGACGGCTGCTATAAGGTTCTCTGGGACACCGCCGAGAAGCGCATCAGGGTGACCAGCCCCTCCCCGGAGGGCATCTATGCCTGGTGGGTGGGCGATGATACCTCAAGGGTGTGGAAGGTGGCAAGCCAGTATACCTTGAGCGATGAGGAGGTGCGGCTGCTCTACGGTATCAAGCTGGCGGGTAAGCAGGCGAAGGTCACCGAGGTGTGGACGGATGCCGGCTTCGAGGTCTACCTGGGCAATGAGCCCCTGAGGAGGGAGAAGAACCCCTACGGCTTCATCCCCTTCGTCATCTTCCCCAACTTGCGCCAGCCCAAGGAGTTCTGGGGGGTGTCGGACATCCCCCAGCTTATGCAGCCGCAGAGAGAGCTCAACAGGGCGCTCAGCCAGCTTTCCCGCATCCTCGAGGTATCGGGCAACCCCATCGCCGTCCTCGAGGGTGTGGAGTTAGCCGAGGACATCAGGGTGCAGCCGGGGGCGGTGTGGACGCTGCCGCCGGATGCCCGAGCTTATATCCTCGACCTGCTCCAGGGGGGAGGCATCAGGCTGCATGTGGACTATATTGACCTTATCTACCGCTGTCTGCACGACCTCTCGGAGGCGCCCAGGGCAGCCTACGGGGGAATAGAGCGGGAGCTTTCCGGCGTGGCGCTGGAGGTGGAGCTGCAGAGCTTGCTCCAGAAGGTGCAGCGGAAGCGTACCATAAGGAAGGCAGCCTATGAGAAGCGGTGCCGCCTGGTACTGGAGCTGCACCGGCTCTATGAGGAAGAGGACTTGAGCGATGTCAGGGTGCAGGTGCAGTGGGGGAGCATAGTCCCCCAGGACAGGGCAAGGCAGGCGCGGAACGAGCAGCTACTTGTTATGTCCGGTGTCCACGCGCGGCGCACCGCCATGGAGGGGCTCGGCATACGCGACCCCGACTTTGAGTTCGACCGCTGGCTTGAGGAGAGGCGCCGGATTATGGAGATGGACCGGGCTTTAGGGGCTGGCGTGGAGGAAGGCGGGGTGGGGACGCGGTCAGCCGGGACGGAGAGCTTTGAAGAATAAAGCGAAAGGAGGGAGGAAGATTGCCAGTCATTGGACTAGGACCGCAGGAAGCGGGGGGCAGCCCCGGAGAGGGGACTAGAGCCGAAATCAAGTCGGGGCTCGAAGCCGAGGCGGCGGAGCAGGGTGGGCTGGTGGCTCAGGCTACGCAGGAGCTTAAAGCTAGGATAGCCCAGCTTGAGCAGGAATTACTGCTTAAGGACGGGGATATGGCGGCGCTGCAGAGGTCGCTGGAGCTGACCAAAGAGGAGCTTGAGGGGGCGAAAGCCGCCTATGCCTTCGCGGTGGAGGACTATAAGCGCCTTGTCCGTGAGCACAGCCCGCTGGTACCCCCGGAGGCGGTGGTGGGGGGCACCATCGAAGAGGTCAAAGCCTCGGTTAACAGGGCTAACGACCTGGTGGCTAAGGTGAGGGCAGCCATCGCCGAGCAGGCGAAAGGGGTGGTGGTGCCGGCGGGGGCACCGCCACGGCAAGAGCCCGACCTGTCAGCCCTGAGCGCCAAAGAGAAGATCGCCTACGCTGTGAAGAGCCGGCAGGCGAAATAAAACCAAAAAAGGAGCGAATAGATGGCAACGACTCTAGCTGAATATGCCAGACTTTCCCAAGATGTGCTCTATCAGGGCATAATCGAGACCATCATCAAGGAGTCGCCCATACTCCAGATGATGCCGTTTATTGAGATCCAGGGGAACGCCCTGACCTATAACAGGGAGAAGACCGTCCCTGAAGCAGCCTTCTACGCAGTGGGCGAGCAGGTCTCAGCGCCCGGCGCCTTCCAGTTCGACCAGCTCACCGCCACTTTGAAGATCTTGATCGAGGACGCCGATGTGGACAACTATGTCAAGGGCACGAGGCAGAATGTTATGGACATCGAGGCGGCTATGCTGGAGCTGGCGGCTAAAGCGGTGAGGCAGAAGTTCGAAAGCACCTTTATCTATGGCACCACCACAGACTTTCTGGGCATGAGCGGCGATGCCGATGCCTTCGACGGCATCATCAAGCTGATCGACACCAGCCAGGCGGGCACGCAGGTGGTCACCATGGGGGGCACAGGGGCTACGCTCACCCTGGCTAAGGTAGATGAGTTGGTGGACGCCGTTAAGCCGGGCAAGCCGGACTTGCTGCTGATGAGCAAGCGCAGCCGCAGGAAGCTGCAGGCGCTGGTGAGGGCTTCAGGTAGCTACCTCGAGACCGCAAAGGGCGAGTTCGGCGAGTACATCCAACTTTATAACGGGGTCCCGGTGGCGGTGTCCGACTATATCAAGGACAGCCACACCCTCGCCTCGGGCTATGAGACCGCGGTCAGCGGTGGGAGCTGTAGTACCATCTATGCCCTGAAGTTCGGGGAGGGGGCGGTATGCGGTATTCAAGGCGCCGGCGGTCTGCAGGTCGAGCAGATAGGCTCGCTGGAGAGCTACGACGCCACCCGCACCCGCATTAAGTGGTACTGCGGCATAGTGGACTTCTCCGCGGTGGCAAGGGCAGCGCTTATCGGTGTACAGGACTAAAGGACTAAAGGTGGGGCAGAAGGGCTGTGCAGAAGGGACTTCCTTCGGTCCGTTCATTGGGGTGCCTTCAAGGGGGAGCAGCCAAGGAGTTGACAAAGAGGATGGAAGGACAAGCGGCGGGAGCTCCCCCTTGGGGGGCAGCAGCAACGCCAAGATTTCTTTCCCTCACCTTCTTCCTCTCCCAGAGGGAGAGGGGAAAGGAAGTCCCTCTCCCAGAGGGAGAGGGGAAAGGGAAGTCCCTCTCCCAGAGGGAGAGAGGGTTAGGGTGGAGACCGCTATCCCTCTCCCTTTTAGGGAGAGGTGAGGTGAGGGTCAGGTAAGGGTAAGGGGGAGAGCGAAAACGAGGTAAGCTGAAAAGATGGACCTTTCCACCATGAGGGCACTGGTGAGGCGGGACCTCAAGGACGAGGACCCCAACCACTACCGCTGGAGCGACGACGAAATAGACCGGGCTATACAGCGGGCGGTGGCTGAGCTGTCACGGTGGGTGCCGCGGGAGATGACGGCGGATGTCCAGACCACAGAGGGAAGCTATGGGCTAGACATCTCTGAGATAAGCCGGCGCATCCGCATCGAGAAGGTGGAGTTCCCCATCGGGGAGACGCCACCGAGCTTTGTCCGCTTCAGCACCTTTAACGACACCCTCACCATGCTTGGGGCTAGTCCCGGTGATGGCGGCGATGCCCGCGTCTACTACACCACAGTCCACACCCTGGACGGCAGCACCAGCACCGTCCCAGCGCACCTTGAGCATGTGGTCGCCCTGGGGGCTGCAGCCTATGCTGTGCTTGCTATGGCGCAGTATGTCACCGAGACCGCAAACATCGGTGGGGTGGAGGCGGACAGGGACTACCGCCAGTGGGGGCTGGGCCTGCTTAACGAGTTCAGGCGTGCCCTCAGGGCATCATCACGGGACAACAAAGTGAGGACTTCAGCCCTGTATACCGAGGACACATGAAGCCAGACCAGAAAAGACCAGCCCCCACTCACCTCCCCTTGGGGTGAGAGAAGACGAGCACTTATATTTTTTCTCTCCCTGGGGGAGGGATTACGGGACACCTACACCTCCTCTCTCCCCTTTGGGGGAGAGATAGAGTGAGGGGAAAGGAGAAAGAAAATGGCCAAGGCAAAAGCGAGGGAAAAGATCGAACAGGCGCTGCCGCCCACCAAAGAGGGCTTGCCCTATCAGGCTTTCGCTATCGTGGGTGACAAGGATGGCCCCGAGACGTGGAAGCTGCCCCACCATACCAGGGCTATCTGGAGGGCTGTAAAGGGCAAGATAGGGCACTATAAGACCACAGACTGGGACAGGCTACCCCTTGCGGTGGCGGCGCTTTCCCCCGGGGGCTACCGGGGCAAGAGGGTGGAGGCTACCGAGCAGCAGGTACTCGACGCCGCCAAGCACCTAGCTAGGCACTACCGGGAAAACGACAGGCCGGTCCCGGACACCTTGTCCGCTCTCATAGAATAAAAAACAGTAGCGTTCTTGTTATTCAGACTTCTGCCCTCACTCTAACTCTCTCCCAGCGGGGGGAGAGAGGGGCTAGCGCCACTATCAGTGGCGGTGGGTCTAACTTTCTCCCGCCGGGGAGGGAGGACCAAGAAGTGGCAAGATAGGGTGTGAAAAAATGTCGCCAAAGTGCGATGGGACTACAGGCAAAGGAGGGATACCGTGGGGGACAGCATAAACAAGTTCTTGCAGGGCAAAAAGAAGTACAGCGTGTTTATCGCCACCTTTCTGACCAGCGTTATCAGCTTTCTGGTCCAGGACCCCCAGCAGGCGCAGGAGCTGCAGGAATTCGTGCCGCTGCTGGCGATGCTGGTCTCAGGCGTGGCTTACCTCATCGTGGAAGGCTGGAACGATGTCCACAGGGCGCAGGCGGAGGAAGCCTATTACAACATGCTCAGCGCCACCAAGCAGACCAGCCTGCCGGCGGAGAGCTGCCCAAAGCCAGCCGCCCAAGCTGCTGGTACGGGGGCGGTCACTGTCGAGCCCTTCGATGAGGCGGAGTTCGTCAGGCAGGTACACGCCGGCGCCGTGGGGCTGGCTAAAGCGGCTTTCCCTGACGCACCAGAAGCCCTGACCAGCATCTACCGGGCAGCCGAGGAAGTGGGCAAGAAGCTGGAGTGCACCGATATAAGACAGGCTCTGGCTTACTGGAATTACCTCCGAGGGCTGGCTGAGGACGCCTGGAAGCAGCTGGAGTTCGAGAGCAAGGACTCCCAGGGCTGCAAACTGCACCCACCAGAGCTCTACGAGTTTAGGGCTACCGTGAAGCGTACCGCCACCACGCTTAAAAACCTTGACGACTTGAGCCAGACCAGTTACGACTGGAGAAGGTTGCGTGGGCTGTGGGGTGCCACCGTCTACAGCGTGGGCGCACTGGCAGGAGAGGCATTGGGCAGATAGCTGCACACCTGTCCCTGAGGAGACAACCTGAAAGTCTCTCCCCCTTGAGGGGGGACTTCAATGGTCCCTTGACACACAACTTCAGTAGCCCCTCTCCAAAGAGACTTTAATAATCCCTAATAGTCCCTCTCCATTTAGGGAGAGGTAAGGTGAGGGACAGGGAGAGGGATAGGGTGAGGGAGAGGCAAGGCGAGGGTAAGATGAAAGACCTTTCAGACACCTTACGTGAAGCCCAGAAGCGCCCTTTGGGCAAACCCCTCTTGAAGTTAGAGGTCCAAGCTTATGGGCACCCGCAGTGGCAGCCGTCGGTGGTGTGGGGAGGGGGCTTGTTTAACTGGACGAAGCTCTACGGCGGCACCGAGCCGCAGTTTTGGCACGATAGCTGCATATCGGGCGCAGGTACACTGCACCGGGTGAGGATGCAGGGGACGACCATCTACTATTCAAGGGTGGCTAGCCCCGGAGCGGGGAGCAACTTTGCTTATTGGACAAACATGGGCACGGTCCCCTCAAGTCCGCAGGGGAGGGTAGCCATCGGCGCACAGGGGGACAATGTTATTATGGTGGCTATGGACGCCAGCTACCTCTACCGGCGGGAGTCCAGCAACGACGGCGTAAATTGGGGAGGCTGGACATCGTTCACCAACACCCGCCCCTGCGAGAGGGGCGTTGCCATCGCCTTTAAGTCCGGCGGGGACTGCGCCATAGTCCACGCTTCAGATGTGAACGACCCCTTAAGCCTCTATATACAGCGCAGGACTTCAGGGGGCTGGAGCACGGGCATGGGGCAGAGGGCGGGAGACTTCGCTGTGCAGGCATTAGCCATGTACTTCGATGGTGACTACAACATCGTTGCCCTTGTGACCGAAGGCAGCTATGTGACGGTGCAGCGCATGGTGTATGGGCAGGGCTACAGGGTGGCTGCTAATACCTGGGCAACCGATGCCAAGATGGGACTTGCCAGAGCCAGGCTTGACATCAGGGGACAAGTCCAGCGGAGGGAGTTTGAGCAGCAGTACCGGGGTGGGGCTGGGGCAAGGCGCACCCCCACCTACTGGGAGGTAAACCAAGCCGTGCTGGAGATGTTAGCCGGGGAATCGCCGGACATGGTGGGGCCCTCGCTCTGCAAGCCAGCCAGCTATCCAGCCCTGCTGTGTCTTACCAGGAGCGGTACGCCCTGGGTCTTCAGGCTTCAGCCCGGTGCCGACTTTTTCGATAGCCAGTGGACGAAGGCGGACACCATCCCCACCTATGCCCGGTACGGTATGAGCCTTTGCTGCGATGGTAGCTACCTTTGGGCTACGCAGGCGAATGAGGTATGGAGGGCTGGCATACCGTCATCGTGGACGCCGCCAGCGGCGGGCAGCGGCGCAGGGGGGAAGTTTACCATACCGATGGGCAGGGTATTGAGGCTGGAGGAAAGGCAGCGGGAGACCGGGTCAGCGCTCACTGTGGAGCTGGACAATTCCACAGGCTACTTCAATAGCCCGGGCTGCGGTAGCCTTGCCTACCTCAAGAGGGGCTCACGGCTGAACCTGTACCTTGGCTATAGGACGCCTGAGGGGGAGGAGTACCAGGAGGTATCGAGGTACTTCATAGACTCGTGGGCATACCGTCGTGGCCCGGGTAGAGCGGTCTTTAGGATCGAGGCGGTGGACGCCTGGGCACTTCTGGAGAGGTACCAGTTCGACCAGCCCGTGGAGTGGAACATCGGCTCTGACCAGTACCATGCCCATGGGCTCATCGCCTTAGTCCTTCAAGCTGTGGGCGGAAGCTTGAGCTATAAGTCCAGAAGCACGCTTGCCACATCCCTCTACCCGAGACTGACCGTAAGGGCGGGTGAGACCGCAGCCCAAGTACTACGCAGGCTGCTTGATATGCTACCCGACAGGTTAAGGTTTTTGGGGCTGGACGCCACCATGGTCTATCCACAGCCATCGGACCAAGTCGACTATGAGTACTTTCTGGACTGAGGCGGTGCCAGAGGCTATACTTCTGTGCTATAAGAGTACAAGAGGCGGGACCTTAAGGGCTTCCCCTTTGTTGGGGCTTTATAAACACCTCTCCCTTGGGGGAGAGGTGGGGTGAGGGTGAAAGGAGAAAAATGGCTTTTTTGAAAGTCAAGAACAATGCCGGTAGCGCGCTAGCCAGTGCCATCAACGCCAGTGCTACCAGCCTCACGGTGGTCGGTGGGGAAGGGGTGAAGTTCCCCGGCTCCAACTTCCACATCTCGGTCGATGATGAGATACTGCTGTGCACTGCCAGGGATGATGATATTTTCATTGTAGAGAGGGGGAAGGAGGGTACCACTGCAGCCAGCCATAATGCCGGGGCAGCGGTACAGCTTAGATGGACGGCGGGCTATGTAGAGGAGCTGCAGGGCGCCACCGCAGACCTGCAGAGCGATGTCTCAGACCTGCAGGAGAAGACTAGTCTGATAGACCGGACGCTAGCCAAAGCCTACCTCAGCAGCGCCCAGGGCGAACTGTATTCTGGTGTTGCCGGAGCTAACAATCCCCGTGTGGAGCTTGATACCATCGTCTTCAACTATGGAGACTGTTTTCAGACAGGGGACTGGTACGGGCAGGAGGGTAACTACCTGCAGGCAGACTCTAATTCCGATGCAACTCATATTCGGGATGCTGATGCCAATTTCCCTGCAGCTATAAGAGGTGCCCGTGTCAGGTGGGCTTCCAATGCACAGGGGACATTGAATACTGGGGAAGGTTATGTGGCAACAAGGGACTCGGCAAGCCAGTTGACTTTAGCCAAAGTATCTGGGTCTGATTTCGCTCCAAGTTATTACTACTGGATTAGAAAGGCTCAGTATGTAGTACCCTTCGACGGCATCTATGCATTTATGTTTCAACTACAGTACCCTACAGCTAGAGACGGTAAGAGGTACGGAATTTACATCTTCGTCAACGGTGTGCAAATAATAGCTAGCCTGTTCCATGCTGGCACCGCGAACATGATGAGGATTGTGCACAACGGCGTGCTTATGCTAAATCAAGGGGATATAGTCACTATGCACGGTTATATAGGCGACGATACCCAGGCGGGACTATCATACGGCGCCGGCGAGGGAAATAGCTGTATGGCGGCATGGTGTCTGAAGAGACTGTGAAATAGCCTCGGTCTTGGTGCAGGATGGCTAAAAACGATATCCATGGAGGTCGAAAGGTAACATTGAAACTACCTTATTTAGAGATGCATATCGTTGACCACTGCAATTTAAACTGTGAGCTGTGCAGCCATTTTTCCAACCTCGCCCCCAAACGCTTTATTGAACTGGAGTGGTTCCACAAGCAGCTTGTCCGTCTGTTGGAGGTCGTTGGCTCCATCGAGCGGCTAGCCCTCCTTGGAGGAGAGCCAACGCTCCATCCCCAATTGCTGGACTTCGTCCATCTGTCCAGGAAGTACCTCCCCGGGGCACACATCGAGATAGCTACCAACGGGATCCTGCTGGGGCGTATGGGAAGCGATTTTTGGGAAGCCCTTTCCCGGAACGGCGTTGCGCTTAGGATCACTTACTATCCGAAAATGCCGCCGGGAGCGGATAGGAAGGCTGTCGCCCGTCTTGCTGCCGAGTATGGCGTGAGCTGCCGGGTACAGGATGTGGGCAAAAACAAGGACTGGTTTTATTTGCTGAACACAAAGGGCGATTCAGACCCGATTGTGGCGTTCGCCAATTGCCCGTCGAAATTCTGCCATACTCTTTATGAGGGGCGGTTCTACCTGTGCCCCAGACCAGCTTATATCCATTTTTGGAACATGGTGCATACGGAGCCCATTCAGGTAACGTGGTCGGACTACGTGGAGATATTCCGCGATGATGCCAGGCGGGCGATGGAGCGATATCTTGGCAAAATAAGCCGTTCGGAGCCGTTGGAGTTTTGCCGGTGGTGCCCTGAGCGCAGACAATCGGCAAAGTGGGTGTCAGCCGCTGTTCGAAGACACAGTACCAGCGTGTCCAGAAAGGTGCTGGGGTGGTTGCAGCGGGGGTGAGCTGGGGTCTTTGGCGCTGCATAACGGATGCTCAATTCATATCTGCTTAATTCTGCCCTGCTGAACCTGCCGCAGCAACGGGTTGTCCCACCGGGCAAGCTTGTGCATAAAGCCACCGATGTCCTGTGGGAGGCGCAGACTTTGGCTGTCAACATGGTGGTGGTGTACGGTGAGGCAGCAGGCGGCGGTCTGGTATCAGGGCAGGCTTACGACTCGGACGAGGTGGCAAAGGTGGGCTACCGCCTCGATATTGTGAGGGAGCCAGCTATCCACACCGCCGCCCTGTGCACCTCGGTGGCGCAGGCGGTCATAGAGAAGATGAGGCTCCAGAAGACAAAGGGGGAGCTGTCAGCCCTGCCCAACTGTGCCATAGAGTTGTTCGATGTCGTCCAAATAACCGACAGGTGGGCTAACCTGGACGGAGCCGCCTTCAGGGTAATGGGAATCAGCCTGTCATACGATAGGGACAGCGGCACCATCAGCCAGGCCATATCGTTAGGTGCGGTATAGCGGTGGCAGCCTAGTCCAGGGTGATCAGTCCGCGTTTGAGGGCGGTGATGACTGCCTGTGTGCGGGCGTTGGCGTCGAGCTTGCGCAGGATGGAGGTGATATGGTTCTTGATGGTCTGCTCGCTGATATTCAGGATGGCGGCGATCTGCTTGTTGAAGTAGCCCTGCGCCATGTAGGTGAGGATTTCGGTCTCGCGTGGGGTGAGCGGGGAGACGAAGTGTTCCACGCCCTTGCCCCAGGAGAGGTCCTGGAACTGTTCCAGCACCTGCTGGGCGACTTTAGGTCTGGAAAGGAAGACATCGTTTATGGGGTGCTCGCCATTGGCGCAGCGGCGGATGACGGTGGTGAGCTCCTCGGGCAAAACATCGCGCTTCAGGTAGCCAGCCACGCGTGACCTTATCGCCTGGAAGAGCTCTTCATCGGTGGGGCTGGGTGTGAGCAGGACGATGGCAATGCTGGGCACTAGCTGTTTTATCGTCCTGGCGAGGTCTGGCTGGCGGCTACGGGACAGCCCGATATCCAGGAGTATTACATCTGGATAGAGGTTGTGCACTGCAGACATAAGCTCGTCGGGACTGCCCGCCTCACCGCAGACCTCGATGTCTGCGGCGCGGCTAAGGGCAGCGCGGACGCCGTGGCGGAAGAGGGGCTGCTGGTCGGCGATAAGCACCCTTATCTTCCGGTTTGCCTTTGCCGTTTGTTTGGGCATGTCTGCTATGCTCAAGTGTAACAGCAAGCAAACATAATGTCAATGGCTCAGGCATGGCTGAATGGCGCAGATAGCTGCTCCTAGCGGCGAACAATGGGCACACCGGTATGGCGGACACCGTCCGGCAATCGGGGCGTGTACGCCTGGCATGGTCTTATTGGAACCTTATGGTGCTGATTATGTCTGCCTTTTGAGTTGGGGTGGTGAAGGGAAAGTAGGCGGGCACGGTGAACACTTCAATTACCACCCATTTACCCTTCTTCACTAGCCCGATTACGAGGCTATCGTACTTGCCGGCAGCGCCGGTATAGCTGACTTCAGCTTGGTCTAGCTGGGTGCCGTTTATGGTGATCTTGCTGGCTGAGAAGGTGTCGATGGTCTTGTTGCCATCGGCTGTGAGGTGCCTGGTGAACACCTCTTTCAGGTCAGCACCCTCAGACTGGTCACGGACGATGACCCTGACCGTGGGCACGCAATAACTGCCTGCACCCACTCTCCAAATGACGTTCGGTCCGAGGTCTCCGGTCTTTGGTGTCCAGTTATCGGGGTACTTGAGCGAAAAACCGAACTCGGAGTTGGTATAGGTGGCTTCGCCTGCTGGCCGGGCAGCAGCCGGTGAGGGTGTCACACCAGCCTTTGACAGCCCGGTCTTGACTTTTAGTTCATAGCCGATATCCAAGTACTGTTCCGTGGTGGGCTGGTATGGGGGCCAGTCGACCAGCCCGGGAACGCTGGGATTCCCTGTCCTAGCGAACTGTACCCACATCCTCATCATATTCTCGGCTATCAGCTTGTCATTGTCACCGGACCCTGGGTCAGGCTGTTTCACCCCGCTTGTCCTGCCGAGAAATGCCAGTGTTGGTATTGCCTCGAGGAGTCCGAAGACATAGGGTAGCTCGAGTCCGTGGAAAGCGACCACGCCCTCCTCTTTCCAGCGGGAAGGCACATGGCTGAACACGTAAGTGTAGACCTTGGACGAGGCGGTGGTTGTCATCAGCGTGGCAATGCGGGGGATGCTGGTGGACACTTCTGTGATCTCTCCCTCCTGGGCACCGACAATGAGCGGGACATCGTTTTGTTTGCCCTGTTGAAAGACGTTATAGACGGTGTCAGGCAGGACCCAGCCATCAGCTGTCAGCATGGTGTTGTAGCCGGAATCGCTGGCTGAGGCAGCGTCCACTATTTCCTGCCAGCTTTTGGCGCGCAGGGTGGCCAGCACCTCGGCGGGTGTCCCGTTGGCTCCCAATTTCGCTGCCAGGTTTTTGCCCATCTTCTCCGCCTGTTCGCGGGTGGCGGTGCCGGTGGGTGCCGCCTAAGCCGAGCCGCTTTGTATGATAGCCCGGTGGAACAGCCCTTTGGCTAACGGAGATGACATGCAGGACAGCACCTTGCCGCCGCCACCGGACTCGCCGAAGATGGTAACGTTGTTGGGGTCACCGCCAAAGGCGGAGATGTTCCTCTGCACCCATTGCAGGGCGGCGATTAGGTCGAGGACGCCGTAGTTCCCCGAGGAGTTGTGTGCTGATTCCGCGGACAGAGCCGGGTGAGCCAGAAAACCTATTGGTCCCAATCTATGGTTGACGGTGACAAGTACCACCCCATGTTGGGGTAGCGCATAATGGTTGTAAAGGGGACCGTTGCCGCTACCTATGGTCAAGCCCCCACCGTGGAAGAACACCATCACCGGAAGTCTGTCAGCAGTGGTTTTTGCTGGTGTTGATACGTTCAGGTAGAGGCAGTCTTCGCTGGTGTTGCCTGTCCCGAACTCTCCTGTTTGCGGGCTTCGGTTTCCCCACTCGGTGCACTGGCGGACACCCGTCCAAGGAACAACGGGCTGTGGTGGCTTCCATCGCAGGCCTCCCACCGGCGGTGCCGCGTAAGGTATGCCCTTGTATATCCGCACCTCCTTCCCCGGTTCACTTACCGCAAGGGTGCCAGATATCAGTCCTGAATCGATCTTGATGGGGTCGGCTATTGGGACAGCTTTACTTTCCTCTGAATCGCCTGGTCCCATCAGGGCACAGGAAACTGCTGTGGATGTTGCCAGTACCGCTACCATCAGGACTGCTACCAGCAGGGTTCGCGAAGGTCTGACCATGTTGACCCCCCTTTCGCTCGTTGTCTCGGATTCTAACATGATATTATCTTCTCTGTACAATGTCAAAGGTTCCCTGTCAGGTCATCTGCCCTGGGGCGTTAGCGTTGGGGGTGGACAGGGGCTGTTTGACGGGGGCTGGTCTAGCCTATAGAATGGTAGCTGGGCTTTGCGAGTACTATGGAGAGTAGAGAGGGCCCTTCTGCCGCATCTATAGCAGCGCTTGTTGACCGGATGCTCGGTGGCGATACCATGGCGCTGGCGAGGCTGATCACCAAGGTGGAGCAGGGGGGTGCTGAGGTGGCTGAGGTAATGGGCTATATCCACCACCGTCTGGGGAAAGCCTACTGCGTGGGTATAACGGGACCACCGGGTGCGGGCAAGAGCACCGTGGTGGACAGGGTGACTGCGGTATGGCGAGAGCGGGGCTTCACCGTGGGCATAGTGGCTGCCGACCCCACCAGCCCGTTCAGCGGTGGGGCGGTGCTCGGTGATAGGATAAGGATGCAGCAGCATTATCTGGACAGCGGTGTGTTTATCAGGAGCATGGCAACGCGAGGGAGCCACGGTGGTCTTCCCTTAACGGTGGGGGGAGTGGTCAAGCTGCTGGACGCCTTTGGCAAGGACTTTGTGCTGGTAGAGACAGTGGGAGTCGGACAGACGGAGCTTGACATCATGCAGAACTCGGACACGGTGGTGGTCGTGCTGGTACCTGAAGCCGGTGACACCGTCCAGACGATGAAGGCTGGCTTGCTAGAAATAGCCGATATTTTTGTGGTCAATAAGGCTGACAGACCTAGTGCCGACCATCTGGTGAACGAACTCAGGGCGATGCTGCAGCTCCGTCCTGGGGACGAGTGGTGGCAGGTGCCGGTACTCAGCACCGTGGCGGTCAACGGTACCGGCATTGGGGAACTGTGCCAGCAGATCGAGAGGCACCGTGAGTCGATGGAGAAGAGCGGGAGGCTAGTCGAGCGGCGCAGGCAGAGGCGGAGGCAGGAGTTCCTGAGTACAGTGGAACGGAGGCTCGCCGAGGAGGTGCTGAGGCTGGTGGAACGCGATGGCAGGCTGGCGAGGTATCTGGAGATGGTAGAGGCTGGCGAGGTCGACCCCTTTTCGGCAGCGGACGAGGTGCTGCGGCAGAGTCAGCTGGGGTGGGACGGCTGGAGGACTTGAGCCTGTGATGAGCAATGGCTGATTATGATGTCATCATAGTGGGGGGAGGTCCGGCGGGGCTGTTCACCGCTCTGGAGCTGTGCCAGGGGGGTGGCGCCCGGGTGTTGCTTCTGGAGAAGGGCAAGGACATTGATGAGCGCCATTGCCCGCTTCAGGACGGGGGCGAGCGCTGTGTCTCGTGTTCACCCTGTAACTTGGTGAGTGGGCTGGGAGGGGCTGGTGCCTTCAGCGATGGCAAGCTGACGCTCTCACCAGCGGTTGGCGGACACCTCGGGGAGATACTGGGAGATGAGGAGCTGGAGGGGCTTATTGAGTATGTGGACGGGCTGTTCCTCAGGTTCGGCGCCGCTGACAGGGTCTATGGTGTTGGTGAGGGGGTGGAGGGACTGCGGCGGCGGGCAAAGCTCGCTGAGCTCAGGCTGATGCCGGTGAGACTGCGTCACATCGGTACAGAAAGGTCACGCCAGGTGCTGAAGGCGATGCGTGACTTCATTGCCTCGGGGGTGGAGTTGGGGCTGGGGGTGATGGCGGTGCGGGTGCTGGTGAGGGATGGCGTGGTGACCGGTGTGGAGACGGAGAAAGGGGAGAAGCTTGGTTGTCGCTACTTGGTGCTGGCGCCGGGTAGGGAGGGGGCTGACTGGCTGGTCAAGGAGGCGAGGCGGCTGCGGCTCAGTTTGAAGTCGAACCCGGTGGATGTGGGTGTCAGGGTAGAGGTGCCGGCGGCAGTGCTCGAGGAATTGACCTCGGTGCTGTACGAGCCAAAACTGGAGTTCTTTTCACCCACATTTGACGACCGCATACGTACTTTCTGTGTCTGTCCTGGCGGTGAGGTGATTATGGAGACCACCGGTGGTGCCGACCCGGTGATAACTGTTAATGGCAACAGTTATGCCGAGCGCAGGACGGGGAACACCAACTTCGCCATAATGGTCAGCACCATGTTCACCGAGCCCTTCCGCGAACCGATTGCCTATGGGAAGTACCTGGCGAGGTTGGCTAACCTGCTCAGCGGGGGTGTGCTGGTGCAGCGTTTCGGCGACCTTTTGGAGGGGCACCGTTCTACCGCGGAGCGGATAAAGCATAGCATCGTCCAGCCCACTTTAAAAGCAGCCACGCCCGGTGACCTGAGCTTTGCCCTGCCCTACCGCCATCTAAAGGGGATAGTGGAGATGCTGCAAGCGATGGACAGGTTGGCGCCAGGGGTGGCATCTCGCCACACCCTTCTCTACGGGGTGGAGGTGAAGTTCTACTCCAGCCAACTTAAGCTCAGCCGCTGTCTGGAGACGCAGGTCAAGAACATGTTCGCCGCGGGCGACGGCGCCGGGGTAAGCCGTGGGCTGGTGCAGGCGGCAGCCTGTGGGGTGATAATCGCTAGGGAGATTTTGAGGAGACTGGGCAGATAGTTTGTTCTTCGGGATTGACCTCACCTCTTCGCCACGCATTGCTAGCGCCTGTCTCTGTCTGGATGACGAGCTGAATGTCATTTACCAAGGGCGCCAGGAAACCGACGATGGCATAGTCGAAGCGGTAAGGGCAAGCTCGCCATTGGTGGTGGCTATGGATGCTCCGCTGTGTTTGCCCCAGGGCCTCTGCTGTTTGGAGCAGAGCTGTGGCTGTCAGTCATTTTCAGGGCTTAAGGGGAGGTGGTGTGAGCGGGAGCTGGCGCGGCTGGGAATGCCCTGTTATTTCACCACCAAAAGGTCGATCATTAAAGACATGGTCTATCGAGGCATAAGGTTGAAGCGCAGGCTAGAGCAAGCGGGCCTTGTGGTCGTAGAGGTCTATCCCTATGCCAGCAAGGTGAGGCTTTTGGGCAGACCGCCGGCAGCTAAGTCCACACGCCAGGGGATCGAATGGCTAAGGGGTAAGTTGAAGCGGCTGTTGCCGTATGCTGCCGAGGTCGAGACCTGGGACCACGATATGTGCGATGCCGCCATTGCTGCCTATACTGCTCTTCTGTACCGTCGGGGCGAGACGGAGGCATTAGGTAAAGCTGAGGACGGTTTTATCCATGTACCCCTGCCGTCGGAGCGAGGCTAACGGTGTCTTAAGTGAGGGGGGTTATCTAGTGATAGCTGCGGTCGTAAAGGAAGCGGTTGAGCAGTATTCTGGCGGGGCTGATGGTGGCTGTGGCGAGGTCAGCGCTGAGCCCAGCGGTGAGGCGGCGGATGACTATCACCAGGAAGAGAAACGCCAGGCCTATGGACATCTCTAGAGGTAGCCTTATGCAGTAAGAGACTATAGGGGTGGCGGCGAAGGCTACCAGGTTGCCCAGCGGCATGCTGTCGCTGGGGGGACCGCCGAACATAAGCCTCTGGCTCCAGGTCTGCCCTGGTGCCAGGAACTGCGGGGCCAGCTTTATGGCGACGCCGATGACGATCGGTACCACAAAGGCGAGCAGGACTATATAAGCCTGCGCTGCCCCGGTGGCGATGAGGTAGGAGGTCAGGCTCAGGGTGGCACCTATTCCCGGGGTATTGCCTTTCTCGCCATCGAACCTTGCGAACAGAGGCCACATCTGCCCGCAGGTGGCTGCCACCGTGCCGGCAAGGGTGATGGCTAAAGGGAGGTGCAGCGAAAAGCCGGCTATTATCGGTATGGCACCTTTGAGCACATCGATAAATATGGTACAGAAGCCGATAGCACGCCCTGCTTTTTGCCATAAGGCGGCATGAAGGTCTGGTTCCACATCAGGGTCAATGCCTTTAGCCCGGGCGACGAGGTGCATCTGAGGAAGCGAGCCGAGGAGATAACCGGCGAGGGTAAACAGGACTCCATATACAAGTATCATGGTCCAGCGCCTCTATTCATGCGATTTCCTGATATACCGGCGTTCCATAAGGTGATATAGCAGGACATAATAGTCTGCCAGGCTTACAGGGAGGCCCCTCGCCTGCCCGGCTACCTCTCGATTATCTCCACCTTCAGCCCTTTGCCTTGGAGGTCCTTGACGAGCTGGCTGACATCGCTGGCATCGAGGTGGAGGCAGAGGTCTTTTTCCTTGCCCTCCAGAGGTGGCATGCTGTGCATTGAGAGTATCTTGAGGTTGTTCTTCTGGACAAGCGCCAAAATATCTGTCATCTTCTTCGGGTCAGCGCCATCAGAGATGATGATGCGGGTCCCGGGCATGCCCAGACCGAGCACGGGGTTCAGTATCTTGTAGAAAAAGTCGTTGGTGGTGGCTATACCCACCACTTTGCCGTCCTCGACAACCACCAGCGAGCCTACCTTTTTGTTCTGCGCCAGGGCTATGGCAGCTTCGGCTGACATGTCAGGGCTGACCGTGACCACATCTTTCACCATTATTTCCCTAACGGTCATCTTCGCCAGCAGGTAGTTTATTTCCCAGACGGTGAGGCTGGTGGCTGGCGAGGGACTGGCGCGGAGTATGCGGTCTTTGGTGACTAAGCCGACCAGCTTACCGCGGTCGACCACTGGTAGACGGCGGATATTGTGGGCATCCATTATCTTCCTGGCTTCCATTATCGGTGTATCGCTGGACACGGTGACTACGTTCCAAGTCATCACATCGCGGACCTTCATAGCAGCGCACCTCCTTCGTTTTCAAACATTTTATCATAAGTTTATCATAGTTGCGGCGGATATGGAAGCAGTTGCAGTCCGTTAAGGCGTTGCCCCCAATTTGCTCCAAAGGAAAGAAAACTGGTAGACTGGGCGTAGTTTTGCTGGTCAGGACATAACCTAAAATGTATAATAGCGGTAACTTGTGGTGGTTGTGGGACAGGTGGTGAAGCTGAGGAGAGATAAGAGATAAATGTCGTCTGTCATCAGGTGTCCGAATTGTGGGCGGGAGATAGATGCTGATAGCAGGTTCTGTGAGCACTGTGCTGCCCGGATTTGTCCGGGATGTCACGGGGTAGTACCTCCCAGGTCAAAGTTCTGTCCCCACTGTGGTTTTGCTGTGGGGCCTGCCCTGCCAGGGCAGGAGGAGCCCAGACCGGCAGTACCTACACCGCCGCCACGGTTTCAGACTCCTTCGGCAGGTTATGGTGGTATCATGGGACCACAGCCGTATCATGCGCCCCCATCTTATCCGCAAGCACCTGTCCGTGGGGAACCCCAGCAGGTGACGGGCATGCCGATACCTCGGGCAGTACCACCGGAGGAAATGGCTGCAGGGCCGCCTGAGGCTGGGGCAAGGCTGCCTCAGTTTAGACCTGTGCCTGGCGGGGGTGGTGTTGTAAGGCAGTTCCCGCGGCAGCCGCTGATGCCGGAAGGTCCCATACTGGCAAGGCGGTTCCCCACGGGGATAGTGGTGACCATCGTGGTTATAGCACTGCTCAGTCTTTTGGTCTTCTTGGGCTTCAACCTGGGCTGGTTTCAGGGCGAGACCTGGCAAAAGCCTTTAAGTACGGTACAGCAGTTCTTCAGCGGTGTCAGACTGCCGTCATGGCTACCTTTTGTCTCCGGGGATACCACGCCGCCAGTCATCGGTGAGGTGAAGGTGACTGATATTACGGAGAGCGGCGGCACGGTCATCTGGGTGACTGATGAGCCGGCTAGCAGCCAGGTGATGATCTGTGACCCCAGCGGGCGCTGTACCTGGACAGACCTTGATGAGGCGCTGGTCACCGAGCACTCCGTGGTGCTCAGCGGGCTGGAGCCAGGGCTTACCTATCATCTTACCATAACTTCGTCCGATGCCAGGGGCAACCAGGCGCTTTATGAGGTCGATTTCACCACAAAAGGAAAAGAGGGCGCGGTGGCGTTAGCTATCTCTGGCATCGCTGTAAGCGAGGTCACCGAGACCGGTGCCACCATCGTCTGGTCGACCAACCGACCAGCAAGGGGCCAGGTGCAGTACGGCACCACCAGCGCCTACGACCGCACCACACCCCTTTCCGGGGAGGCGACCAGTCATAGAATTACCCTGAGCGGTCTGAGCCCGAATACCACTTATCACTATCGGGTAAGGGTGCAGGGAGGAGCAGGAGAAGAGGCGACCTCTGAAGACAGGACATTCAAGACCCGTAGCGCCGCAGTGGGGCTAGAGACTGGGACGGTGGAGGGTAAGCTGGCACTTGATTTTACCCTGCCTGATCTTGAGGGGAAACAAGTTAGACTGAGCCAGTTCCGGGGTAAGGTGGTGATGGTAAAGTTCTGGGTGGACAGCCAGAGTTGCCGCACTGAGCTGCCCATTATTCAGAGTTTCTACGAGAAATGGTCGGGAAAGGGCTTTGTGGTGCTGGCGGTCAACTGGATGCAGACGCCGGAGCAGGTGAAGGCTTTTATCAAAGACAAAGGGCTTACCTTCACTGTGCTTCTTGACCAGAAAGGCGAGGTCAACGACAAGTACGATGTGAAGCCGAGCAACTATGCGGTGACCGTGCTTATTGACAAAGATGGTGTCATCAGGCTGAGGCGCGACCCGCCGTTCAAGAGCGAGTTGCAGATAGAGAATGTGGTCAAGCCGCTGTTGCAGGCGGAGTGAAGATCTATGAAAGGGCGGCTGTTTTTCTCGATGTTGTTCCTGTGCCTTGTCATGGTCTCAGGGGTGTTGGGCTGTGCCCGAAACCATAGGGTGGGGAACAGCATCGAGGCGCCCGATTTCAGCCTGCCGAGTGTTGATGGTGGTACTATTAGCTTAGGCGACTTCCGGGGTAAACCAGTAATACTTGTGTTCTGGCGGGTGAACTGCCCCTCATGCGAGTACCAGATGCCGTTTTTGCAGGCTTTCCATGAGAAGTGGTCTGACGACAAGGTGGCGCTGGTGACGGTGAATGTGGGGGAGCCGCCGGCGATGGTAGCCCAGTATGTTGCCCGCCACGGGCTCACCTTTTCTGTCCTTCTGGACACGCGGCAACAGGTAGCGCAGACCTATGGTATCGTCGGTGTGCCCTTCACCTTCCTTATCGGTGCCGACGGTATTATCAAGGCATATAAGGTAGGTCCGTTCCAGGGTATGGAAGCCATGGAGAGTGCGGTGAAGATGGTGTTCCCTGATGTGGAGCTGGGAATGTAGTGGGACTGACCTGCATCGTGACTTCGGCACGTTTTTATATTTCCCCCTCAGGTAGCTCCCGGCTTATCTCTCCTTTCTGTCTCAGTCTGGCAAGGATTTCGGTGGTTCTACCCTTTTCCCAGCCCAGGTTGAGCAGGGTGCGGTTGAGGAACTCGAAGCTAGCTTCATATTCGGGGCTGATCAGTTCGGTGGCACCAAGGCGGCGCAGTGTCTCAGCCTCTCTGCGTCGGTGCACTCTGGCGATGGTTTTCAGCTTGGGGTTGATGCTGAGGGCATTTTTCACCGTGGATATTACGGGCACGGGGTCTGGATAGGTCACGATGAGCACCTTAGCCTTTTCCAGCCCGGTGAGCGAAAGGACCTGCCTGTTGCTGGCATCGCCGTAGATGCAGGGTATCCCTCTAGACCGGAGCTCACGGATGGCTTCGGGGTCGATCTCCACCACGCTATAGGGCACATTGAGCTCTTCCAGGTAGCGGGCAATATTGCGTCCCACCCTGCCATAGCCACAGAGGACGACATCTGGTATGCTCGCTGCGCTTTTTTCTTTCCTGTCTCCTATCTCAAGCGGTCTGTCCTGTCCCCTGTCTACGGCTAGCCTGCCCAGCTTGAGCTGCAGGCGGGACACCAGCGCCAGAAGCGGCGGCGTCAACAGCATGGTGACCACGGTGCTAGCGATGATTAGTGAGTAGAAGTCGTAGTTGATAATCCCAGCACCTATGCCAGCCTGCGCCAGTATAAAGCTGAACTCGCCTATTTGGGTGAGCCCTACTCCCACAAGCAAAGCTGTCTGGTAGGTGTAACCGAACAGACGGGTAATGGCGAAGCAAATGGCGAACTTAATGGCTATGATTATGGAGATCATCTCGAGTATCAAAGCCCAGTTACCAGCGATGAATTTTGGGCTGAGCAGCATGCCCAGGGAGACGAAGAACAGTGTGGCGAAGATATCGCGCAGAGGTGTTATCTCGGCTAGAGCCTGATGGGCGAAGACCGATTCACGCAGGAGCAGGCCGACGATGAAGGCACCGAAGGCGATGGACAAGCCGAAGGCATATGTGGCGAAGGCAGCACCAAAGCAAAGGATGAGCACAGTGAGCAGGAAAAGTTCGCGTGACCTGACGCCGGCAACTGTGCCCAAAAGCCAGGGCAGCACCCAGAGACCGAGGGCTATGGCTATGCCGATAAACAGTGCTGTTTTGCCAATTGCCAGTGCGAAGACCGGGGCGAGTCTATAGAAGGGGGTGCCGAACAGGGGGGTGCCGACCATCATCAGCACCACAGCCAGGTCCTGCAGGATAAGTATAGCTATCATGATGCGCCCATGCATGGAGTCTAACTCGCCCCGCTCCATAAGTAGCTTAAAGTCCACCATGGTGCTGCTCATGGAGATTAGCAGTCCGAAAAAGACCGCCTGGTTCAGGGAGAGACCCAATAGCAGCTTTCCCGCCGCCATACCGATGGCAATGGTGGAGACTATTTGGGCCACCCCTCCCCAGACGCCCACCTTCCCTACTGCTCTTAGCTGACCGAAGGAAACTTCAAGACCGACGGTGAACATCAGCAGCACCACACCTATGGTAGCTAGGTGTTCGATCAAAGCGAGGTCTTTGACCACACCGAAGCAGTACGGACCGATAGCTATGCCTACCAATATGTAGCCAAGGATGACCGGCTGCCCCAGACGGTGGGCAATAAGTCCACCTATCAGTGCAGCGACGAGGACGATAGCGATGTTGACAACGGGGTCGAATCCTGCCATAATCCAGCCAGCCCGTGTTTTCCCGATTTTAACATATGAGAGGTTTGAGACCAAAATCTACTTTATTGGTCGGGCGGGTAATCAGAAGACAAAGGAGGGACTAGGATGTTCAAGAC
>CALJTV010000044.1 GCA_937975645.1 uncultured Dehalococcoidia bacterium | reverse complement strand
AGTAACGGCTCCAACCGGTGCGACACCATCTGAATGCATCAAATCTCCGCTGGTGATTCCCTTTGACTCTTATGACCTTATCATCATGCCCCCTGGTTCAAGTCCTGCAATGCCCCGGCACCCTTTCTTGCAACGCCTTGGAGGTGCTCTGAGTATTGCTGGATTTGTGTTTGATATTGGGGAGATGATCGAGATCTTCACGCCAGGATCAGATGAAGAATTTACTGCTTTATGGGATGTGGGCGTCACCTACCTCTCGGGATTACTCTCCGGGACAAATTACCTCCTTGAGCGACCTCACCCTATACTTCCTCCAATGGTTACATTGAACCAAGACGTTCTGGTGACAGGAGGCGATTTTGTTATAGCTGCCGGTGCTAAGTATATCCTTGGCCTTGCTGCTGGTGGGGCAGCTGGTAATGCCCCTGGTGCCGTAGGAGGTTATATCGCTGGTCTGGGAATCGATGTCGCGACTACCGGTTTCTCTGCCTACTATGACTACAAGCGTGCGTTTGGGGACTGGCCTATGGAGGTGAGTATTGGAGTGACAGTTTATGGCCGTCCGGTCATCCTATGGTGGCCCCAGAAGGAGGATGAGCGATGAACGAAGCCCCCCACTACTTGGAGATACTCGCTCTAGGTTTCAGCTTAAGTGGGCTCACAATTCTCTCCCTGACAATGATTTTAGGTTACCGCTTCAATAGAAGGGTGCGGGCTACCAGAAGAATAGACCCCCGAGAGAAAAGGCTGCTTGCTTGGCAGACTATATTAGGCATGTTTGTGTTCGGGATTTGCGCGGCTCTTACAGGGCTAAGCCTTTCCCTCTGGTCGCCAGCCGGGTTGGCACGACTTACCCCATATGAGGTTCTATTTAGTCTCCTGTTCTGCGGAGGGAGTAGTGCATTAGGTGGGGTAGCTCTATATCTGTACACGATTTGGAGGTGGAAGTTCCTGCTTAAATACTTCTATGAACAAGGGTTAGATGGTTCTTGGCGGGATAAACCAGACATTGAAAGTAATGCTTTTGCACAGGAATAACCAAGCAAGCAGTTGAGGCCGCCAGCTGGTCTCGGTGCCCCTACCGACCGTCTGGGGGAGTGACCGAGCTGACCAAACACCAGGGCCAGTCCACCCACAACTACCGCTACGATGCCTACGGCCAGATCCTGCCGGCCCAGGGGAACTTCACCGACCCCCACAATCCCTACACCTTCATCGGCAAGGAGTGGGATGAGCACCTAGGGCTATATGAGTTCGGCGTTCGGCTCTACGACCCCTGGGCGGGGGTGTGGCTGACGCGGGAGCCGCTGCCAGGCCAGGCCTGGGCGCCGAGGACGTGGCATCGGTACCAGTATGCGTTCGCTAACCCCATCAGTTACTATGACCCGTATGGGCTGCAGGGGGAGGGGCCAACGGGGGCACATCCACCAGAGTGCGTTCCTCTCTGGGCGCGCCTCCTTTCGTTCCCCTATCGCCTCATCTCTTGGAATTTCTGTCTGCCTGGCAATCTGTGTTGGGGAGGCGCTGAATATGCCCAGTGGCTGGAAACGCAATATTATCTCCAGTTGCCCTCCTTGCTGAAGTGGGTATGGTATCATCCTGCCCAAGCCTGGGGGCTGCCCTCTACCAGTTTGAAGACCCTTATGATTGAGGATTGGTTCTTTGAACTGGGTGAGCCGAAACGTGAGTATGGCGAAAGTCATCCGATTACTCGCCTCCTAATGCATCATGAGGGGGTAGAGTTCTATCGCCAACAGTTTTATCAAAGCGGTTATCAAGATATCGAGAAGAGGCTATGGGATGCTGGAGAGGGCGCAGAGGGGCTTCAAAGATTGTGGATAGAGATTACGTCGCATTTGCGCATTGGCTATGAAGTGCTTTTCTTGATCGAAGATAATCCCGAAACTGTGCGGGGAACCTTAGGGTCTTATTGGGTAACTATCAGAAGGATGGGCAACGAGGCAGAATTTACTGTTGAGAACCTTACGGGTCGAGAATCATTCCTGCGAACACCTTGGGGGCCTTTAATGAGAAACCAAGAGCGGGAGGAAACCCAACCAACCTGGTTTAGCGAGCAGGGATGGGGCGGTAATATGTGGCAATCTTTTAAGTGGAGAGAACCATTACCACAAAATTCACCATAGGGGGCACATATGCTAGGATTAAAAGCGCTTTTCCGACAGGATGTACCTAAATGGATAGGAATCGCAGGATTGTGTGTGTTTCTCTGCTGTGCAGGATGTGTGCTAGCAGTATATATAGGCGATATGGCCGCCGCTCCCCCTATCAATGTTCAAGAGACGGACTTGATAGGAGTGTGGAAAGCGACCTACAGGCCTCGGGAAATCGCTTGCCTTTACTCTTGTAAAGTAAAGGATGTAGTTATTACGGAGACATTAACCCTAAGGGCAGATAAGACTTATGAACAGAGAATCGTAGAAGGAGATACACTGGTTCACTATATTGAGGACCGGAGATGGTATATAGAGCGGGTGGCTTCCAATAGCGTTTGGCTGCACTTGGATGGAGGGCGATTCTATCCCATAGAGATTCGGTATCTATGCTGGTGTGATTTTTGGCGCCATGGTGCTACTCCCCCGGTGTCATGCGAGACAGAATATCAGCCGAGAGGTGAAACTAGTATGATGGATAGGGCGTATCACCAACTCTCTTTCAACATTTCTAAAGAAGTGATTCTCTCTATATATAGGCCGCTTTTCTCCAAAGAGGTTTTTTTAGAGTACCGCCTAGGGGACCCTAATGTCTCCTGTGACATACGTTTCCACCACTTGGATACCACCCGAGGTTCTGAAAAGTAGCAAACCCCATGTGCAAGTTTTTGGGGGTTAGCCAAGGGGGGGCATCCTGTTATAATCTGCCATAAAGAAGACCCTGGCCGCGCTGGTTAACCCAGCTTCGTCGGCGAATTGAGACCGTCTTTTCGCAACTGGTTGGCCGATTGCAAGCCAGGCGAATGTGGGCTCGCAATATGTGGCATCTCCTCTCCCGATGGGGACGCATCATCCTGGCCCATACCTTTGCGGTATGGTTTTGCCAGAAACTCGGCCTTTCTTCGCCGTTGCAATTTGCTCAGGCGATTGCTTTGTAAAAACTCGCACATCGGGTTAGCAACTTGATACGGCCCGATTGGCATCCTGCTGGGGCATACAAATGCTCTGGGCCACCCCACCACGCTGGAATACGACGCCCTGAACCGGATGCTTTCCGAAAGCGACCCGCTGGGGAACACCTGGCGCTACGCCTACGACCCCGCCGGCAACCTCATCCGCCGCACCGACCCCGACGGCCCCGTCACGACCTACACCTACAACGCCGACCATCTCCTGGTGCGGGTGGCCTACGATGACGGCACGGCCGTAGAATTCGCCTACGACGCCAACCACAACCGCATCGCGATGACCGACACGTTGGGCCTCACCACCTGGGCCTACGACCCCCTCAACCGCATCAC
>CALJTV010000043.1 GCA_937975645.1 uncultured Dehalococcoidia bacterium | reverse complement strand
CCTTGCGGAAAAGGAGGTGGATTTTTTGGGAAGGTGGGTCCACCGGTTGGCCTTCCGCTTAGGGGTGGTGCCAGTGGCCATTGCCTGGGAAGTAGCCCAAAGCCTTGAGCGGGTGTATGGTGTGAGAAGTATCCCCTTGATTCCCAACGGTATTCCCGTATCTGAATATACCCTGGGAGAAGAGGTGAGGAAGGCTTGGCGGCAGAGGGAGGGTTTTGAGGAAACGGAGGTGCTCATTGTTTCCGTGGCAAGACTCAGCCCGCCGAAGGATCCGTTTACCCTCCTGCAAGCCTTTTCTCAGGTAGTCTGCCAACATCCAAAGGTTCGCCTTATCCTGGTGGGGGATGGCCCGCTTCGTTCGGAACTGCAGGAGATGGTAGTGCGCTTAAGTCTTACCGATAAAGTCCGCTTTCTGGGGGTAAGGACAGATGTGCCGGAAATCTTAGCGGGGGCCGATGTATTTGTGCTATCCTCCCGCTACGAGGGCAACCCGCTTTCGGTCATGGAGGCCATGGCGGCGGGGAAACCAGTTGTGGCTACAGCGGTAGGAGGTGTACCAGAACTGGTAGAGGATGGGGTTAGCGGGCTTTTGGTGCCTCCAGGGGACGTAAGTAGCTTGGCTGGGGCCCTACTACAGTTGGTAAGTGATGGGGATTTACGGCGGCGCTTGGGTTATGAGGCCTTAAATCGGGCACAAGAGCGTTTTGATGTGAGCGCCATGGTGCATGGGTATGAGGTTTTATATGAGCAACTTTTGGCAAAAAAGCCAATCGGTAGCTAAGCGGTTCTTTCGCTGGGGTGCCATGCTTCTTGGGAGGAGCTATTGGCATGTACCCCAGGGTTTGGGTAAAGCGTTTTATCCAGGCAAACTCGCCGGCTACTTCAACGATTTAACCGCGAAGGTGCACTGGTCAGGGCCCGCGGACAAGCAGAGCGTTCCCTTAAACAAAATAGGGGGAAAGCAAGTGTATTTTGCTACAACTATCTTTCAAAAAGCATTAGGGCATTGGGATGTTTGGCTTCTCTCAAGGTGTGAGGATGGATATTCCCAGCAGCAATTTTTGAACCTTGCCCAGTGGGCACTAAACAACCAAGATAACCAAGGGGGTTGGCCTCTTTGGCCTTTGCTTGGGCTTCAGTACCCTTCCCCGTATTCAGCTATGACCCAAGGGGAGGGGATATCGGTTCTGGTACGGGCGTATGCGCTTACAGGAAATACCTTGTATTTAGATGGTGCGCGAAAAGCCTTGAGTCCTTTGCAGAAGGAGGTTTCTAATGGGGGTGTGTGCTCGGTGGTTTGCGAGGGGATTATTTTGGAGGAGGTTCCCTCCGAAGCGCACCGAGGGATATTGAATGGTTGGATTTTCGCTTTATTTGGCTTTTATGACTTCCTCCTTGTGGAAGAGGATAATATGGTTCGTAAGCTGCTAGAGCAAACTCTCAATGCCCTTGTAGCGCATCTTCCCCTTTATAATGCGGGTTACTGGTCGTACTATGACTTATCGGGTAACCTAGCTAGTCCCTTTTATCATCGGCTACACATCGCTCAACTGCAAGCTTTAACCCTTGCGTTTCCAGACTACGCTGCCGAGTTCCAAAGATGGGAGAAGATATTTACACAGCAACTTTCAAATCCTTTGGGAAAAGCAAGGGCGATAGCGGTGAAGGGCGTGCAAAAACTTCGTAGCTTCTCTGAAGAGGTATTGGAGTGAAAGTTCTGTACGTAACCTCAAGCCTGCCATTCGGGAAGGGAGAGACCTTTCTATATCCGGAGATAAGGGCCCTTCGGGATCTGGGGGTCGTGCTCAGGGTTGTACCCATGTACCCGCGCGGCGGAGTTGTTCACACCGAGGCCCAAGATGTACTGCCTGTAGCAGAGGCTGAGCCCCTTTTTTCCAAGCGTATATTCGTGAGCGCTTTGCGGACGTTACTCCGCTTTCCGTGGCGGGCTTTACAGGCTCTTTTTTTCCTTTTAACCTTCAATCCGCGCCATTTGTTTAAGAACCTCGCAGTATACCCAAAGGGTCTTTGGCTTGCCGAACAGGCTATTTTGTGGAATGCTCAGCATATTCATGCGCACTGGGCTGCTGCCACCTCCTCTTTAGCCATGGTGGCAAGCCATGTCTCGGGTGTCCCATGGAGCCTTACCGCGCATCGTTGGGATGTGGTAGAGAACAACCTTCTACGGCGAAAGGCGCTTCATGCCTGTTTCTTCCGTTGCATTTCAGATAAAACAAGGTCCATGGCTTTGGAAAGAGGTGTGCCTATAGGAAAAGCCCTTGTCGTACATCTTGGTGTACCCCTTCCAGGACGTTTGGATAAGAACCCTAAAAGGAAAGTGTCACGAGAGCACTTTGTTTTGCTTTGCCCAGCTGCATTCTTACCTAGAAAGGGCCATAAGTACGTCATTGAGGCCTTGCATCTGCTTCCGGATTACGTTCATCTGTGGCTTGCTGGGGACGGACCTTTACGGCCCGATATCGAAGCCCAGGTTGAGAAACAGGGTTTGGAGCAAAGGGTGCGTTTTCTTGGCTATCTTGACCACAGGGATCTTGTTGCTTTATACCTCAGGGGGGAGATCGACGCCGTGGTACTACCCAGCGTTGATTTAGGAGATGGCCTCAATGAGGGCATACCTGTTGCCCTCATTGAGGCCATGGCTCATGGCTACCCAGTGGTTGCTACAGCAACCGGCGGTATACCGGAGCTATTGCGGGACGGTGCAGGCTTGCTTGTGCCCGATAAATCTGCAAGGGCACTAGCTGAAGCTATATTGCGGTTGGTTGGAGATGAGGCGCTTCGGGATAACCTAGCTTTTCAAGGGCGCCTCAGAGTTGAGACAGAATTTGCGGTAGAGCAAATAGCACGCAAACTGGCAACATTGTGGGGGGAAGAGTGTGGTAAAGGTCTTAAGCGTAGTAGGTGCTAGGCCCCAGTTTATTAAAGCTGGAGTGGTCTCGCGGGCCCTTCGCCGTACGACTGGCGTTGGGGAAGTGGTGGTACATACCGGTCAGCATTACGATGAAAACATGTCGGAGGTATTTTTCCGCGAACTGGAGATCCCTAAGCCCGATTACCATTTGGGCATAGGT
>CALJTV010000042.1 GCA_937975645.1 uncultured Dehalococcoidia bacterium | reverse complement strand
CCCTCTCCTTTCGAGGGAGAGGGTTAGGGTGAGGGAAAGAGTTGGGGGTGAGGGTGCTGGCGAAGGAGCCCACAATGTTGCGGCGAAATGGGCTGGGGGGTAAAATAAGGGCTGGTATTTAGCGCCAGGGTCACTTGGAGCAGGCGGTCCCGGGAGAGCCGGGGCGCAGCCGGGCTTGATAGTGGCAACGGGAACATGAGTCCCGTGGGACTAAGTGTCCTGCGGGATTTTTTTGTGCGAGATGGACAGGCAAGTAAAGAAGACAAGGGTGGCTGCCCTTTCCATCGCCTCCAACAGCGTGCTGGTGGTCTTTAAGCTTGCCGTGGGAGCGGTCATCGGCTCGGTGGCGGTGCTCTCAGAGGCAATACATTCGGCGATGGACCTGATGGCAGCGCTCATTGCCTTCGCCGCAGTGAGGATATCGGGCAAGCCCGCCGACGAGGAGCACCCCTTCGGGCATTCTAAGGTGGAAAGTATCTCCGCCGCCATCGAGGCATTGTTGATCTTTGCGGCTGCCGTCTGGATTGTCTATGAGGCGGCAAGGAAGCTGATAAGCCCCCACCCCCTCGAGGCACCGGGCTGGGGCGTGGGTGTGATGCTGGTGTCCGCCACGGTGAACTTGATAGTTTCCCGGCTACTGTTTAAGGTGGGCAGGGAGACCGACTCTGCTGCCCTGATAGCCGATGGCTGGCACCTGCGCACCGATGTGTACACCTCGGCGGGGGTTATGGTGGGGCTGGGCATCATCTGGCTGGGGAGACATGTTTTCCCCGGAGTCAATCTGACCTGGCTGGACCCGGTGATAGCCATCGGCGTGGCTATGCTCATCCTGCGCGCCGCCTATGACCTCACCAGAAGAGCCACAGAGGAGCTGGTTGACCGCAGCGCACCTGCGGAGGAGATGGAGTGGATAAGGAACTATCTGTGTACCCTGTACCCGGCAGTGCATTCTTTCCACCGGCTGCGGACACGTAAGGCAGGCGCTACCCGCTTTATCAATGTGCATATAGCCGTGGACCCGAAGTTGACGGTGGGCGATTCGCATAGTCTCGGCGACAGGATAGTGGGCGAGCTTAAGGCGCATTTCCCCCACGATGTGGACGTGCTGGTGCATGTGGAGCCGTGCGACGGCTCCTGCAGCCCCGCCTGTAAGAGCGGCTGTCTGCTCAGCGAGGAGGAGCAGAAGGCAGCGTCGACTGGGGTGGAGAGGGATGGAGCGAAGGCAGACTAGCCCTCTTTCAGAGAGAGGTGTGGGGCATTCCGTAGAGGACTGCCTTTATAAAAGGCAAAGTGGGGAATGGCTGAGCACTTTGCTCTGCTGAAAGAGCAGGGCTTGCCTGTCCCCAAATCCACTCCCGACCCGACCGTTGTAATCCAGAACGAGAGGCGTATTGTATATGGAGACCTGTTGCGGTGCCCGGTCAGCTTTATGCGCTGGCTATTGCTGCGGCGGCGGTGGGGTGGGCGGCTGCGGCATCCATGCCTGTGAGAGGTTAAGCTGTTGTACCGTGCTTCGCGGGTTTGTGTAGCACATGCGATTGACAAATCCTTAATGGCGTGCTAGCATAGGTCTGTACCTCGATATACGAGGTATGGGGCTGGTGGTATGGGCAAGATAGTCATTGTGGTGGACAGCATCGCCTGCGTGCCCAAGGAGGAGATGGAGCGGCACGGGATGAAGATGGTGCCGGTAAACATCTTCTTTAATGGGACGGTGTACCGTGACCAGGTTGACCTCACTGCCGATGATGCATACGAGCTCCTGGAAAAAGCCCCGGACTTCTGGAAGAGTTCCTCTGCTTCACCTGAGGAGTACCTCCGGGTGTTTCAGGAGGTGAGTGGCTACGCCGAGGGGATACTGGTGGTCACGCTGTCATCGAAGCTGAGTATGTTCTATACCAGTGCCCTGGTGGCAAAGGAGATCATCGCCGAGAAGATGCCTAATTTGAAGATAGAGGTTGTGGACAGCCGTACCGCCGCTGCTGCCGAGGGCCTCATCGCACTGGCAGCGGCTCGGGCTGCGGAGCAGGGGAAGAGCCTGAAGGAGGTGGCAGAGGTGGCGGAGAGGGTGAAGCAGAAGGTGAAGTTCATCGGGCTCTTGGAGACCATCCGCTATGTCTACCGCACGGGAAGGATACCAAAGGTGGCTTCAGAGCTGGGATCGGTGCTTTCGGTGAGGCCGCTGCTGACAAGCGGCAACGGCGAGATACACTTCGCCGGGCTGGTGCGCCGCCGGCAGAACGGCATCGAGCGGATGCTGAAGATGATGAGGGATGGGCTGGGGGATTCCAGGGCGGTGCACTGCGCGGTGATGCACGCCGCCTGTCATGAGGAGGCGGAGAGGCTGAAGGAGCGGATAGGGAAGGAGTTCAATTGCGTGGAGTTGTTCGTCACCGATTTTAGCCCGGTGATGGGCTACGCTACCGGGAAGGGGACGCTGGCGGTGGCGTACTACGGCGAGGAGTGAAGTGCCATGGCTGATATCTGGGTGGTATTTCTGGGCTATCTGCTGGGTTCCATGCCTTCGGCGCGGATAGTAGCCAGGGTAGTAGGCGGCATCGACCTGCGCGATGAGGGCGATGGGAAGATAAGCGCCGCCGCGGTCTACCGTAGGTTGGGGCTGCTGCCTTTTTTGGCAGTGGTGGCGATGGATGTGGGCAAGGGGGCGCTGGCGGTGAGCAGCGCTAGGCTGGTGAGCGGTTCTATGACGATAAGGCTCGCCACCGGGATGACGGCGGTGGTGGGACATAGTTGGTCGCCTTTCTTGAGGCTCCGCGGCGGGCTGGGTGCCACCGTGATCTTCGGGGTGCTCGCTGGGCTGATGATAAAGGAGTTCCTCATCGCCGGCGCCATAGCGGTGGTGCCGTTTCTGGTGACCAGGAAGTCGGGGCTGAGCACCGCGATTATAATCGTGGCGCTGCCGGCGGTGTTGCTCATAGAGGGGCAGCCGTGGTACTTGGTGAGCTACCCGCTGGGGCTGGTGAGCTTTATGTTGCTGAAGAAATTGCAGCTTAGGCTGAGGGGACACGCTCATCCTGAGTCTCACCCTCACCCTTGCCCTCTCCCTGAAGGGAGAGGGAAGTATGGAGGTTCTCCCTAAAGGGAGAGGAGGAAATAGAGTCTCAAGGGAGAAACCGAAGCTCTCCTTGGAAGGGGGAGGGGGTAAGGTGTAAGGTATGCTGTCCTCTCTCCCCAAGGGGGAGAGAGTTAGAGTGAGGGGAGAGAATTAGAGTGAGGGGGTAAGGTTGTTGACACGAGGAAGACTATGGACTATGCTAAACGGTGGGCAAGAGGATAGGCTGAGTTGACGAGCGTCTATTTTGTGCTGCTGGTGGTGGGGGCTTTCCTGCTGGGTTCCTGTCCCTTTTCTCTGTGGATCGGCAACTGGCTGTTGTCAAGGGACATCAGAGGCTACGGCGACGGTAACCCCGGGGCATACAATGTGTTTCGTGCTGGCGGGCGCAAGTCGGGTGTGCTGGCGTTGATTGCCGATATCGGAAAGGGGGTGCCTTTCGTCTATCTCGCCAACTATGTGCTGGGACTGCCCATGGCGATGGTGATGGGCGTGGGGCTGGCGGCAATACTGGGGCATGCCTATTCGCCGTTCCTCGGCTTTAGGGGAGGCAAGGCGCTGGCGGTGACCGGCGGCGTGCTGCTCACTATGCCACAGCATGAGATGGTCGTCTCGGTAATTTTGCTCCTGCTGCTGGCTTTTTTGTTCATCGAGGGTGATGCCTGGCGGGTGATGTTCGGGCTGGTGGGCTCGCTCATCTATCTG
>CALJTV010000041.1 GCA_937975645.1 uncultured Dehalococcoidia bacterium | reverse complement strand
GGTTATTTTTTGACCAGCGCGCAGATGTTCCGTGAGAACAGGGTCAAAGGGGAGCGGTACGATTTTTCAGCGGATAGCCGCAAAACGGTAAACCCTACCTGCTTCAGTAACCTGTCGAGCTCCGCGTACGAGAAGAGATAGTAGTACCGGTAGGACACTTTCCCTTTTAGTCTCCAAGGTATGTTGACCTCCTTGTCCTTAAACCAGAACCGTGGTTGCCAGCGGTTCCACACCGTTATGAAGGCTTCGCCCTGGGGCTTGAGGACACGCTTAAGTTCTGAGAGGGCTTCTCGTCTCTCCTTTTCTCCTCTGATGTTGTGGTAGACTGCGATGGCGATCGCCCAATCGAAGGAGTTGCTGCGGTAGGGAAGACTGATGGCATCTGCCACCGCCAGATTGACCCCAAGGTTGAACTTTGCGGCATACTTTTGAGCCAGCCTTATCATCTGCCCAGAGATGTCCAGTCCCCATAATTCAAATCCGTCCCTGAAGGGCAGAAAATCGGGACCATGGGCGCAGCCGATATTGAGCAGTCTACCCCGCTGCCACCTCAGGGACAGCTCAGTGAGCTCGCGGGTAAAGCGAGACCAGTGATGGACGCGGTACCAGCTTTCAGCTATCTCGTCGAAAACGGCTGCGTTTGTTGTCATAGCTCCGATCTGATAAACTTCTTTAAGGAAATCACAGTATGAAGAAAATTTCAAGGACTATATCCGGAGTGACACCGGTAGCAGTTATGGCGAAGCCTGCCGGTTGCCCTGGCAGGTGTGTCTATTGCCCGGATTTTCCCGACACGCCCAAAAGCTATACACCTGAGTCACCAGCGGTGCTAAGGGCAAAGGCTTGTGGGTATGACCCAAAGAAGCAGGTCGAGTTGAGGCTGAAGACCCTTTCAGACATGGGGCACCCGGCGGACAAGGTGGAGCTGATAGTGATGGGCGGCACCTTCCTCGCCTGTCCTGAAGACTATCAGTACTGGTTCATTAAGAGCTGTTATGATGCCCTCAATGGCTGTAATTCACCAGACCTTGAGGCTGCCAAGAAGATGAACGAGACGGCGAAGCATCGTTGTGTCGGTCTGTGTATTGAGACCAGGCCCGACTGGTGCAGCGAAGAAGATGTAAAGCGGATGCTGGAATTCGGCACCACAAGGGTGGAGCTGGGGGTGCAGACGCTTGACGACGACATATTCCGGGTGGTAAGGCGCGGGCATACTGTGGCTGATATCGTTAAGGCAACAAGGCTGCTTAAGGATTACGGCTTTAAGGTCTACTACCACTGGATGCCCGGTCTCCCCGGTTCCAGCCCAGAATATGACCTGAAGTTGACAGAAAGGCTTTTTGACGATGCGGACTTCATGCCCGACGGGCTCAAGCTTTACCCGACGCTGGTGATAGCCGGCACCGAGCTGGAGAAGTGGTATCAAGATGGCTGTTACCGACCTTACAATATGGGCGAACTAACGGAATTGATGATGGGGATAAAGTCCATTGTGCCGGCGTATGTAAGGATCGCCAGGATAATGCGCGATATCCCAGATAAGTACATCGTTGCCGGATGTAGGGACCTGGCGTTGAGGGGTTCCCTGAAGAGGAGGATGGCGGAAGTTGGGCTTAGCTGTCGTTGCATCCGCTGCCGTGAGTATGGTCATCGGGCACGGGACGGCTGGAAGGCAGGCGAGCCTGAACTGAGGAGGCAGGACTACATAGCATCGGACGGCAGGGAGGTCTTCCTTTCCTTTGAGGACAGCGAGGGCACCCTGTTTGCTTTGCTGAGGATGAGGGTCAGCCACAGCCTTATGAACTCGAGTGGCGCAGCTATGGTACGCGAGTTGCATGTATTTGGTACGGAGGTGCCGCTGGGCAGCCGGATGGACATGGCTGTCCAACACAAGGGGCTGGGTAGACGACTACTTCAGGAGGCGGAGGGTATTGCCAGGCTAGAATTTGGAGCCTCAAGGATAGCGGTTATCAGCGGCGTCGGTGCCAGGGAATACTTCCGCTCTGAGTTTGGCTATGAGCTGGAAGGAACGTATATGGTGAAGGACCTGGCAGCACAGGTCCCAGCGCAGGCTGGCCCAGTCTCCTGCTAGCCAAGTGCTGTTATTCCTTATTTCTAGCTTCTGTGTAGGTGACAGGCTACGGAGTGCCCCTGTGATACTTCTATCAGCGCCGGTTCCTCTTGTCTACAGGCCGGCATAACATGTGGGCATCTGGGATGGAAACGGCAGCCGGGTGGTGGGTTGAGGGGGGAGGGGACTTCGCCAATCAGTAAGACCCTTTTTCTGGCACCGGGTATTAAGGTGGGCACGGAGGAGAGTAGTGCTTCGGTATAGGGGTGGAGGGGGTTGCCGAACAGTGCTTCCCTTTCTGCCAGTTCCACGATCTTGCCCAGATACATAACAGCTATGCGTCGTGCCACGTACTTGATCACGGAGAGGTCGTGGGCGATAAACAAATAGCTCAAGCCCATCTGGTTCTGAATATCGAGCATCAAGTTCAGTATCTGCGCCTGGATGGAGACATCTAAGGCACTCACTGGCTCATCGGCGACGATAAGCTTTGGGTTTAGGGCCAGGGCACGAGCGATGCCGACGCGCTGTTTCTGCCCACCGCTGAGTTCATGGGGGTAGAGACTTGCCTGGTTCGGTTCCAGTCCTACCTTTTCCAGCAGCCACACAAGCATCTCCTCCCTCTCCCTGTCATCCCCGATGTTGTGGATCACTAGCGGCTCACAGATAGACTGACCAATAGTCATTCTGGGATCGAGGGACGCTTCAGGGTCTTGGAATATTATCTGAATCTCCTTTCTGAGCTGTCTCAGTGCTTTCTTGTCCAGTGTGGTGATGTCAGTCCCTTTATAGATTATCTTGCCGCCGGTGGGCTCTTCTAGCCTGAGTATGGTCTTGCCCAGTGTGGACTTGCCACAGCCAGACTCACCTACCAGCCCAAGGCTTTCCCCTTCGCCCACGGAGAAGCTTACGCCATCTACCGCTTTTATGTCGCCTATATGGCGGGAGGTTATGCCCGCGGTTAGCGGGTAGTATTTCTTCAGTTCCTTGACTTCCAGCAAAGGTTTGTCTTTATCAGGCATATAAGTGGCACCTGACCTTATGCTCTTTTGAAATTTCAGCTAGCGGTGGCTCCTGTGTACGGCAGATATCTATCATTTTTGGGCATCTGGGGTGGAAGGTACAACCAGGTGGCATTTTGGAGGGGTCGGGGGGCATACCTGGGATTGAATTCAGTCTGCTCATCTCTCTGGACAGGTCCGGCAGGCACTCCAGCAAGCCAGCGGTATAGGGGTGTGCCGGAGCGCTGATTATCTCTGATACCGGCGCGGTCTCAACGTCCCTGCCGCCGTACATGACGACTGCCCTGTCTCCTATCTCAGCCACAACAGCTAGGTCGTGGGTTATGAAGATGAGGGACATCTGCCTTTTTGTTTTCAACTGGTGGAACATATCCAAGACCTGGGCTTTGATGGTCACATCCACGGCGGTGGTGGGCTCATCGGCGATGAGGATTTTGGGGTCGCAGCAGAGGCTCATGGTGACCAGCACTCTCTGCTTCATGCCTCCGGAAAGCTGGTGGGGATAATAGTTCAGGACATCTTCTGCCGATGGTATACCCATTTCGCGGAGTAGGTTTATAGCCTTAAAACGTGCCTCGTCTGTGCTTAAAGGGAGGTGGATTTTCATCTGCTCTATTATTTGGTCGCCTATGGTGAGCACCGGGTTCAGCGCCGATTGTGCTTCCTGAAGGATAAGGGCGATTTCCTTGCCCCTGACCTTTCTCAACTCCTGGTCTGGGCAGGAAGCTAGGTCTGTAGAATTGTAGACCACTGTACCCCCCACTATCCTGCCCGGTGGACTATCGAACAACCTGAGGATGGAGAGTGCGGTGACGCTCTTGCCACATCCTGACTCTCCCACTAGGCAGAGGCATTCTCCTTGTCTCAGCTCAAAGCTGACCCCGTCCACCGCCTTGACCACGCCGCGCCGGGTGAAGAAGTAGGTCTTCAGGTCGTTTACCCTGAGTATGATGTTGTTTCTGCTGTAGGACTGCATTTCTGCACTTTTCCTGCTAGACATTGCTTTTCGGATCAAAGGCATCCCTGAGCCCATCGCCGAGGAAGTTGAAGGCGAGCACGGTTAGAAGGAGCATGATCCCCGGTTCCACTGCCACCCACCAAGCGGTGGTGAGGCTGTGTTGTCCTTCTTCGAGGATTATTCCCCAGCTAGGCACTGTGGGGTCGCCAAGGCCAATGAAGCTGAGAGCAGCTTCAGCCAGGATCACACCGGGAATGGACAGAGTGGCGATGACGATGATAAGGCTGATGACATTGGGGATGAGGTGACGGAAGACCACCCTACCATCGCTTGCGCCCAGGGCTTTGGCTGCCATTACAAATTCACGTGTCCTCAGGGACAGGGACTCGCTCCTCACTAGCCTGGCAGTGCCGGTCCAGCCGGTGAGCCCGATGGCGAGGACGATGAAGGCAAGGCTGGGACCGAAGATGAATACTATGAGCACCAGCAATAGAAAGAAAGGAAAGGTCATCATGACATCGGTGAACCTCATCAGGGCATTGTCTATCCAGCCGCCCAGGTATGCGGACATGACGCCGATGATGGTGCCGATGATTATGGCTATGCCGGTAGCCAGCAAGCCGACCTGCAGGGATACCCTTGCCCCGGAGACTATCATTGCCAGCATGTCACGTCCTTTCCTGTCGGTGCCCAGTGGGTGTTTCCAGGTGCCTGAGACCCTGGTGGTGATGAACTGGTCGGTCTTTATATCATAAACAGACTGCGTAATTGTGAACCCGACTGGTGGCATGTTTTTTGCCTCAAAGTCCACTTCCGTGGGGTCGGGGGTGAAGAAGGGACCAGCGATGGCGACCAAGGCAAGGAAGATTATAAAGGCAAGACCAAAGATAGCCAAGCGGTTGCGTGCCATCCTTTGCCAGTAATAGCTGGCCAGCCTAAAGCCGCCACCGTGGAAAGCCGCTCTGTCCTTGCCTGCTGTTTCTTTCCTCTCATTCATATCTTATCCTCGGGTCGAGATAGGTATAGGCTATATCAGTGACCAGGTTGACTAGTAGCACCACCAGCGTGCCGATAAGGGTGATAGCCACCACCACCGGGTAATCGTTGGCAAAGATGGCGTTGAACGAGACCTGGCCCAAACCGGGGATGCCGAAGACGATTTCGGTGAGGTAAGCACCGCCAAACACAATGCTGCCCAGGTCGAACATTATTATGGTCACTAACGGCAGCAGTGCATTGCGGAAAACATGTTTGCCGATGACGATATGCTCGGGTAGCCCTTTAGCCCTCGCCGTGGTGACAAACGGTTTTCTCAAATTGTCCAGCATGGCAGACCTAGTATATCTGACATAGGCGGCGAGCATGCCGGTGCCCAGGGTTATTACCGGCAATGTCAATGCTTTTAGATTGGCAAGGGAAAACAAGGGCAAAGTGGTGTCATAGTAGGTCTTGAACAGTCCTAGCTTGACCGAAAAGACCAGGATGAGCATTACGCCGAGCCAGAAGTTGGGTATAGAGATGCCAATGAAGGAGAGGAAGGTGAAGGCATAATCAGCCTTGGTATACTGCTTTACTGCAGAGTAGATGCCGATCAGGATGCCGATGATGGCGGCGAACAGACTGCTGAGCAATATCAACTGGAAGGAATATATCCAGTGATGTTTGATCAACTCTATCACCGGCATAGAGGTGCTCAATGACCAGCCCCAGTTTCCGCGGAGTAGGTTGAAAATGTACTCTCCGTATTGCTGCAGGACTGGTTTATCCAGTCCGTATCTGGCTTCAATGGCGGCTATGACCTGTGATGGGTCCTGTCCCCTGGCAGCTATGTTGGCGAGGTACTTGTCCGCAGGGGAGCTGGGCCCCACTCTGACCAGAATGAAGGTGACGGTCAGTATGCCCCAGGCAATGATGAGGGAGTAGAGGAGCCTTTTGAGGATATAGTCACGGAGCCAGCCTTTCCTCATGTTTGTGGCGAACAGGCATTTCGGGAGGCTATGCTATGCCTGCCCTTTTACTATGTGTCACTGCTATTCGAAGTACCACAGATGGTAATTATAGCCCATGTTCACTCCGGGCTCGATACCCATCACGTTCTTCTGGAAGCCCCGGTTCGCCCTATGGAAGGCGAGGAAGTTGACCGGTTGCTCTTCAGAGAGCAGGCGGGAGAGTTGGGCATAGACCTGTTGCCTTACCGTCTTGTCCAATGCCTCCTTCGATTTGGCTCTAGCAAACAGCTCGTCGACCTTTGGGTTGGAGAAGCCCATGAAGTTAAGCCCGCCGTCTGTGGTAAAGAAAACATGGCTCCCGGAAGGTGCCAGTGGGTCAGTACCAAACCCCATGAGGATGAAGTCCCACCGCTCCTGGCTCACCGCCTCGGGACCGTTGTTGTAGGCTGGCTCCTGTTTCGAGCCAGGCACAGCGTTCATAACATACCCTCGGAGCAGGGTGGGCCAGGGCACCAATTTTATCTCGGTCTCTATACCCAGGCTCAAAAGTTCCTTCCGTATAAAGAACGCCATGTCCTCGGCAGGCTTACTGCCGACATTCACCACCAGGACAAGCTGCAGCAACTTGCCATCTTTATCCGTGACCTTGATGGAGCCGTCTGCCTGTCTTACTCCATAGCCCAGCTGGTACAAGATTTCGGCGGCTTTCTGTTTATCGTAAAGCGCGTCAACGCCGTATTTAACGATGCCCTCCTCTGTATACCAGGGTGACACCTTGGGAATGAAGCTGAAAGCTGGCTCGGCGAAGCCGAGTAGGATGTTCTGGGTGATGCCGTATTTATTTATCGCCATGGAGAGTGCCTGTCTAACCTCTTTGTGTTTTAGTCCCTCCCAGCCATTTGCCCGCTGGTTATAGGCGAGGATGGTGTAGCCGGATGTGGGGACGGTATAGACCTTGATGTGGCGCAGACCCTTAAATTTAATAACCTGCTCTGGTTCAATGCTGGTGTAGGTTATGTCGCCGGCTTCTAGGGCTGCCTGTCTGGTGGCGGAGGTGCCGAACAGTTTGATTATGTACTGTTCAAAGTAAGGGGCACCGACGTCTTTGCCCAGGTAGTAGTCAGGGTTGCGTTCCACCACGAACCTGTCGTTGCGGTTCCATTCCTTGAAGCGGTAGGGACCAAGGTTGCCGGTGTAGCTCAGGTTGTTGAACTCAGGCGCCCGCATAAATGCCTCGGCATCCCCCTCATATTTCTGGGCTATGTATTTAGGGTAGGGGGTCAGGTCATACAGGGTATAAACGAACTCCGGGTAGACGGTCTTGCGGGTTATGGTGAATGTGGTCTCATTGACCACCTCGGGCGTGACGAACACTTTTTCTCCGTTGACCTCTTCCTGCCAGTCGCCCTTATATGGGTAGTTCAGCCAGTCGGAGAACATCAGGTTCTTAAGGGTATACACATAGTCTTCAGCGGTGACCGGAGAGCCATTGCTCCACCTGAGGTCATCCCTGATGGTCAGGGTGTAGACCAGACCGTCTGGCGACACTTCAATGTCCTTAGCCAAGCAGCGGAGCTGGATATTAAAGTCGTTGTCATATGTTGCCAGCGAGTCTAGAGTGTGTCCAACATAGCTAAAGGAGGTGGCATCGGCAGCCAGGATCCAATTGAGCGTCTCGGCGTCGCCGCCGGACTGCCCCTCTATGAAGATGCCCTTGACTTTGATTTCCCCGGGTGCCTTAACACCGGCAGTGCGGGCAAGATATACGCCCCCCGATACCAGACATATAACAGCCAGTGCTGCGCAGGCGATTATCGCTGCTTTCTTTTTCATTTATTCACCAACCTCCTTTTATGCGGTCCTTTGTCTCTTCTCTGCTTTGTCTGTTGCTTTACCGATTTACCTGATTTGAAGCGGTTCAGATTAAGATAGCCCTTATTGGACATGTGTATATTTGTATATTTTACAGGTATCTGGTCTTGAAGTTCTGGATGACCTTTTCCACGTTTTCCCCGGACTGCCTTATCCGTCTCAGTGCTTCATCGATGTGCTGGTGTTTCACTGGGTCATGGAGGTCATCGAGTCTTTCGTAAAGCCCCAGTCTCCGCCCCAGCTTAAAGTTCAACCTTTCATTTTCCGGCAGTGAAAAATATCTGGAGATGGTGGCGAGACAGGGGTCTCTGGACTCAGGGAACTTGCCCTCTAGTTCAGGCAGGAGGTTTAAGATATGGTCGCTTTTAAGCTCGCCGGTGAACTCGAGCCTTGAGATAAAGTCGCCGATCTCAGCGACTATCTCGTCCTCCGACTGCAGTTCGAAGTCACCTGACTCCAGTTTCTCCCAGAGCGGTGTATCAGGGTGCACCTGAAGGGTGCGCAGCCGGATGTGGTCGGGGTTGATCTCGTTGAGCACCCTGGCGGTCTCCTTAGCGTGCTCGGCTGACATTCTTCTGCCGCCCAAGCCAGGCATTACGTATTCGCAAAGCGAGATGCCAGCCTCTTTTACTTTTCTACCGCCGATGATATGTTCCTCAGCGGTCACCCCTTTGTCCATGTAGGCGAGGACAATGTCCGAGCCACTCTCCATACCGATGTGTAGCCGTGACAGTCCCGCGTCCTTCAGTTCCTTCAGCTCTTCTAGGGACTTCTTGGCAGCCGTCTTGGAGCGGGCATAGGAGGTTATCCGGGAGAGGCTAGGGAAAGCCTGTTTCAGAGCAGACACCACTTTCACCAGGTCTGGAGTCCTCATTATCAGACTGTTGGCGTCCTGAAGGAAAGCCGTGGTGCCCCCAGCCCAGAGCCATAGGGCGACGTTGCGTAGGCTGGCATTGTGCACGTAGCTGTTATAGATGTTGGCAGCTATTTCCCTCACCCTGTCCCCGTAGCCCATTTTCCAGGCGATTTCCCTTATACCATCGGCGATGGCTCTGGCGGTCTCGATGTCCTTCACCACTTCGTCTGCGGAGCGCAGCTCAAATTTTTGCCCTTTGTACACCGGGCAGAACTGGCAGCGGTTCCAGGGGCAGTTCCTGGTCGCCCTGATGAGCAATGAAAATGCCTCGCTCGGGGGCCTTATTGGTCCCACTTCGAAGCAAAGGTCAAGGCTGTGTGTATCTAAGAGATAGTCCAGGCGCATCATCTAATTTTAAACTTTAGCCATCCAAATTTCCAATTTCGGATAGTGTATCTTTTATTCGGGCTTTTTCTTTGGGGTAACTTGTTGCAACGGGAACAAAATTCACCCTCACCTTAGTCCTCTCCCGTCGAGGGAGAGGAAACCCCCCTCTCCCCTTGCGGGGGAGAGTTAGGACTGTTCGGTAGTGGTACACTTTGGGAGGAAACCCCCTCTCCCCTTGGGAGAGAGTTAGAGTGAGAGGAAAAGCCTGAGTAAAAAGAACTCTGCCCAATTTTGTCCTTGGAATTGGGAGGGGGAAATGGTAACATTTTTTCCGGGCAAAGATGGACAGGCTCGATGGAATAAAAGTTGTCTCTTTCGATGCCGAGGGCACCCTGGTGACCACGGACTTCAGCTATTCCATATGGTATGAGGCTATTCCGCAGAAATATGCCGAAAGGTATGGTGTAGATTTCGCCACGGCAAGGGGCGTCATCGAGGCGGAGTACAAAAAGGTGGGTGACCAGAGGCTGGAGTGGTACGATGTGCGCTACTGGTTTAAAAGGTTTGGACTGGGCTCGCCGGAGCCGGTTATGGCGGACTATCGCCATCGAGTGGCTTATTATCCCGAAGTCAAGGACGTGCTCACCGCACTGAGCCAGCAGTACACGCTGATTGTAGCTTCGGGCTCCATGAGGGAGTTCCTGTGCCACCTTCTTGAAGACATAGAGCCATATTTCGGCAGGGTTTTCTCTTCACTTTCTGATTACCGGCAGCTGAAGACACCGGAATTCTATCAGGAGATCTGTAAAGAAATGGGTGTATGTCCTGAGCAGATTGTCCACGTTGGTGATAACAGGGAGTTCGATTTCGTATCACCACGTAAGGTGGGCATACATGCCTTTTACCTTGACAGGAGCGGACAGGGCGATGGCTCTCTGGCTAGCCTCGTGGAGCTAAAGCTCAGGTTGGTTGACCTGTAGATTAGGCAGGCCAGGCATAAAGAGGAGGTCCAGGGATGAACGAGACGATAAAGGTGATTTTGAGCCGGAGGAGTATCAGGCAGTACAAAGAAAAGCAGTTAGACGAGGCAGCATTGCAGACAATTATGGAGGCTGCCATCCATGCACCCAGCGCCATGAACGCTCAGCGCTGGTACTTTGCCGTGGTGCAGAATAGGAGTCTACTGGACAGGATAGTGGAGGTTGTCAGGGAGAACGTGCTGAACTCTGGTCTTGAAATGATGAAGCAGAGGGTCAGCGATCCTAAATACCATACTTTTTATCATGCGCCTACGGTGGTGATGATATTTGCCGATGAGAAGCACCGGTTTGCCCAAATAGATTGTGGTCTAGCTGCAGAAAACATAGCGCTGGCGGCTGAGTCACTGGGCATAGGTTCATGCGTGATGACCTCGCCAGGACTTGCGTTCACCCCGGGTAAGGGTGACGGGCTAAAGAAAGAGCTGAGCGTGCCTGAGGGCTATAACTTTGTCTGCGCTGTGGCGCTGGGCTATATGGACGGCGAGAAGCCAGCTACGCCGTCCCGGAACAGGGATGTGGTCAAATACATCCGGTGACCGGCTGTTTCTACAGCCTTTCTACCGTAACCTTTGGTAGGAGCTTTTCCACGTCCTGGCGGCGGCAGAGTTCGGTACCGGGGGTAAGTGTAGCTGCCGTGCCAGCGGCAACTGCCCAGCGGCAGGCTTCCTCGAGGCTGTAGCCCTGGCTCAGTCTAAGGACCAGTCCGGCGAGGGCAGAGTCGCCTGCGCCCACCGTGCTGCGGACGCGCACCCGCGGTGCCACTATTTTCAAGGTCTTGTCACCAGTGGCAACGATCATGCCGTGTCTGCCTCTGGAGATAGCTACTATACCTATGCCCTGTTCAGCCAGCGTTCTGGCAGCCTTGACGATTGCTGCCTCGTCCTTTAACTCCGTGCCGAGCAGCTCCTCCGCCTCGTGCACATTGGGTTTGATGATGTCAGGATTTGCTCTGATGCCCTCTTTTAACCATTGTTTGTCGGAGTCGAGCACGGTCTTTATGCCATAGTTCTTGGTGCCGATTATCAGCCTGTAGTAGATGTCGTCGGGGACACCGGGCGGCACGCTGCCGGCGAAGACCAGGTAGTCAGGCCTCTTCTTCATGTGTACCAATGTGTCAATCAGTTCGGCTAGTTCTTCTCTTGAGATGCGGGGACCTGGGGCATCAATCCTGGTCTGACGGTTGGTCTTCAGGTTGGTGATGATAAAGTTGCTCCTTATCTCGCCCTTGATAGTAGTAAAATCGAAAGGCACCCCCTGTTTTCGGAGCAGTCTTTTCAGCGTCTCGCCAGCGGCGCCACCGATGAACCCATAAGCTATGGTCTCGCCACCGAGTTCGTGGATGACACGGGAGACATTTATACCTTTGCCGCCGGGGTCTTCACGGAAGCTGGTCCAGCGGTTTGCCTCGTCAATTATCAGGTCTTCGACGGTGACTGTCCTGTCCAAGCTAGGGTTCAGGGTTACTGTAGCGATCACATTCACCTCACCCTTTCTACCTTTAGGAGGTTGGTGCTGCCAGGAACGCCGATGGGCACGCCGCCGGTGATGACCACTATATCATCTTTCCCAGCCACACCTGTGCGTTTAGCTAGGCGGGTGCCACGGGAGAATAGGGCTGTCAGACGAGAAGGTTCGGGGAAGTGAAAGGCGCGCACTCCCCACGACAGGGAGAGTTGGTGCTGTGTGCTGCGGTTTGGTGTGATAGCCAGGATGGGCGCTCTGGGGCGGTATTTGGAAACGCGCCTGGCGGTGCTGCCTGACGAGGTGAAGGCAACTATAGCGGCGGCGCCAAGCTGGTGGGCGGTATGGCAGGCGGCATAACTGATGGCGTCATCGGTCTTTGGTTGCACGTCCCTGCCCTTGCTCAGCAGGACTTCTTCGTAGGGAAGGGCGGCTTCAGCTTCCAGTGCAATCTGTGCCATCATGGCGACGGACTCGACCGGATAGTCCCCTATTGCCGTTTCCTCAGAGAGCATGACGGCGTCAGCGCCATCAAAGATGGCATTGGCAACATCGGTGACCTCAGCCCTGGTGGGGCGGGGGGAACTGACCATAGACTCCAGCATCTGGGTGGCGACGATAACCGGCTTGCCTAAGCGGTTGCACTTTTTAATGATTTCCTTTTGGGTGATGGGCACCTTGGGCAACGGGATTTCAATACCCAGGTCACCTCTAGCAATCATGGCACCATCGGCTGCCTGTAATATTTGGTCAAGATTGTCCAAAGCTTCCTGCCTTTCTATTTTGGCTATTACCGCAGGGACAGTGTTGCCCTGGCGCAGGAATTCTTTCACCTTCCTGACATCGGCTGCCTCCTTGATAAAGGAGAGCGCCACAAAGTCCACCCCATATTCCACACCGAAGCAGAGGTGTCCCCAGTCCTCATCGGTGATCGCTGGTACACCCCAGTCGACGCCGGGGACGTTTATACCCTTTTCTTCCCCGAGTTTGCCGCCGCTGACCACGATGCAGGTGACCTCGGTGTCAGTGGTGTCCACGACCTCTAGTTTTATAGCACCATCATCAAGGTAGACTGCATTCCCAGGCTTTACCTTTCTGGGCAGCTCTGGCAGTCCCACGGACACTATGCGCTCATTGCCCAGAAGCTGTCTGGTCGTCAGGACAAAACTGGCACCATCTTTGAGTTCGATAACGCCGTCTTTCAGCTTGCCGGTGCGGTTTTTCGGCCCTGGCAGGTCCTGCATTATAGCTAGGGGGAAACCAGCCTGTCTGGCGACTCTGCGTAGCGTCCTTATTAGGATGGCATGTTCCCTGTGGCTTCCGTGGGAGAAATTGATCCTGGCAACATCCATGCCAGCGTTAAGCATTTCCCCGATGGTCTCTGCGGAGCTGCTGCTTGGTCCTATGGTGCAGACGATTTTGGTCCTGCGGTACGGCTTTGGTGGAATGTAAAGGCTCATATTTTAGTAGTCCCGGTACCAGCCGTCACTGATTGTAGCGAGACGGGAGCTGCTTAGATTCAGCTTTCGGTACCACGGCGCACCGTATTTGGTGGCTATCTCTGTCAGTTCTTTTAATCTGTCGACAACGGTGGCGGAGAGGAACTTGACCCTCTCTTTTCTGTCCCTCATTGCTATTGCCTCCTGCCATATAGCTCGACCGCCGAGAAACCCGGAGGCACCGGCGCGGCAAGCAAGCTCCACCTCGTGCCGGAAAGCCGGATAGTCTATGCCAGCGCTGAGTATCACCCACGGCACGGTTGCCGCTTCATCAAGCCGGCGACAGAGTTCCAGAAGCCTCTTTTCATCAGTCTCGTAGTCGAAATCAGCTGGGAACTCCACTTTGAGCACGTCTAGCGGTAGCTGGGTTAGCTGCCGTACGGTCTCGATGACAAAGTCTGGCTTTTTGGCGGCAAACTGTGCTGATCTCGGGTTCTCATTCCCCAGGGCGTAGGTCTTCGGTTCAACCAGGAAAGGTATATCGTATTTAAGGCACTCCCTGGCAACTCTCTTGATGGTGTCCTGTTGCTTCGCAGCCGCGCTGGCGAGGTCGGGGCGATAATAGACCAGCATCTTCACCGCGGACGCGCCCATGCGCTTGATTTTCTGTACCCCCCAACCCTCAAGCAGCTTGGTGATCCGCCCCTCGGAGGTGCCCTCGTAGCCGGTGGCTTCGATGCTGACGAGCAAGCCTGTGCTACGCGGCAGTACGCCGCTGGCAATACATTGCGGCGCGCCATAGATGGGGTCGAGGAGCACGGCACTGGAGTAAGGGGCGAGCGCTGTACACAGGTCTAACTTGTATTCAACCATCTCCTTATAATCGGGCTTCTTACCATGTGCTTTCTCGATCATGCTCTGCAGCGAGTCGCGGTGGTCCATGGCGCACATGGTGAATATGCCATCGTCGGTCGAGATCTGCTGCAACCCTCTTATTTTGCCGATGCCGAGTGCCCGCATTTTGCCCCGTAGTCTTTATGTTACACTATAGCTTTTTGCTGGCTACATATCAAGTACGTTTTTGCCAGAAAAGACTGTCTTGTTGGCTACTTCAAGAGTTATTGAGTACATGATGGGCTAATGGTATACTGAAGTCCACCTGTGGACTTTGAGGGTGACCTTTGTTGCAGGTTGCAGTTTCTGAATGACTGTTGATGGAATGGGAGAAAGTAGCTATGAGCGAGCGTTTTGCAGTGCCGGTGGACAGGCTAGCAGCGATGTCCCAGGAGGAGAGGGAGCGCTATCTTAATAAAAAGCTGGCACAGTTGGTTGTCTATGCCTGTGAGAGGGCACCGTCCATACGCGAAAGGTTCGAAAAGGCAGGCATAGACCCCCATAAAGTGGAGGGTATAGGTGACCTTCAAGCCCTGCCCGTGCTGCGGAAGGACGAACTTATAGACCTGTTCAAGAGCAAGCCACCTCTTGGAGGGCTGGTAACTGTGCCGGTGACGGAGCTGGACAGGGTATATGTGTCCCCGGGACCGATATATGACCCGCACCACAAAAGCGAGGCTTTCTGGGAGAGGCACCGGCATCTGGTGGAATCTGTAGGGTTTGGCAGGGGTGATGTGGTCATCAATGCCTGGTCGTACCACCTGGTGCCTGCGGGGTTGATGGTGGACGAAGCCTTGAGGCGGGCTGGTGCCACGGTGGTGCCGATGGGAGTGGGGAATACAGAGCTACATGTTGAGGTGATGCGCCAGCTTCAGGTCACTGGTTTTTTCGGTAGCACCGGGTTTTTCATGAACATCATTAACAAGGCTGAGGAAATGGGCTATGATGTAGTCAAAGACTTCAACCTGAGGTTGGCATGCATCGGTGGTGAGATGGGTGGTGGTCCTATAAGGAGGCTGGTTGAGGAGAAGTACGGCATCACCACGAGGGATGTCTATGGGACTGCAGATGTGGGGCTGTTCGCTTATGAGTGCAGCGGGAAGGAAGGGATGCACATTGCGGAGGGGGTGATAGTGGAGGTATTAAGTCCAGAGACTGGACAACCTGTGCCTCCGGGAGAGGTCGGTGAGGTGGTGGTGACACCGATAGACGAGACCTATCCGCTGATAAGGTTTGGCACCGGTGACCTGGCAGCGCTGATAGTAGAGCCCTGTCCTTGCGGCAGGACCTCCCTGAGGATAACCCGCATCCTAGGTAGGACCGGTGAAGCGGTGCGGGTAAGGGGGATGTTCATCCACCCTAGGCAGCTGGAACCAGCGATGGCGCGGTTTTCTCAGGTAGCTGGATTCCAAGCAGTGGTGACCAGGACCGGCCACCGGGACGAGCTGACGCTAAAAGTGGAACTGAAAGGGGGTGTGGTGCCGGGGGAAGGGCTGGCTGAAGAGATAAGGGAGACGGTCAGTGGGGCGATCAGAGTGAGGGTGGACCGTGTCGAGTTTGTGCCTCAGGGGGTAATACCTCAAGGGGGTAAACTTATTTTGGATGAGCGTACCTATTAGCCTACAGCCTCTTTATTGCTGTGTGCTAAAATAGGGCGACAAGTCCGAGGAAAAGGCAGGTGGTACGGTGACTGCGCCCAAGGTAGATGTCAAAGACGGTCTCAATGTGAGTTCGGTTAGCTATGGAAAGCTGAACTGGGTCTATATTGAGAAGCCTACCGAGAGGGAAGTCGAGTACCTGCGGCAGAACTTTAACTTCCATTATTTGAACTTGGACGATGTGCTCAGTCGGGTGCAGCGCCCCAAGATTGACGAATATCAGGACCACCTGTTCATCGTGCTCCATTTCCCCGTGTTTGACAAGCGCAACCGGGTGACCACACCCAGCGAGGTGGACATCTTTATAGGAGAGAACTATGTTGTCACCGTGCACAAGCAGGGCGACCTAAAGCCGCTGGCTAAGTTTTTTGAGGAATGCCGGCTTGACGAAACGATATGCAGCACCTACATGGGGCGCAGCTCTGGTTTCCTACTTTACCATATACTGGACAACCTGGTGAACTATTGTTTTCCCATCCTACGTAAGGTGACCGATAATATTGAGAAGGCGGAGAGCTTTGTCTTCGCTCGTCCAGTCCCGGAAACTGTTAATGAGATATCGCTGATCCGTCGTGACCTTATCTCCTTCCGGCGTGTCATTCATCCCCAGATACCGGTTGTGGAAGCACTGGAGAAAGAGGAGTACCCCTTTTTCAAGGAGGACCAGGACATTTATTTTGGTGATATTGCTGACCACATCCGAAAGATATGGGACGGGCTTGAGGACGCTAAGGAAGTGGCTGATGGTCTGATGGACACTGCCAACTGGCTGACCTCCCACCGGTTGCAGGAAACAATGCGGGTACTGACGATCATCATGGCGTTGCTCACGCCACCTATGTTGATTGCCAGCATTTACGGGATGAATGTGGCTTTACCCGGTGGGGTGGACAGCGGGGAACTGACGTCCTTCCTAATCCTTCTTTTGGTGATGGTCATGTGCGTGCTGGGGATGTTGTGGTTCCTGCACCGGAGGCGGTGGCTCTGATGTTGAAATGAGACACGAGCTTTTGGTATGACGGTGTCACACAGGTTTGTAGTCGTAGCCGCCCTTTTTGTCACCTGCCTGATAACAGCCAACATTATCATTGTGAAGCAGGTAAGCATCGTTGGTGTGGTCCTGCCGGCGGCGATAATCATCTTCCCGCTGAGCTATATCATCGGCGACGTGCTTACCGAGGTCTACGGTTACCGGCAGGCACGGCGGGTAATCTGGCTGGGCTTTTTGTGTAACCTCGTGGCAGTGGTGGCTATATGGGTTGCCAAGATACTACCCGCAGCTCCAGTTTTTGAGGCACAGCAGGCATATGAGCGTATTCTGGGTGGCACCCCCCGCTTCTTGGTGGCGTCTTTTCTGGCTTATCTTGCCGGTGAGTTCACCAACTCCATAGTGTTGTCGAGGATGAAGATATGGACGCACGGTCGCTGGTTGTGGACTAGGACCATTGGTTCCACTGTGGTGGGGCAGGGGGTGGACACTGTGGTGGTACTCACCATTGCCTTTGCTGGCGTGCTACCTGCAGCAGTGTTGGGGATGATGGTACTCAGCCACTGGCTGGTTAAAGTCGTCTATGAGGCAATTGCCACTCCGTTCACCTACCTTGCTGTCAGTTATCTAAAGCGCAAGGAGGGGCTGGACGTGTATGACTATGAGGTTGATTTCAATCCACTGAAGATAAGCTAGCTATGCCTGACACAGTGCAGTCTAGAGAACTGAAATTTGTTGTCGACCACAATGTTGGCAAGCTGGCTAAATGGCTGCGGATGATGGGCTACAATGCAGTTCTGTTCAAGGAGGAGGATGATGGTAACTTGGTCAGGACGGCACTGGCTCAGGACAGGGTGCTCCTGACCAAGGACAGCCAGCTCATGAGGCGGCGGGTGGTCACCAGCGGCAGGGTGAAAGCTGTGTTTCTGGATACTGACGATCCCGATGAGCAGCTGCGCAGGGTGATCCGAACGCTTCGTCTGGACTGTCACTTCAAGCCATTCTCCGTCTGTCTGGAGTGTAATCATCCTCTGGTGGAGAGGACAAAGGAGGAGGTACGCGGGCGGGTACCTCCCTATGTGTTCAGGACGCAGCAGCAGTTCATGGAGTGCCTCTCCTGTCACCGTATCTACTGGAGGGGCACTCACTGGCAGGCTATGAACCGCGTTCTGCAGAGGCTTGCTAGCGAGTGCAGGGACCCGCAGGTAGGAGAGTAAGGGAGCTGGAGGAATTAGGCTATCGCTATGAAAGTGGTAACCGCTGAAGAAATGCGCCGCATAGACCGAGCAGCTGCAGATATGGGCATCACCACTGACATGCTGATGGAAAATGCTGGGCGGGCAGTGGCTGAGGAGACGCGAAAGCTGGTAGGTGGCGTCGTTGGTAGGAGGGTGCTGGTGCTGGTGGGACCAGGCAACAATGGCGGTGACGGGCTGGTGGCTGGGTGCTACCTCGCCGACTGGGGTGCAGAGGTGGTGTTCTATCTCTGTGCTCAGCGGCCCCCAACGGATAAGAACTTAGCACTGGCTATAGAGCGGGGACTGGTAGTCTTTAGGGCGTGGGAGGACGACGATTTCAAGGACCTTAACAGCCTCCTCGCCTCCTCTGAAATTGTGGTCGATGCCGTGCTGGGGACGGGAAAAAGCCGGGCACTGGCAGGTGTGTTCGGCGAAGCCCTAGCTAGGCTTTCGGAGGTTAAGCGAAGCAAGCCCAGGCTCATCATTGTGGCAGTTGATGTGCCCTCAGGGCTTGATGCCGATACTGGGGCTGTGGACCCCAAGTGTCCCTCTGTGGACTTTACGGTGACGCTTGGCTATCCGAAAGTGGGACTATATAATTTCCCGGGTGCGGAGAGGGCAGGTAAGGTCATCATAGCTGATATCGGGATACCGCCTGAGCTGGCAGAGGGGGTGAAGACCGAGTTGATTACTGAGCAATGGGTGTGCTCCGTACTCCCCCCGCGCCCGCGTGACGCCAATAAAGGGACATTTGGTAGGGTGCTGGTAGTAGCGGGCTCGATAAACTACATAGGTGCGGCATACCTCGCCTGTATGGGGGCAGCCAGGGTAGGTGCCGGGCTGGTGACGCTGGCTGTACCAAAGAGCCTGCAACCCATTCTGGCGGCAAAGCTGACCGAAGTAACCTATATCCCGCTCCCTGAAGAGGAAGCTGGCATTGTCAGCAAGAAGGCGACAACGACGGTGCTGGAACATTTGTCCGATTATGACGTGTTGCTCATTGGCTGCGGTCTAGGGCAAAGACCTTCGGTGGCTAAATTTGTGAGGTCTCTCTTGTTGGATGCAACTGGCAGACAGGTGCCCCCAATGGTTATCGATGCCGACGGCTTGAACATCCTGTCACAGGTGCCAAGGTGGTGGCAGAGGTTAACTAGCGGTGCTATACTAACGCCGCACCCTGGAGAGATGGCGCGCTTATGTGCTACTGCTATCGCTGAGGTGCAGCAGCGACGCGTGGAGATAGCAAAGGAAAAAGCCGTGGAGTGGCAACAAGTGGTGGTGCTCAAAGGTGCCCATACTGTAGTAGCAGCGCCCGATGGCAGGGTGAAACTCAGCCAGGTGGCTAACCCTGGTCTAGCCTCGGCTGGCACCGGCGATGTGCTCAGTGGCGCGATCGCTGGGCTCGTGGCACAAGGACTGACACCTTTTGATGCTGCTGCCTGTGGCGTCTACCTTCACGGGGAGGCTGGTGAGGTGCTAAAGAAAGAAATGGGTGATGCCGGTGTGCTGGCAGGTGACCTTTTGCTTGCTTTACCTAGAGTGATAAAGCGCCTCAAAACGACCGGCGCGGGAGGTTAGCTATGTTGCTCGCTCTGGACGTGGGCAATACCAATATCACCGTCGGAGTGTTTGATGGCAGCAAACTTAGGGCGACCTGGCGTATAGGTACGGATGTGCACCGTACTTCTGATGAGTATGGCAGCCTGTTCCTTCATCTTACAGAGCGCCAGGGGCTGGCGGCAGCCAGCATCGATGAAGCTGTGTTGTGCAGTGTAGTGCCGCCGCTGGTAGGTGTCTTCGAAGAGATGTGCCGACGGTACTTCAAGACCAGACCCTTGGTGGTAGAAGCGGGGGTGAAGACCGGGGTGAAGATCTGTCTGGACAACCCCAGGGAGGTGGGCGCTGACCGTGTGGTGAACGCGGTGGCAGCGCACCATCTCTACGGTGGGCCGGTGATCGTGATCGACCTGGGCACCGCCATCACCTTCGATGCTGTCTCTGAAGAGGGGGACTACCTTGGCGGTGCTATCGCCCCTGGGATCGCCATTGCCACTGAAGCCCTGTTTACTAGGACGGCAGCCCTGCCCAGACTGGAGCTTGATGTACCTAAGAAGGCGATCGGCAGGAACACGGTGGCGGCGATGCTCTCGGGGATTGTATATGGTTACGCCGGGCTTATCGAGGGGGTGGTATCCCGAATTCAGAAGGAGTTGGGCGTAAAGGCGAGGGTGGTGGCTACGGGGGGTTATGCAGAGCTTCTCGCCAGAGAGACGCCGGTTATTGAGGAGGTAAACCCTGATCTTACGCTGGTCGGCTTGCGCCTGATTTACGAAATGAATAGAGCTAGGGAGTGACCATATGATGAAAGGCAAGACGGTGGTGCTTGGGGTGACCGGAAGCATAGCGGCTTACAAGGCTGCTGAGCTGGCAAGTCAGTTGGTTCAGGTGGGGACGAGGGTGGAGGTGATCATGACCGAGGCGGCAACCCAATTCATTTCGCCGCTCACCTTTCGGAATATCACCGGCAGACCTGTGGTGACAAGGATGTTCGAATTGGCTTCTGAGTACAGCGTGGAGCATGTAGCGCTGGCTGAGGCGGCTGATGTGGTGGTAATAGCACCGGCGACAGCGAACACCATCGCCAAAATAGCTGCGGGTATAGCTGATGACATGCTGTCCTGTACAGTACTGGCGACCAAAGCACCGGTGATAGTGGCACCGGCTATGGACGTAAATATGTACGAAAACCAAGTCACTCAGGAGAATATAGCCAAGCTGAAAGCCAGGGGCTTTGTCATGGTGGGACCGGGGTATGGTAGGTTGGCTTCAGGCAAGATGGGCCTGGGGAGGTTGGTGGACATAAGCGAGATCATGGCAGCTATTTCCCAGGTGCTGGGCAAGAGCGGCGACCTGCACGGCAAGCGTATTGTGGTGACTGCGGGCGGGACACAGGAACCCCTTGACCCGGTGCGCTGTCTTACTAATCGTTCCTCGGGCAAAATGGGCTATGCTATCGCTGAGGCTGCCCGTGACCGTGGCGCTGAGGTAGTGCTGGTCACTGCCCCCACGGCTCTGCCTAGACCTTATGGCATAGATGTGGTGCAGGTGACCACAGCGCAGGATATGTACGAGGCGGTACAAAAGGCTGTTGGGAAGGCGGATGCTCTAATCATGGCGGCGGCGGTGGCTGACTACCGCCCCAAAAAAATGGCTGAGAGTAAGATAAAGCGCGAGAAAGCGGACAAGTTGGTACTAGAACTGGAGAGGACACCCGATATTCTGGGTGAGGTGAGGGGCAATTTCCTCAGGGTGGGCTTTGCCGCCGAGAGCGAGGAGTTAGTAGCCAACGCTAAAGAGAAACTGAGAAAGAAGCAGCTCGATTTGATTGTTGCCAACGATGTCTCTGCCATCGGTGCTGAAACAAACAGTGTGGTGCTGATAGACAGGACGGGGAGCATCGACGAGCTGCCTACACTGCCGAAGCGGGAGGTGGCGGATAGGATTCTAGACAAGGTCGCCAGCCTGCTTAGTAGTTGATAATTATTATCCCCACAGTTATGGTACAGTAGCTGTGGGGTTAACAAGCGTGAGTCCGGGACTTAATCTGTAATACTCGGGGTCCGGGCAAGCGGGCTAGAGTAAAGCGCATCGAAGCATAATCCAGATATTCGGAGCTAGCAGATGAGTGAGATAGCAAAGGCTTACGAGCCAGGACAGGTGGAGCAGAAGTGGTACCGCTTCTGGCTGGAGCAGGGGTATTTCACCCCTAAGATAGACCGCAGGCGCAAGCCCTTTGTCATCATTATGCCGCCGCCCAATGTAACCGGCGAACTGCATCTGGGGCATGCCCTCACGGCGACGCTGGAGGACATCATGGTGAGGTGGCACCGGATGAAGGGTGAGCCCACGCTATGGTTGCCCGGCGTTGACCATGCCGGCATCGCTACTCAGGTGGTGGTGGAGCAGAAGCTTGCCCAGGAAGGGCTTGACCGCCATAAGCTGGGCAGGGAGAAGTTCCTGGAGCATGTCTGGGAATGGGTGGGGAAATCGCGCAGTGCCATCACCTATCAACACCAGAGGCTGGGGGCATCCTGTGACTGGACGCGGGAGCGGTTCACCCTTGACGAGGGGCCCAGTCGTGCTGTGCACACTGCCTTTGCCCGTTTGTACAACAAGGGGCTGATCTACCGCGGAGAGAGGCTGATAAACTGGTGTCCCAGGTGCCTTACGGCGCTTTCCGATCTTGAGGTACAGCATAAGGAGGTGGCGGGTCGGCTCTATTACTTGCGTTATCCCTTCGCTGATGGCGATGGCTTCATCACCGTTGCTACCACCCGCCCTGAGACCTACCTTGGCGATACTGCGGTGGCGGTGAACCCCGAGGACAAGCGCTTCACAGCCGTGGTGGGGAAAAAGGTGGTGCTACCGGTTATTGGCAGGGTAATACCCATAATCACTGACGCAGCGGTTGACCAGTCCTTTGGCACCGGCGCCGTGAAGATAACTCCGGGGCATGACCCGGTGGACTTTGAAATTTCCGAGAGGCAGGGCCTGCCGGTAATAAACATAATGAACCCCGATGCCACCATGAATGAAGAGGCGGGGCCCTATGCTAGTCTGGACCGCTTTATCTGCCGGCAGAAAGTGGTGGAGGACTTTGAGAAAGCTGGACTACTGGAGAAGGTAGAGCCCTATTCACATTCGGTGGGGCACTGTGACCGCTGCCAGACGATGGTGGAGCCGCGGGTGAGCAAGCAGTGGTTTGTCCGCGTGGCGCCGCTGGCGAAAGCGGCGATCAAGGTGGTCACTGAGGGTGACATAGTGATCATTCCTCAGCGCTTCACCAAGATCTACCTCAACTGGATGGAAAATATCCGCGACTGGTGTATCAGCAGGCAGCTCTGGTGGGGACACCGCATTCCAGTATGGTACTGTCAGAAGTGTGAGGGGCTGACAGTAGCTGTGGATGAGCCCAAGGCCTGTCAGCACTGTGGCTCGGCTGACATCTTTCAGGACCCTGATGTGCTTGATACCTGGTTCAGCTCCGCCCTCTGGCCCCATTCCACGCTGGGCTGGCCCGATGATACCGAGGACTTTCGGTATTTCTATCCCACCTCGGTCATGGAGACCGGATATGACATACTCTTTTTCTGGGTGGCGCGGATGATCATGATGGGGTTGGAGGACACGGGTAATATTCCGTTTAGGGTGGTGTACCTCCATGGGCTCATCCGAGATGAGAAAGGCGAGAAGATGAGCAAGATGCGGGGCAACGTACTTAATCCCACGGAGCTCATTGAGCAGTATGGCGCCGATGCCCTGCGTTTTGCCATCACCGTGGGCACGGCGCCGGGCAATGATGTCAATCTGGGCAAAGACCGGCTGGAAGCCGGCAGGAACTTTGCCAACAAACTGTGGAACGCAGCCCGGTTTGTCTTCAGCAACCTTGATGCTGATAAGGAGAAGGCTAATAGGGTTCTCACGGAGCTGGCACAACTGGCGAGGCTGAAGGGGGTGGACATATGCCGGGCTTTAGCCATGGCAGCCAGCACCAGCCATGTGGAAGACCGCTGGATCGTGAGCCGGCTGCATAGCCTCATCCTCGATGTGGACGAACTTTTGTCCGACTACCAGTTCGGTGAAGCTGAACGCCGTATCCATGACTTTTTCTGGGGCGAATTTTGTGACTGGTACATTGAGATAAGCAAAATCCGCCTTGCCCACCCCAATTCTTCGCCTTTGCCTTATCTGGCTATAGTGCTGGAGACAACGCTGCGTCTGCTACACCCCTTCATGCCTTTCATAACTGAGGAACTGTGGCAGGGACTGAAGAAGAGGCTGCCAGAGGGGCTGCTGATTGCTCCATCCATAATGGTGGCTCGCTATCCCAAGGCGTACAGGCGGGCTATTGACCCACAGGCAGAGCGGGTGATAGGCGCAGTAATCGAGATTGTCCGTGCCATACGCAATGCACGGGCGGAGCACAAAGTGGCGGCGGGCAACTGGATAGAAGCCCGCATATACACTGATGATCTCAAATCAGCTATTGCCTCCCAGAGCGCAGCCATAGAAACGCTTGCCCGGGCGAAGCCGGTGGTAGTCCTTAGCCGGGAGGAAAGGCAGAGGGACAGAGAAAAGGGACTGGTGATGGTGCTCAAAGAGGCGGAGATAATACTCCCCTGGGAGGGCATGGTTGATGTGGTGGCGGAAAGGCAGAGGCTGGAGAAAGAGATGGCTCTGGTGCAGAATGAGATCAGCCGGCTGGAGCAGCGGCTGAAGGACGAGCGGTTCCTCTCTAAAGCGCCGGCTGCGGTGGTGGAGAAGGAGAGGCAGAAACTACAGAGCCATCAAGACAGGCTGGAGAGGTTAAAACAGGAACTAGAGCAGTTCAACCCCTGAGAGGCTTGAGCCCTTTAGCTTTCATGTCGCGCTGCATCTTGAGCAATGCCTTTTTGGTATCGCTGGCGACCCTGGACTTCTCAGCCCGTTTCACGCGGTACTTAAACAGCCAGTAGGTGAACTCCTTAAGCTCGTCCAGGGTGAGCGATTTCCGTTTGCGGTAACGCTTTTCCTTCCTGAACATGTCCAAAAGGGCTTCGCGGTCCTCGCCGTAGACCCGTCGAAAAGCCTTATCGAGTACGTCTTGGTCACTGGTCATACCCAGGGCGGAGCGTTCCTTACGCAATTCCTCCACCACTGCTGCCACCAGCGCTTCCTCGACGAACACGCCGTAAAGATAGTTCAGGTAGGCGCGGTATTTGGCGGGACCGATGAGGTCTTTGAATTCCTGATGGCTCAGCTCAAGAGGTGGGCGGTCGAAGAAAAGGAGGTTGACCTTTTCCTGCTCGGGGACGGCATCGCCGATCTCATCGAGGAGGCGCTCTGCGAGGACTAGCCAGTCGAACGCCTCGCCGGCGATGAGGTAACGGTAATGGCGCCCCTTATAGTCCTCTTCGGAACTTTTCCACAGCCTGATGGCTTCGAGCAGGGCAATGTACCAGTGCTTACCCTCAGCCACCGAGCGCTTAAGGTGTTCGATGGCTCTGGCATCAGCCTCGTTTTTCGGTGTCTCCTGTGTGACCATGGGACTGAGTGCAATCGGCAGACCTGATTTTACGATTTAGTGGATGCAGACCGCAACACTAGGGTTGCGTGGGTCGATGGTGGAAATTTCAGTTGGCAAAGAACGCTTCAGCGACGGAAGAAGGCGAGGACTTCCTCGATGGGCCTGGTGTTGAGCACATCTTCTGCCCGGCACCAGCCGCGTCTAGCGATGCCCACGCCGAAGCGCATAAAACCTAGCTGGGCGGTGCTGTGGGCATCGGTGCCTATAGCCAGCTTCACACCGAGCTCCCTTGCCCGGTAGATATGGGTGTCCTTGAGGTCAAGCCTGTCCGGCATGGCGTTTATTTCCAACGCCTTATTGTATCTGGCTGCTGCTCTGAATACCGCTTCCATGTCCACGGCAGCTGGCTCGCGTTCGCCGATAAGCCGGCAGGTGGGGTGGGCGATGATGTCCACATGTGGGTCCTCGATGGCATTGAGGATACGCCTGGTTATCTGTTCCTCGCTCTGTGTCATTGCGGAGTGTATGGCGGCGATGACCACATCCAGTTCTGCGAGCAGACTGTCTGGTAGGTCGATGGTACCGTCTGCTCTGATGTCCACCTCGATTCCAGTGAGGATACGGAAGTCGCCGAGGCTTTCGTTAAGGTGCCTTATCTCCTCTATCTGCTGTCTCAAGCGCTCCTCATTCAACCCTTTAGCTATACCCCTGCCTACGGAATGGTCGGTGATGGCGATATACTTATAGCCCAGTGCTTTGGCCGCTTTTGCCATATCCTCGATAGAGTCGTGCCCGTCGCTCCATTTGGTGTGGACGTGGAAATCTCCCCTGATGTCCGAAAGCTCGATGAGCCTGGGCAGGGCACCGTTCTCGGCGAGCTCTATTTCACCCCGGTCTTCTCTTAATTCAGGCGGGATGTACTGCAAGCCGAGGCGGTGGTAGAACTCCTCCTCGGTGGCGAACTTCTCCAGCGTATTTGTGGCGAGGTCGGTTATCCCGTACTCGCTGAGCTTGAGCCCCTTCTTCTGCTCCTTGGTACGCAGGGCGATATTGTGCTGCTTGCTGCCAGTGAAGTACTGAAGGAGAGAGCCGAAGGAATCGTGCTCCACCATCCTCAAGTCAGCCTGGAGTCCGCCGGGGAGGATGACGCTGGCTTTGGTGGGACCCTGTGCTAGCACCTGTCTCACCTGAGGGAGGGAGACGAAAGCCTTGATCACTGTCTCGGGGTTATCGGCGGTGCCCATAAGGTCGATGTCTCCCACGGTCTCTCTGAAGCGGCGGAGGCTGCCGGCGGCGGTGAGGTTCTTTACGCCGGGGATGGTGCGCAGGGCGTCCAGCACTTCTTCCACCACCGGGAGGGCTTCGCCGATGGGGATGCGCTGGTCCTTACGTCTGAGTGCCTGTATTTGCTGCAGGATATTGTCGGCGGTCTTCTCGCCCATGCGGAACAGCTTAGCCACCCTGCCATCATTGATGGCTTGCTCCAGCTCGTCCACAGACTTGATGCCCAGTTCGGTGGACAGCCTCTTTGCCGTCTTGGGACCGATGCCCGGGATTTCCAGCAGTGCGGTGATACCCTCGGGGAACTCGGATTTCAGTTCCTCGTAGATGCGTAGCTTACCGGTGGTGACCAGCTCGGTGATCTTCTTGGCGATTGCCTCGCCGACACCGGGGATAGCCTGCAGGTCTTCCCCCTCCTCGACCATAATCTCCAGCTCTTTGGGCAAATGTTCGATGGCTCTGGCGGCGCGCTGGTAGGCGCGGATCTTAAACGGGTTTTCCCCCTTAAGCTCCAGCAAGTCTGCCATATCCTGGAAGACTTTAGCTATCTCGGTATTTTTCATGGCTAATTATCGAGTCCGAGGCGGCGGAGCTGCTCGTCTATTTCATCCCAGTTTGGGTCGCCGTTTCTAAAGAAGGGCTCAAAGTACTCCTTAAGCCAGCCAAAGTACTCCTCATCGATAGCTTCGCACATAGCTTCCTCTGCCAGCGTGTCCAAGTCGAGGTCTTCGGCGCTCTCCAGGTCAAATTCGTCTAGTTCCCAGTCTGATGACTCTTCCTCAAACTCGCGGTCTGACATATTAAAATTCAAGTCTCCTTCCCCTAGTATTGGTGGCACCTAAAAGCTACAGCCCATCACTCTAGAGTATATGCCGAAGACGGGCTATATGCAATAGGGGGCTATTTCTGCGCGGTCTGCAGGAGCACGATTTTCCGCCTTATCCACTCCCAGTCCGGGTCTCCGTGGTTAAAGAAGGACTTAAAGTTGTCCTTGAGCCACTCGTAGTAATCGTCCTCGGTGTACTGACAGAAAGCCTCAACAAGGGCTTTACTATCAATGTCTTCTGGGACTTTCAGCTGCAAGTCCTTGAATTTACAATCGATAAACTTTTCAACAACATCTCTATCGAGCATGCGTTGCCCCTTTAGTCGGATTTCCAACGTGAGACGAGGTCATGTATACTGCCTAAGTATTTTTTCTGCAGCTCGTTTACAGCGGTGTTGAATGTATCTATCTCAGCTCCAGGAAATGGGGGTCGCTTACCCTCTTCCAATTCCCTCCTTGCTAATTCTTTACAGAATGCTTCTGCTACAAGTTCCGCTATTATCACCCTCCCTTGTTCAGTCTCCATTCCGCTTAGGTCTGACCCAATGTATCTTCCTACTGCGGGGAACTTTACGTAGATCTTGATTTCCCCTGTGTCTCGCACATACTCAACTCGCTGTATTGGATCTGAAGCTTCGTCTGGTAGAATATCTGACACGAATCCTCTTCTTCGCGATTGGGGCGTTTCGCCTTTTTTCTTGCTTTTCTGTTCTGACACTTGTAAGTGTGCCTTGCCCTCTTGCCCTCCCAATTTGCAAGATATGGTAGCCTTTTCGCCAACGACACGTCCAACCACTTTGAAAACGCCATAGTGCAAGTCGGCATATTTCTTGTGTCTCTCTAGGCTGACGAACGAGGACAACGGCTGGATATTAGTGTTGTCAGAACGTATTTCTGCTTTGTTGTTCCCGGCTGATTTGACAAATCCTGAAGGTATGTAAACCGAGAGAGGGCGGGGAACATCGACGTGGAGATTTGCGCGATTTGGAATGATGGTTAGTCCTGTGATTTCCTCTGGCCGCGGTGTCAGTGGCTCCCAATCCTCGAATTCCTTATTAGCCAGTTCGTTCAGTAGGTCACAGAGTCTCCTTAGCATTTTTCTTGTGTGTTCAGGTACCTCTTTCCTTTCGGGCTTTTCTAGCTCCCTCCTCTTTTCTTGGATGAGAGGCTCTAGAATTTCTTCTATCGTGGCTTGCAACGCTTGGCAGTATTGGTGGCGCCATTCTATCCCGCCACGGTTGGGGTCGATTATTCCCGATTCCCCTTTTCTAATCATCTCTGCTATCCCTTCGCAGTAAGCTTCCCCAAAGAAATAGTAAGCAGCAGCATCTTGATCGTATTTAAAAAGTTTATTGTCTAGGATAGCACCTTTAGTTTTGATTAAAATGCCTGCTTTTGTATAAGGGTTGAAGGGTGGTGAATCAAGACGTGTGGGAGATTTGCTGACTTGAATCCTGACGCGGTCACTGTAGCCCCGAATTTGGACCTCTTTGTCGTATACTCTATCGCCCTTGGGTGGCTCGAATGAGACCGCAATGTTCTCCCTCTTGAGGTTTCTCTTGATGTCGTGGAATGTTAGACGTACCTCCATATTGCTGGAAGAATTTATATCTCTTAATGCGTAGTGGTCTGCGATTTGCTGCCTTAATTTGTTGCACTCGGGAACTTTTATTTTCTCGTTGGATACGTTTATTTTTACTATGGTGCCGTTTCCATCTTTGATTCCAACGTTGTGCCTCAGCTCAGCTGAAACGGGTTTAACCTCTTCCTTCAAACGATAAAGGGGTTTTCGCTCGTTCTCGTCCCACCAGATCTCCGCCACATTAAGTGCGTTATCCTTGATGGTTGTAATTTCTCCTCTACCTAGAGAAATGATGGCTTCCTTAAGCCCACGTCCGAACAGCCCCCTTACGCTACGTCCTAATTCAAACCCGCTTGTTGCTCCCGCGAATTCTATGGATTTTTCCAGTTCAGCCCTGTTCATGCCCTCAGCGTAATCGCGCACCTTCAAAGTTTCGCACCTTCCGTCCTTATCTCTGTCAACGAAGACTTCAATTTTCCCACCGGTTTTAATACCTTGCTCTTCAAGGCGTCGGTAACTGTCATCACTATTTGTGATTAGCTCTACAATAGCATCAATAATGTTCTTTACTGTAGCCTTAGCCAGTTGCTGTATTATCCGAGGGTTGATAGGAACCTCTTTGGTGTCTTCAGCTTGCATTTGTTCCCTCCCTCCCTGTTACGCTTTGCTCGCATGCTTGCAGGAAGTCCAACAGTTCGCTGTCGTTGTATTCGGCAGCTAGATTCTTGCTGTACTGCAGGTTTTGTTTAACAATCCTCCAGGGTGTTTCCAAAGTGCATTGAAGGAGTGCCCTCAGTTCCATTTCAGTTAGTGAGAATTGTTCCTTGTTTTTCAAAAATCTTGAGTACGCGGCACTTTCTTTTAGCGAGTTTATTACAGCTGCGTCAACGCCTCTGTTTGACCCCCGAGTATGTTTTTTGGTTGACCCTGAACCTTTCAGTGCCTGTTCTGTTTCCTTTGCGATAGTTTCGCCAAACTTGGTGAGAGAAAAAAGTGTTTTGGGGTTTCCGACGATCCAGCCTCTTTCGCGGAGTGTTCTTAACGGGCGGTCAAATTTGAGAGAATCTGGCCACTGCGGATATCGGGAAAAACCGAAAGCCTTTGGGAATAGTGTAAAACACTCCTTGACCAGTCGCTCGAATGTGCATGGCTCACCGTTTTTGGTCACAGAGTAAATGCTAAATGTGATCAAGTTTTCTTTAGGGATGCTGTTATACTTCCCTTCGGGAAACTCGTTTGCCATGTGTTTCGAGCTCATTCTTTATTCAACCTCATCTGGCTACCTAAGCATTCAAGCATTACAGATGGTCTATGCGGGACCCATCGAAGGTAAAGGCATCAGTTGGATGCGTAATGTTGCTTTCAACCACTATCATAATATGTTCGTCCTCTATCGTAGGTTGTTGGCGTTTGTCGCAGGTGGCTACGCCGAGTCTCGTTTTCATCTTTCTGTTTCCTTGCTGGCTTTTATCCCCGGGTGACTGTTTGATTACTAGTCTAGCAGATTCTTAGGCTGGTGGCATATTGGGGGTTTTGTGCTGGAGAAGATTTTTTAGAGTTTCTCCCCCTCACTTTAACCTCTGCCTGAAGGGGAGAAAAGGAGAGCGGGGCTATCTGCCGCAGCAGTGTTTGTATTTTTTGCCCGAGCCGCAGGGGCAGGGGTCATTGCGCCCCACCTTTTTGCCAGCCCTGGCGGCGACGGGTGTTTTCTGCGGCTGTCTCTGCGGGGCAGGCTCTTTCTTTAGCTCTACTCTGAAGATGGTGTGGACGACATCGTGCTGGATGCTGGCGATGAGGCTATCGAACCGGACATGCCCCTCTTTCTTGTAGATGACCAGCGGTTCTATGCCCCTGATGGCATAGAGGCTGGCT
>CALJTV010000040.1 GCA_937975645.1 uncultured Dehalococcoidia bacterium | reverse complement strand
CAATGCACACAGTTAGTGGAGCAGCACGGGACAGTGCTAAATGTGCCTGCACAGCTTGCCGGGAAACTACTGTTCCTGCCGTCGGTATTCGCTATACTGGAGCAGTTTAGCAAATACAGCAGCCGCCTGATGCGGCATCTCATAGCATACCGTGTTCCGGTCAGCTATAGCATGGGCTATTCTACGGTTGACTGCCGAGCCGAAACCCAGCGGCTCGGAGGCAATCACTAGGGGCTTATCATAGCGGTCACTTATTTCAATTAACCTGTCAATCGTTCGAGCCGCCCCAGCCACCATGGCATCCCTCGTCTGGTCTTTGTCATCACCCTCAGAACGACGTCCGAACTGTCCCGGGTTCATCACCGGCATCAACCCCAGCATTATCACCCCATCCACCGCCGGGCAGCGCAACACTGTCTCTACAGCTCGGAACAAGTCGTCGCCTGACGTGCCAGCCACCAGGTCCACAGGATTACCACGACTCCACCACGGCGGCATAAAGCTGTCCAGCTCCTTCACCGTCTCTTCGGGGAGTGTGACCACTTCAAGCCCTGCCTCGGCACAGGCATCTGCCGCTAGCACACCCCAACCGCCCCCGGCGGTGACCACACCCACCCTCCTACCTTTGGGGAGCGGCTGGCGCAGAAAGGCAATCCCCACATCCACAAGCTCGTCAAGGCTCCTCACCCTGATAACACCAGCCTGCCTGCACATAGCGTCGATCACCGCCCCCGAGCCAGCCAAAGAAGCGGTATGCGATTGTGCCGCTCTGGCACCAGCCGGCGTGTGTCCCGCTTTAAGCAGGACAATTGGCTTTCTCTTGCTGGTCTCTTTCGCCAGCTTAAAGAAGCGGACGCCGTCCTTGAAGCCCTCGATATAACAAAGGATGACCTTCGTAAGCGGGTCCTGAGCAAAATATTCAAGGTAGTCCTCGGCAGTGAGGTCAGCCTGATTGCCAATGCTAACGCATTTTGAACAGCCATAAGCCCTCTGTATCAGCACCCGGGAAATGGTACCTATGATGTTACCGCTCTGGGAGATGACACCAAAAGGTCCCGGTGGCGGAAAAATCGGGGGCATCTGGGTGTAAAGTTTATGGTGGGGGTTCAGGATACCAAAGCAGTTAGGTCCCACAAACCTTATGCCGCCGCTCCGAGCGATTTCCGTAATCTCTTGCTCCAGCCGGGCACCTTCGCCACCGACCTCTGCAAAGCCGGCGGTGATCACCACCACCGCCGGCACCCCCTTGGCAGCACAGTCGCGCATCACCCCTGGCACCGCTGGCGGCGGTACCACAATGACCACCAGGTCAGGCACTTCCGGAATGTCCGTCACCCTCGGGTAGGTCCCCACATTAAGCACCTGAGGGACATTGGGGTTGACAGCGTAGACCTTGCCCTCGAAACCACCGCTTAGGACATTGGACAGGATGCGGAAGCCCCACTTCGATGGGTCGTTGGAGGCACCCACGACCGCCACCGAGCTCGGCTCAAACAACACCTTCAACTGCTCCATAAGTTGTCTGGACTGTATGCTCATGGTAGCCTTCCGGTTTTACTGGTTCAGCTCAACGGAGAATGTCTTATTGTACCAGTCAGAGGAAATGTGCGGCAAATCTTCAAACACCGGCTGCTTTCAAAACCGACTGCCGGGTTGTCAGAGCCGAGTTCAGAAAGTCCAGCGTCCGGCGCAGGATGAGCGGGTACCACAGCCAGATAGAGATATGCGTGCCCGGCAGCCACACGATGGGCGGCCGGCCACACTCCTTCCAGAAATCTAACGTGGCACTTTTGGGGACAGCCTCGTCCCAGAGCGCATTTATCATCAGCACCGGGCGTTGGCGCAGGAACTGGCTATAGGTCATCGGGTCGGTGAGGAAACACCGCTTCGGCGGGCTTACATCGTCCAGCCCCTTGGTAGCCACTTCGGCGACATACTGGGGATAGACCTCCCGCCGCACCTGGTAACACTCCTCCTCGCTGCAGAGGCAGCGCTTCTCCACTATGGGGCGGCGGGTCTCCCAGGTCATCCTGGCTGAATTGCCGCCGGCTATGATGAACACGCCAGCCCCCACCCGCTCATCCACCCCCATGGTAATCGCTGAGATAAAGCCTCCCATGCTCACGCCCACCAGACCTATTCTGCCACCGTCTATCTCCGGTCTAGTAGCTGCCCAGTCCATGACCTGTCGTATCTCAATCACCGAAGCACGGTAGCCCTCGTACCACTCATCGGGTGTCAAGTTGGGGGCATGCTGCTTCATCGCCTCGGGCATGCGGCTGTGATGGAAGACCAGATAGAGGATAAAACAGGCGATACCCCTCTTTGCCAGCGAAGGTGCCATAAGCTGGCAGGGCACCGCCCCACGTTCGCCCCAGCCATGTACCAGTACCACCAGCGGCGCCCGCCCCGCCCCCAGCGGCTGAAAGTACTCACCGTAAGCAACATCGCCCTCCCCATATCCCAGGGGATGGGCGCTGGGGAACTCCACGGCATACTGCACCCACCTGGAGTTCCTCCTGATGGGCTTTAGGTTAAACTCAGGCTCCGTACTCTCATACCTGTAAGGGTTCATCGCTACGCCCCTTTCAAACGTCTGGGACACCCGTTCAAGTGCCTGGACACCGTCCTGTATTTTACGGCGCTACCCCCTGCCTTTCAAGCCCACGCACCTTACCAGCAGCTTCGCCGGCTTGCTGCCAGAAGTGCACGAAGTGACGAAAAGCGTTACCGTTTTGCGTCTTAGCTCCACTTCAGCTTTATTGTCCTTTGGTGTACACTATAAAAAGAAATGGCCGAACCAATTATAGATTTATTTGAGAGTCATCCGCCCGTAACTAGGAAAGAAGAGAAAAAAGCAGCGGTATACTCATATGCAAAGCGACCGACTATCCCCAGCGAAGTCACCCCTGATACTCCGCTTGAGTACCTAAACCTCAACTGGCGAGAGAAGGACCTCCCGGAGAAAGAGCGGACTAAACACGTTCATCGCCTACATCCCTACCTGGGAAAGTTTATTCCGCAGCTAGTCGAGGTCTTTCTGCGGAAGTACTTCCGAGCTGGCCAGGTCGTTCTGGACCCCTTCTGCGGATCCGGAACAACCTTAGTGCAAGCCAATGAGTTAGGTATAAACGCCGTTGGGTATGACATATCGGCATTCAATGTGCTACTGACACGGGCAAAGGTGCAGAAATACGATGTCGACAAGGTTCGCCGAGAAATCCTCGATGCCCTCGATAAGTTACGCAGTCTAACTCAGACAAAATCCCAGCTAAAACTCTGGGACGAGGGTGTGCTGGAACTCAATATTCCAGCCACCGACAACCAATATTTAAAGAGATGGTATGCTCCGCAAGCTCTAAGAGAATTACTGACATATCGCTATCTTATCGAAAAGGAAGATTACGCCTACAAGGACCTCTTGAAAATCATACTGTCTCGTGCAGCACGTTCGGCTCGCCTTACCACGCACTATGATTTAGACTTTCCCAAGAGCCCGCAGACCGAACCATACTGGTGCCACAAGCACTCTCGAATATGTTACCCGACCACAGAAGCTTTCAAGTTTATCACTCGCTACAGTCTAGATACCCGGCGGCGCATAGAGGAGTTCGATGCCATACGCACTGATGCTGTGGCTGAGGTCTACCATGCCGACAGCCGCACGGCCCGCTTCCCACCAATCGATGGCGTCATCACGAGTCCGCCCTATGTAGGCCTCATCGATTACCATGACCAGCACGCTTACGCTTATCATCTGTTAGGACTGGAGGACCGGCGTTGTGCTGAGATTGGAGCTGCCGCCAACGGCTCAAGTAGTCAGGCAAAGAGGCAGTACCAGATGGACATAGTAGCGGTTTTTCGCAACTGCGTGAAGGCGATGAGAGGAAATGGCTGGCTCATCGTGGTCGTTCATGACTCAGCTAACCTGTACCCGGAAATAGCCTCGATGTGCGGGGTAGAGCAAATCGCTGTACTGGAACGCCACGTCAACCGGCGTACCGGGAGGCGTTCAAGCGAGTTTTTCGAATCTATTTTTATCTGGCGGAAGACTTAGAGGTCTTCTTCTTCACGCACTCGGAGTTAATTTGGTGACGAAGAAAGAACAAAGATATATGAAGACCGCTATCCAAACTGTCATTGCAGCTATGATGGATAGGGTCATGGAACGTGTCCTAGCGAAGGACCCTTTCATCAAGGAGGAACATTGGGCACAGAAACCTCTGTATGCAGCCTTGGTGCCCGACGAAATCTTCAAAGGGTCCCATTTCGAGCGGCGTTTCGTTACTCCCTTCGGTAATGCATGGCAGAACTTGGCTGTTGTGGCAGCAAGCGCTGGCCTTGGCTATGGAACGGCAAACCACAGGCTGGATGGCTTTGTAAAATCTGAGCGACTTCGAAGGATAACAGAGGTACTGAACAGGCTCGAACATAGCCAGAGGGGCAAGCGCAAAGTTCAACCTGACTGGGACGCTGAGCTGAAGTATATCCTTAAGGGTAGTGGCGAAGACGTTCCTGTATCAGTGATATGCGACGTCTACGCCGAAGACAAAGCAACGGGGAGGCGTTACGCTTTTGAGCTTAAGGCACCGCTTCCCAACAGTGACCAAGTTAAGGTGAGCAAGGAAAAGCTCCTCAAGTTATACAGCATGACACCACGCCATATTGACGAGGCGTACTTTGCTCTACCCTACAATCCATACGGTCGCAGGGAAAACTACAACTGGAGCTTCACCGCCAGATGGTTCAACATGAAGAAGGATAAGGTGGTCCTCATCGGGGAGGAATTCTGGGAAAAGATAGGCGGTTTGGGCACTTACGAGACTTTCATCGAGGCGGTGAACGAAATTGGGCAAAAATACAAAGAGCGGATCTACAAAGAGTACCTCGGGATGGAACCGCCTTCAGGCGCGTATGAGTTGAAGCTGTAACCACAGAGCAATCGCGAACAAAACCTTCTGAGGAGCATTTTCGTCCCCCTCTTCTCAAATCAAAGGGTACCCCTCCCAGGACTCGTTTGCATTCTTACTGATTCCTGCACAGCCCTGCTCCGCATCCGGTCGATTGAGCCATGTGGCAGTGTCTAGCAAAAACAGGTAGAAGCCGCGCCTGATATCCAATGGTTGACTGGCGGTGGGAATAAACTACCATAGCAGTTACTTCACCTCCTCTTCCGCGATACCGGCTGCCACTTGCCCAAGCTGAAGAGGCGGGGCAGTAGGACCTTGCGCAGCTCTTCTACAGCAAACAAACTGGCGCCAGCACCAACGGCAATCCCCCACTCCCTTACTCCTATGGGCACGGTGCCGAATGCCACCTGCATGAAGGGCAGGTAGACCACCGCCATCTGGAGCAGCACCGCCACACCGATGGTAACCGGCAACCAGCGGTTGCGGCGGATGCCGAGCTCGAACACAGTATGTTCGTCAGACCGGGCTAGAAACGCCTTGAACCATTCCATGACGGCAACAGTACAGAAGGTCACCGTGCGCGCCGCATTCAGGTCCATCCTCACCTCCGTCCAGGAGAAGACGAAGAATATCCCCAGACTCATCAGGGTAGCTAAAAAGCTGACCCGGAGTAGCAGCCCGGGGAAGAGCAGACCCACCTTAGGATGCCGTGGCGGTTGCTTGAGCTCTTCGCCCGTCTTGCCCTCCAGACCCAGGGGAATGGCAGCGGCACCGTCCGTAACCAGGTTTATCCAGATTATCTGTAGCGCCAGCAGCGGCGCCTTGCCCACAAAGAGGACACAAAGGATTAAGGCAAGCAGCTCACCGAAGTTGGAACTGAGCAGGTAGAAGACCACATTGCGCAGCCGGTTGAAGATGGCGCGCCCCTCCTCTACAGCCGCCACCACCGTAGCGAAATTGTCGTCCGCTAGCACCATGTCACTCGCTTCTTTGGAGACATCGGTGCCGGTTATTCCCATGGCAATGCCTATATCCGCCGCCTTCAGCGCCGGGGCATCGTTGACGCCATCCCCGGTCATGGCAACTACATGCCCGCGACTCTTCAGCGCCCTGACTATCCTCAGCTTTTGGACGGGCTCAATGCGGGCAAATACGGTGATGCCCTCGATCTCCCTTACCAGCGTGTCATCGTCCATCGCCTGAAGCTCAGCGCCGGTGACCGTCCTACCATCAGGCAGCTCTAGCTGGCGGGCGATGGCTTCGGCGGTCAGCTTGTGGTCGCCAGTTATCATCTTTACCTTGATCCCCGCCAGCTTACATAGTTTGATCGCCTCCTTGACCTCCTGACGGGGCGGGTCAGCCATCCCTGAAAGCCCCACAAAGACCAGTTTACCCGCCACCGTGCTCTCGGTGAGTTCCACAGCTCCCACAGGGAGCCTAGCATAGGCGGTGCCGATAACTCTCAGCGCCTGCTGCGCCATCGTCTCCTGGGCTTTTCTGATAGCTTCAACATGCGCCTGCTCCAGCGGCACCTCTTCCCCCTGCTCAGTAAGAATAAAACCGCTCATGGAGAGCAGCTTCTCCGGCGCCCCTTTGACGAAGGCTAGCTTGCCGCCGTCCCCGGGGTGGATGGTGACCATATACTGTTTCTCACTTTGGAACGGTATTTCGTCCAGACGCGGATATTTTATCTCTAGCTCCTCCTTGTCCAGCCCTGCCTTGGCAGCAGCTACCAGCAGCGCCCCCTCGGTGGGGTCACCGATCAGGCTGCAACATTCGTCCGCGCCGTCCCTGACCAGCAGGGCATCGTTGCACAATGCCCCGATCTTGAGGTGCATGGCGAGTGCCGCAAAATCGCCTGGTGAAACGGCGCCGCCGTCATGCTTGAACTCGCCTTTGGGCACATAGCCCTCGCCGCTGACCTCGACCCATTTTCCAGCACAGTAGATGCGCTGCACCGTCATCTGGCTAAGCGTCAACGTGCCCGTCTTGTCGGAGCAGATGACCGTGGCTGAGCCCAAGGTCTCCACAGCCACCAGCCGGCGGACTATGGCATTGCGCCGCGCCATCGCCTGCATGCCCATAGCCAAGACCACGGTGACCACCGCCGGCAGCCCCTCAGGGATGGCAGATACCCCGGCAGCAACGGCGAGGAAGAACATCTCCATCCAGTCGATCCCCCTGAGCATACCCTCGACGAATAGGATGACCAGGGCACCGAGGACCAGAATGATGATGAAGCGCCCCAGCCGGCTGATGCTCTGCTGCAGCGGCGTTTTCTCTGCCTCGATCTCCTCAAGCTCGCCGGCTATAGTACCGATGGCGGTGGACATACCAGTGGCGACCACCACCGCCGTTGCCCTGCCATAGGTGACCACAGTGTTCATATACACCATGTTCTTCCTGTCAGCTAGGACTACCTCACCATGCAGCGGCTGGCTATGTTTGTCCACCGGCATGGACTCACCGGTGAGGATCGCTTCATCTATTTTGAGGTTAGACGACTCTATCAATCGGGCATCCGCCGGCACCTTATCGCCGATGTCGAGTAATATGATGTCGCCAGGCACTATCTCCCGTGCCGGGACATGCCTTACCACGCCGTCCCGCCTTACCTTCGCTCTCGGCGCCGCCATCTGCAAGAGCGCCTCCATCGCCCTTTCAGCACGCCCCTCCTGGATGAACCCGATGGTGGCATTGGCTAGCAGCACGCCGAATATCACCCAGGCATCTATGTAATGTTGGGTGATGAGAGAGATGATGGCAGCCGCCAGCAGTATGTATATCAGCGGGCTCAAGAACTGCCTGAAGAAAAGCACCAGTGGTGACGCCTTTTTGCGCCTGGTCAACTCGTTGGCACCACTCTGCCGGAGCCTTTCCCTCGCTTCGGAATCGGTGAGCCCATGACGACGTGAGCCCAGCAGATGGAGCACCTCGTCAGCCGTCAGGTTATGCCAGTTGTTGTCAGCCCCTGGCTGCATAATGTCCTTTCCTTCCTTATTCTATATTGATTGCAAGCCGGGAAAAAGAGAGTTCGACCCACAGCGTCCATATCTGCTGCTCAGTCTTTCGCCGCCGGAAAGGGCGGGCGGACAAGCAACACGGGCTTGGTGGAGGCTTCGACCACCCTGGAGGCGACGCTGCCATATGCCCATTTGCTGACGCCGGAAAAACCGTGCGTGGTCAGGGCGATCAGGTCGACATCGCTTTCGCCGACATATTGCAGTATAGTGTCAGCAGGCTTCCCCTGCAGCAGTGTGGTGGTGACCTTCAGCCTCTTCTCCTCTAGAAGTGCCTTCCTCCGGCTCAGATAGCGCTCAGCCTCCCTCTGCAGCTTACCTGTCAAATCTTTCTCTACCTTCGCCCAGTCCTCATACACGGTTAGCTGAGGCACCTTCACCGGCTCAACGACCTGAAGCAGCACGACCTCGCCAGCCATGGCTCTGGCAAACGCCTCCACATGGGGGATGATGGCTTCGGCGAACTGGGAACCGTCCAGCGTAGCCAGTATCCTTGCCAACTTCACTGTTGCCTCAGCCCGCTCGCTGGAGCGCACCAGGAAAACAGGGATGTGCGACCGCTGTACCACCTTGGTGGCGATGCTGCCCAGCGCCCAACGGCTTAGCCCACCTTTGCCATGGGTGGAGATTGCGATGAGGTCGACTTTGCTTTCCGCAGCAAAGTCCAGTATGGAATCAGCCGGTTCCCCCTCAATGCACAGGGTCCGCACTTTGACTTTCGAGACCTTGAAGGTTTCAGCTTTTTTCTCCAGATATTCCACCAGCACATGTTTTAGTGGGTCACTTGGTGGGCAAACGGTGAGCAGGACAACCTCGCTATCAAAGCCCTGAGCAATCTTCAACACATAGGGTAAAGCCTGTTCAGCCAGCTCCGACCCGTCCAGCGGGACAAGCAGCGTGTGATACATCTCCATACCTCCTGCGTTTCTTTCAGAAACATGCCCCTCGGGAAACCATAACTATCCTGCAGCTATATTAGCCGCTCCCATGGCTTGTGGCAAGTCTTCTTGCAGCGTTTTCAGTGTCCTGTAGCCGCAAAGCCCGCTGTGCCCTGCTGGACAGGGGGCTTGAGCAGCAGAACCACGATGGCGGCTGCCACCATCATGGCAGCGAAGGTGAGGAATGCGGTTATGTAGCTACCGGTGATATCAAACAGCCAGCCGGCAAAGTAGGGTCCGGCGAAGGAGCCGAACACTGCAAAGGCATTTATGTAGCCCATGATGGCACCGAAGGCTTTATAGCCGAAGAACTGCACCCGGAGCATCGGTTCCAGGGGCAGGCGCAGCCCCATGCCGGTGCCATACACGACGACGAATACCCAAATCCAAGCCATGTCGGTCGCCCTGGCGAGGAAGAAAAGTCCTAGGGCTTGCATCAGGCTGGAGACAAAGTATAGACGTCTGATATCCCACTTATCGGCAAGCCAGCCGCCGGAAATCCTGCCCGGGACGCTTATGAGGGTCATCATCCCCAGCGCCGTGGCTGCCAGCACTTTGGAGATCCCCATATCTTCCACAAACGGTATCTGGTGCACCACGATGGCGCTGAGTGCAGTATGGGAGAAGGTGAAAGCCAGCACCATCAGCCAGAAAGCCCGCGTCTTCATAGCCTCCTTCAGGGTCAGACCTTCACCAACACCAACATGCGGTCTCTTGCTATCGCTGTGGGATGGCGTTGCCACGGCAGGCTGCCGCTCTTTGCCGTCAGGGGCAAGCCCGTACCGCTCCGGTCCATGGGGCTTGAGCACAGCACCAAGCCCCAGTCCCAGTACGACGGTAGCCACCGCCAGCACCAGCACTGACACCCGCCAGCCGTATTGAGTGATCAGCCAGGCAACAGCGGGCACGATCGCCGAGCCACCAAGCGCTGCCCCAGCCGTCAGGATCCCCATCGCCAGCCCTCTTTTCTCGTTAAACCACCTGGCAACAGCGGTCTGGAGTGGTAAGTACAGCCCTGTGCCCATGCCTAGGGAGACAAGTACCGTGTAGCTTAAGATGAACATCCAGAAGCTGTGCATGTAGTACATAAGGGCAAACCCGATGGCTGCCATCATCCAGCCGGCGATGACCATGGCACGCGGACCGTATCTATCGGTGAGGGGACCAGTTATTAGCCCCTGGACACCGCCCTCAAGGCGCGATAAAGAGAAGGCAATCGAAGTGGTCGCGCGCGACCAGCCGAACTCGTGAGAGATAGGGTTGAAAAGGGCGCCATAAGAGTAAAAGTAGCCGCCGTAACCGAACATACACAGCACCGACCCGGCAGCAACGATCCACCAGCCATAGAACACTTTGCCCGCTTTTCGGAGCATCTTTAGTCTCCGTAAAAACAAAAAAGGCGAATTCCTCGCCTCTCCACACTCCCCTTAAGAACAGTCTAGTGACTTTACCTGAACTTTAATACCCCACGCCCCACCCGCTGTCCAGCAGTTTAGCACACAAGACCAGAGGTTTCAATTTTTGTGGGCTGTCTGTGAAGGTCACACCAGAGCCTTCACGGTGAGCTCGGAAAGGCTAGTGACCTCGATGTCGAGCCCGTAGTGTTCGTTGAGTTCACCGATCTGATGGCGACAGTTATCACACGAGGTGACCACGATTCTGGCGCCGGTGCGGCGGATTTGCTCTGCTTTAAGCTTCCCTGCCCTGAGGCGGATATCGGTCCATTCAGGTATAGCCACCAGCCCGCTGCCGGCACCGCAGCAGAAGCTGTAAATCCGGTTGGGGTTCATCTCACGGTAGTCTTCAGCCACGGCGCGGATTATCCGGCGCGGCTCCTCAAACAGCCCGCCCTTGCGCCCCAAATTGCAGGAATCGTGATAGGTGACAGGCGTGCCATTCCCTTTCGGGCTTACCCGAAAAACGCCTTTCTGCAAATACTCGTCCAGCACCTCAATCACACTGCGCACGCGGAAAGGCAGCCGCCGTCCCAGCCACCGCGCCACCTCCCACCGCATCACCGGATAGCCATGCCCGCACTCCGTAATGACCACCTCCTCAACCTTTAGTCGCTCCGCCTCAGCGATGATGCGTTGTGCGATGCGACTGGCCCTCGATGTATCAGCCAAAAAATAGGCATAGTTGGAGGTCTCGAACAGGCTGAGCGTCCAGGATTCCTCCGCCAGATTGAACAGGACTGCCTGCGGCACGATGGTATGCGCGCCGGAAAGAGGTACATAGAGCATTCGGGCGCCCTCTTTTTCTACCGGTATTCGAGCCCTGGAGCTGCCCAGACGGTCCTGCACCTGCTTTTCCAACTCTTTTACCTGGTCAAGGTAGAAGTCCTTGAAAGACTCGATGTTCTCCCCCTTGACGATGGCGGCGTCTGCCAGCTCTACAAGCATCTGTGGTGCACTGCCGGTGGCAGTAGCCAGCGATCGGGCAGCCCTCATAATGTCCGCGGTGTCCACACTGAAAGGACAGTCGAGCGTACACCTCTGGCAGAGCGTACAGGTGGAAAAAGCTATGTCGGCAAGCCTACGTAGCAACTCTGCGGACGCTGTTCCAGAGTCACCCCGGCGCTGGAAGCGCCCCGCTATAGGGTCAAGAAGGCGCCTGTATATCCTTCGCAGTTGTTCGGCGCGGTAGAAAGGAGTATGTTCCAGCCTCGGTTCGGAGCGGTAGTAATGGCAGCTCTCAGTACAGATGCCACAGCGCACACATGCCTCTAGGGAAGCGAGCTGCTTGCGATCAATCAGAGCCTTTAGCTTCTCCTTCATATCAGTAAGGGATAAAGAGGTGACTCCGACGCTCATTGCAGGACACCCCTATGACCGAATACCCAGCCAAAAAAGCCACGCGAATAGAAAAAGTAGAGGAAATGACGTAGCTTGCTAAACGGTGTGTAGGCAAGCGTTATCGCTGAGACCGTCCAGAACAGCGGCAGGAACCGCACCTCGGCAGCGCAGAAGCTCGCCGCGATGAGGAATGCCGAGGCTAAAGCCAGTGAGAAATAGTCATCGGTGGTGCTCACCGCCCTCAACATTGGGTCACGAAACCGTAGCCAGAAACCCGCCAAGGCGGCAACGGCAGCTATGGCTAAGAGCACCGATACCGTAAGCCTCACCGTCGAAGGCAGAAAGTTCAGCCACGGGGAGGAGACGAGAAAGGCTATGCCCAGAAAGATGCCACCGTGGAAGATTACCCCACGTAGATAAGCGACCCAGTGCAGCCGAGCGCTCTCCTTCTCCCAGGGCAGCATCCCTGAGGTAAAGGCATAGACCACCCCCTTCACCGCCGAGCCCCTGCTAGCAGCCACATCGCCGCGAAACTGCCACCGCTGCATGCGAGCAATGTGCCAGCCCAGCCCGGCAGCACAGACGGCTGCACCAAGGCACAGTGCCACTAAGGCAACCAGTGCACTCACTTCGCTTTCCTAATGGTGAAGGTGATGACCTTGTCCTTTTTCTCCATGGAGAGAAGCTCGTTCCCGGTGCTTTTCACCCACGCCGGGATATCAGTGAGTACGCCGGGGTCTGTCGCTGTAGCCTCCAGTACCCCATTGACAGGCAGATCCTTCATCGCCTGGCTGACCCTGACCACCGGTATGGGGCAGAGCAGTCCTTCAAGGTTGAGCTTCACACTGGCACCTGTTTCCTGTGGCATTTTGTCACCTCCTCTAAATGAACAGCGTAGCGAAGGAGCGTCCCGCCGCCTCGAGCATGGTCGCCACGCCAGCCGGCTCCGCCACCTCGTCGATGAGGTCTTCACGCCTGATCTCCATGACCTCCATGCTCATCTGGCAGGGCACGAGCTTGACCCCGAGGTCAACAGCCATTTTGCGCAGTTCCTCCAGCGGCGTGACGTTGTGTGCCTTCATCATCTGCTTGAACATCCACCTCCCGATGCCGCCGAAGTTGAACCGGGAAGGGCCGATGCGGTTAATGCCACCTCGGTTCAGCAGCCCCATCATCCTGCCAAAGAAGCTCTTACCGGTAAGGTTGCCCTTCTGTATAGCTTTTATCCCCCAGAAGGTGAAGAACATGGTCGTCTCCTTGCCCGAGGCAGCAGCACCGACGGCGATGTTGAACGCTGCTATCACCTTGTCCATGTCACCGCTGAACACCACTATGGTAACTCCGTCCCTGTTTTGCATACTCCTCTCTCCTCCTTTTTAAAAATTCAAAGCCCGGAGACCAGCCGGTCCGCCAATTTTCTGTTCCTTTCTATCTGCTCCAGCAATATCTGATGGACGATATCGCAGGCGTCACCTATCTTGCTGTCAGTCAAGCTATAATACACGTTTACCCCCTCCCGCCTCGCCTTCACCACACCGCGGTCACGCAGGATGGCTAGATGGCGCGATACTACAGCCTGCGGTGCTCGAAGAAACTGTACCAGCTCATTCACCGTCCTCTCACCACCACGTAGGATGTCAATTATCTGCAGCCTCTTGGCATCAGCAAAAGTCTTGCAGAGCTCCGCTTTGAACTCGTACAGTTCCTGGCTACACCGATTAGCCAAATAACACCTCCTTGCTTTCCTTGGTATTATCTGTCTATTAATATATTAATATATTACAATATAACAGTCAAGTGGTATTTGTAATTGTCCTGGAGAAAATTCGGGTCAAGATTCACCCTCACCTCAATCCTCTTCCTCAAGGGAGAGGGGAAGTTGATCAAAACGGGCGGAAGTGCCGCAGTTTCTTAGCCGTCTCCCGTCGAGGAAGAGAAAGTCTGAACAGAAAGTCCTCTCTCCCCGTAGGAGAGAGTCAGAGTGGGGGGAAGTCCTGATTAAAAAGAACGCTGCTATAGGGCTTGACAAGCTGTATTATAATAGGATATGGTCTAGCTTTGGAGAAAGGAGGTGACTCAAATGGCGCAGGCGTATTGCTTCAAGTGCCGCAAGAAGGTGGAGATCAAGAACCCCACCAATGTGACACTGAAAAATAAGCGTCCAGCGATCCGGGGGGTCTGCCCCAACTGCGGGACCAAGGTATTCCGCATCGGCAAGAGCTAAACTTCCCTTGAGTTTAAGCCGAAGCCGAAAAGTGGTGGCTGAGCCTTTGTAGCAGCAGGCGGGGGTTCTCGTCGAGGATCACATGGTGCTCCGTGCTGCTGACGCCAGCAGCGACGAGCGTGGTGGTTGTTAAGATTGGAGAAAGGAGGTCGCTCTCCTGATGGGCGTCCGAGTTTAGCAGCAAGCGAGCTTTTGCTTGAAGGCACACTGAAGCAACGTGGGCATTGGTAGTTGAATGCCCCTTGCGCGTGGTCAACTCTATGAAAATGCCCTTCTCAGCTGCCAAGGCAGCGTGTTCAGGGGTGATGAGCCCGGGGTGGGCGAGAATATCAACGTGCGGTGACTGGAGTGCTGCCAGGTTGGTGCCGCTTTCCACAGGCTCAGCAAGGGTCTCACCGTGGACCACCACCAGCCAGGCGCCGAGCTCTTTAGCCCGCTGGGCAACTTCCGGGACCGCTTTTGCAGGAAGGTGGGTCAGTTCGACACCGGGGATAGCCAGTATGTCCCAGTACGCCCTAGCGAGGGCGCAGTCATCGCTGATTTCTTTGATCACGCGGGCGAGAGAACCGATACCGACATGGTCAGTGATAGCAATGGCTGAGTAGCCCCTTACCATAGCGCGGCGGATGAGTTCAATGGGTGACAGGACTCCATCGCTAAGAAAACTATGGGTGTGAAAATCGTAAAGCACCCTTCAAAGATATCACAAAGCCTGCATCGGGGCAAGGCGCAAAGTATGAGAGGAGGATGGTAGCCATGGCAGAAATAAGATTGCAGCAGATTCTGGTGCCTCTCGATGGCTCACTCGAGGCAGAGTGTGTGCTCCCTTATCTCCGGGACCTGGCACCCAAGTTCAATGCCAAAGTGCATGTCCTTGCCGTTGGCATAGGACAGAGGACAAGGAGGGTAAACCGCCTGCTGGAAGACTACATCGCGAAGATAGCCCAAGAGCTGAGACAGCAGGACATCAAAGCCGAGGCAGCGGTCGTTTATGGCACCACTGCCGACATGATACTCGAGTTCGCCCAGAACCAAAAGGTCGACCTCATCCTTATGGCAACCCATGGGCTGAGCGGGGTCTCCCGCTGGTGGCTGGGCAGTGTAACGGAAAAAGTGGTCAGCGCCTCTCCCACCCCTATAATGCTGGTCCAGGCAACACGACCCGAGAGGCATGAAACCACAAGCAAGAAGAGCATCGAAAGAATCCTTGTCCCGCTGGATGGTTCCGAGCTAGGGCAGGCGGCTCTGCCCTACGCTGAGATGCTCACCTTAAAGACAGGGGCCGCCCTCGACCTGCTGCATGTGGTGGCACCCCCAGGAGCCATAGAAGCCAGCCTGCTCACCGGTCCCGACTGGGTAAAGCTAATCCAGGTGCTGCAGAAAGCTGGCGAAGACTACCTTAAGGAAATGGTAAGGCAACTGAGTGAACGGGGCATCAAAGCCACCTATGAAGTGGTAACTGGTGAGCCCGCCGACAAAATAGTACAATATGCAGAGGCAAAAAGGGTCAGTCTGATAGCGATGTCAACCCACGGTCGGACAGGGCTAGCCCGCTGGGTGATGGGAAGCGTTGCCGACAAGGTAGTGCACGGCGCTAGCATGCCCGTCTGGCTGGTGAGGTCGAGCAAAATGCTGACCCCCAAAGCCAGGTCCTGACTTGGAAAGGCATTAGCAGAAAGGAGTAAGCCATGGGAAAGATCAACGTGGCTATCATAGGTGTGGGCAACTGTGCCTCATCACTAGTCCAGGGGGTGTACTACTATCGCAAAGCCAAAGAAGATGAATTCGTCCCCGGGCTGATGCACGTCAACCTGGGTGGCTACCACATCAAAGACATCAATTTCGTAGCTGCCTTTGATATAGACAAAAACAAGGTGGGCAAAGACCTTGCCGAGGCTATCTTCATTCCTCCAAACAATACCTACAAGTTCTGCGAGGTGCCAGCCACCGGCGTCAGGGTATCCCGGGGCATGACCCACGACGGGCTGGGTAAATACCTGTCACAGATCGTCACCAAAGCCCCCGGCTCCACTGCAGACATCGTGGGTATCCTCAAGGAGACCAAGACCGATGTGGTGATCAACTACCTGCCAGTGGGCAGTGAGGAAGCCACCAAATGGTACGTGGAGCAAGTGCTCGATGCCGGCTGCGGGTTCATCAACTGCATACCGGTGTTCATCGCCAGGGAACCTTACTGGTATAAAAGGTTTGCCGACAGAGGGCTACCCATCATCGGCGACGACATCAAGTCACAGGTCGGAGCCACCATTACCCACCGTGTGCTTACCAGGCTGTTCCGCGACCGCGGTGTCAAGCTGGAAAGGACCTACCAGCTTAACTTCGGTGGCAACACCGATTTCTACAACATGCTGGAGCGGGAGCGGCTGGAATCGAAGAAAATCTCCAAGACAAATTCCGTCACCTCGCAGCTCGACTATGAAATCGAGCCAGAGAACATCCATATCGGTCCCAGTGATTACGTGCCATGGCTTGCCGACCGTAAGTTCTGCTACATCCGAATGGAGGGGCGGACCTTCGGCGATGTGCCGCTCAACCTGGAACTTAAGCTCGAAGTCTGGGACAGCCCGAACTCCGCCGGTGTGGTCATAGACGCCATAAGATGCTGCAAGCTGGCGCTGGACAGGGGTATAAGCGGCTCACTGGTAGCGCCCAGCGCCTACTTTATGAAGTCGCCCCCCATACAGTACTCTGACGATGAAGCACGGAGACGCGTGGAGAGCTTCATTTCTGGCAAAGACCTGCAACCTCCGGTCTCTCTTCCCGAAGCACCTCCTGAACAGGCAAAACAGCGGTAGCAACCGAGCGCAGACGAGTGGAGCGGGGGTAATTCAGCATAGAAGTGAGAATTGGGCTTGTTTCACCGTATGACTACTCATTTCCGGGCGGTGTGGTGAACCACATCGCTTACCTGGCACACAATTTCATCCAGTGGGGACATGAGGTCAAAATCATCGCACCTTGCCACAAGAGGGGCACAAGGTACTTTGAAGAGGAGGTAACGCCGGTAGGCAGACCTATCCCCATACCCTCTGGCGGCTCCATAGCCCGGGTGCCACTCTCACCTTGGCTCCCCGCACAAGTAGGGGAGATATTGAAACAACAGAATTTTGACATCCTCCACCTCCACGAGCCATTCACCCCGATGCTGTGTCTCAGCGCGCTTGCCAGGTCAGAGACTGTAAACGTAGGGACATTCCATGCCTACCATAGCCACCCCTGGCCCTATAAGATCGGTCGCCCCATCTTTCGCAGACTGCTCAACAAACTACACGGTAAGATAGCTGTGTCCCAGCCAGCCATGGAGTATGTCAGCCGCTATCTCCCCGCGGACTACCGCATCATACCCAACGGGATCGACACCGACCATTTCACACCGGATGGTCCCCTCCGGGAGGAGTTTGCCGACGGTAAGGTGAACCTGCTTTTTGTGGGCAGGCTGGAGGCAAGGAAAGGGCTGCACCACCTGCTACACGCCTGCGCCAGGGTGAAACAGGAGTTCTCTGGCTTTCGCCTCATAGTGGTGGGACCGGGCACAGTGCTGCGGCGGAGGTACCAAGCGATGGTCAAGCTTTTAGGCATTGAGGACAATGTCATCTTTGTCGGCTACGTCCCCACCTCCGAGCTACCATCATACTACCGCACCGCTGACATCTTCTGTGCCCCAGCGACCGGCGGCGAGAGCTTCGGCATAGTGCTACTGGAAGCCATGGCGTGCGCCACACCCGTCATCGCCACTAGCATAACCGGCTACGCCAGCGTGGTCAGAAATGGCGAGGATGGGCTGCTGGTGCCGCCAAAGGACGATGAAGCGCTGGCGCAAGCCATCTTGGGGCTCATCGATGATAAACCGCTGCGAGAGCGCTTGGCGGAACAGGGCAGGAAGAAAGCTCAAAAGTATAGCTGGAGGAATATCGCCCGCGAGGTGATTGACTACTACAAAACTCTGCTCGGTTGAAAAATCCCATGCCCAACCTTTCCCAACTACGAAAGCTTGCCGCCCAGCGCATCACCGCCCCCTTCCTCTCAGCCCTCTCCCGGAGCCGGATCAAGCCCAACACACTCACCTGGTTGGGTCTGGCAGTGAGTTTCATCGCCGCCTACACCATCGCCACCCGACACCTTGTGGTCGCCGGTATCCTGGTGCTCCTCTCCGGACTCTTCGACATCTTAGACGGGGCTGTGGCTCGAGCTACCGGTCAGTCCACCCGCTTCGGTGCCATGCTGGACTCTACCTTTGACCGCCTTGCCGACGCCGCCCTGCTCTTCGGCGTGGCACTACTTTATTTGAGGACTGGGGAATGGCTCACAGTCGCTTTAGCATTTTTGGCACTGGTGGGCTCCTTCCTCACCAGCTACACACGAGCCAGGGCAGAGGGACTGGGCATAGCCTGCCCTGTCGGTTTGTTTACCAGAGCGGAGAGAGTTATAATACTGGCGCTGGGCTTGCTCCTAGACCAGCTTTTTATAGCACTGATAGTGCTTACGGGGCTTGCCTTTTTCACCGTGTGCCAAAGGCTGGTCTATGTGTGGCAGAAGACAAAGGAGTCTAGAAATTATTACAAGGACTAGCTGAGAGTGAGCGACCGGGCTTTTCAATGGGGAGCCACTGGTCTGAGCGTGGCTGTTCTGGTCTGGATAGTGCTGGGCACCGTTATGCACATTCTGGGCACCATTTGGGTGATACTCACCGGTTTGGTCCTATGGCTTGTGGGCAACGGCGCCATGCTCTATTACTGGGGTAAGGACTATATGTCCCGCATGTAGAAAGGGCTACCCCCGCTGAGACTTTAGTTTCAATTTTTGGGTACGATGTCTGTAGTAGCGATTGTCGGTGCCCAGTGGGGCGATGAGGGCAAAGGTAAGATAGTCGACCTCCTGGCTGAAAAGACTGACGCCGTGGTACGCTTCTCCGGAGGTGACAATGCCGGGCACACGGTGATAAATTCCTATGGCGAGTTCAGGCTCCACCTGGTACCCTCAGGCATTTTCCACCCGCATGTCGCCTGCATCATCGGCAACGGTGTGGCGATCAATCCAGAAGTGCTTTTGCAGGAAATCGATGATCTTCAAAAGCACGGCGTAAAGGTGGACAACCTGTTCATCAGCGACCGCGCCCACCTGATCATGCCCTACCACACGCTCCTCGATGGACTTGAAGAGGAACGCCGGGGCGAAAAAGCCATCGGCACCACCCGCAAAGGGATCGGCCCAGTTTTCGCCGACAAAATAGCCCGCCTGGGTATCCGCACCTGTGACCTGCTGGACAGCGAGGGGTTCCGCAAGCGGCTTGCCTCCGTGCTGGAAATCAAGAACGCACTGCTTACCAAGGTGTACAATGCTCAGCCGCTCGCGCTAGAAGAAGTCTACCAGCAGTACTGTCAGTATGCTCAGAAGCTCGTCCGCTTCATCACCGATGCCAGTCATCTGTTGCACCGCATGGTCCTGGAGAAAAAAAACATCCTCCTCGAGGGGGCACAGGGAACCCTGCTAGACCCCGACTTCGGCACTTACCCCTATGTGACCTCCTCATCGCCCTTAGCAGCGGGCGGCTCCCTGGGCACCGGAATAAGCCCCAGATATATTGACCAGGTCATCGGCGTCTTCAAAGCATACACCACCCGTGTGGGCGGCGGCCCCATGCCCACGGAGCTTAAGGACGAGGTCGGAGAATTTATCAGGAAGCGGGCGCAGGAGTACGGTGCTACCACAGGCAGACCGCGCCGCTGCGGCTGGTTCGACGCCGTCGCCGGACGCTTCGCCACCGAGATAAACGGCTTCACCAGCATCGCCCTCACCCGCCTCGATGTCCTGGACGTCTTCGACTCAGTCAAGATATGTACCGCCTACAAGCTCAACAATGAGCTTTTGCATAGCTTCCCCAGCGATGCTTCCGTACTGGAAAAGTGCCAGCCGGTGTATGAGGAGTTACCCGGCTGGAAGACCCCCACCACACACATCCGCCATGCCGCAGAGCTCCCACCCCAAGCTCGCCGGTATGTGGAGCGCATCGAAGAACTGCTCTCTTGCCACGCCAGCATCATCTCAGTGGGCCCCAGCCGCGACCACACAATTATGGTCAAGGAAGTCTTTTAGCGCAGCGTGTGAACGCTGACCACAGGTATTTTCCTCCCGATAGTTGCTGAGGCTGCCAGTGGCACCCTATTGGCGCGTCATCAAGGCAGATGGCAGTCTGAATGAGAAATTCCCCGGCGGTGCACAGGCCCAAGCCGGACGACTGCGGCAGGAGGGACATTCCCTAGGACCGGGCAGAGGAAAAAAGCCACCCAAGATTCGTGACTTCGAAAGACCGCTCCACACGCTGTGAGGCCCAAACGCTAAGGAATGCCGAAGCTACCCTGGGCAACGCGAACTAGCCGATGGGCAAGTCGATCTTGTAGCTCTTCACGGTCTGCTCGATTACAGCCTTCGACCTCTCGTCCGGTTCCACCAGCGGAAGTCTGGGCTTGCCCACACTAAACCCAAGGTAATTCAGGGCATACTTCACCGGGCTGGGGTTGGACACCACAAACATGGCACTTACCAGCGGCAGCAGGTTATGGTGAATTGCTGCCGCCTTTTGGATATCACCTTTGACGCAATACTCCATCATCTGCTTTATCTGGAGCCCCACCAGGTGGGAGACAACGCTGATGACCCCGTAGCCGCCGAGGCACATAATGTGGAAGGTATCGCCATCGTTACCACTGTAGACCAGAAAGCCCTTCTTCGCCTTCTGAATGATGGTGGCGATCTGCTCGAAGTTGGCGCTGGCTTCTTTTACCCCGATGATGTTGTCTATCTGGCTAAGCTTGACCGTGGTCTCGGCGGAGAGGTTGGTCACCGTCCGGGAGGGCACATTGTAAAGTATGCAGGGCAACTTGGTGGACTCGGCGATAGCCTTGAAATGCTGGTACAGACCGTCCTGGGTGGGGCGGTTATAGTACGGCACCACCAGCAGGCAGCCGTCCACGCCGGTCTTCTCCGCCTCCCTGGTGAGCTCGATGCTCTCCTCAGTGCAGTAGTTGCCCGTACCGGCGATCACCGCGCCCTTGTTACCCACGGCGGACTTGACCTCAGCAAACAACCGCAACTTCTCCTCCTTGGTCAGGGTGGGCGATTCGCCGGTGGTGCCCGAAACAACCACACCGTCGCTACCGGAATCGAGCAGTGCCTTTGCCAACTTCCTAGCCTGGGCATAGTCCACTTTCCCTTCGCCGTCGAAAGGAGTGATCATTGCAGTCAGCAGCCTTCCCAACTGAGCCATGGCTTCCCTCCTGTTAGATTCTACTTTCTCTTCACCCAGTCCCGTTTGATCGCCTCTTCGGCTATCTGGATGGCATTCAAAGCAGCCCCTTTGCGCAGGTTGTCAGCAACTATCCACATCACCAGCCCTCTGGGACTGGAAGCATCGGCGCGAATGCGCCCCACATAGACATAGTCCGTGCCCGCCGCCAGCCAGGGCTGGGGATAAAGGCTGACGCTGGGGTCGTCCAGCACTTTCACGCCGGGAGCCCTCGCCAGTATACTTCTGGCTTCCTCGGGACTGATGGGGTTGGCGAACTCCACATTCACCGCTTCGCTGTGACCAATAAATACCGGCACCCGGACACAGGTGGCAGATATGGCTAAGTCTTCAGCATGCATTATCTTCCGTGTCTCCTCCACCATTTTCCATTCCTCCCTAGTATAGCCGTTATCAAGGAAGACATCTATTTCAGGCAATAAATTGAAGGCAATCTGGTGGGGGTAAACATGGGGCACCACGCTCTGCCCTTCAAGTATCAACTTGGTCTGGGTGGTCAGTTCCTCCACAGCAGCAGCCCCAGTGCCAGACACCGACTGGTAGGTGGAGACCACGATGCGTTTTATAGGGTTGAGTTTATGCAGCGGGTACAGGGCCACCACCAGTTGAATTGTGGAGCAATTGGGGTTGGCGATGATCCCCTCGTGCCATCTTATGTCCTCCGGGTTCACCTCGGGTACCACCAGCGGCACCTTCGGTTCCATCCTCCAGGCAGCGCTGTTATCGATAACCAGCGCACCGTTCTTAGCCGCTATCGGTGAAAAATAGCGGCTGGTCTCGGGGCCTGCAGAAAAGAAGACAATGTCGACGCCATGGAAAGAATCGGGGCTGGTCTCCTGGACCTCTATCTCCTGATGCCCGAAAAAGAGCTTCTTGCCGGCAGAGCGGTCTGAGGCATAAAACCTCACCGAGGCGGTGGGGAAATTACGCTGCTGCAGGATCTTAATGAACTCCTGCCCCACCATGCCGGTGGCACCGACGATAGCTACATGGTAAGCCTTCATGGTCCCCCCTTCAGGTCAAGTAAGCTGTCCAGACCATATACCAGCCCCTTTCGCCTTACCACCTCCTTGATAGCCAGGATAACGCCCGGCATATAGCACTCACGGCTCAGGGTATCATGCCTCAAAGTCAGCGTCTGTCCGGGGGCACCGAAGACCACCTCCTGGCTTGCCATCAGACCCAGCAACCGCACGCTGTGGATGGCAACGCCGCCAACCTGTCCCCCGCGGGTACCGCTGAGCGTCTCCTTTCTGGTCGCCGGGTAGACAAAGGGCTTGCCCCTGGCTTCCACCATCGCCTGCGCTGTAGCCAGTGCGGTGCCGGAGGGGGCGTCAGCCTTCTCGTGATGGTGCAACTCGATGATCTCGGCGTGGTCAAAAAACCTGGCAGCGATCTTTGCTAGGTGCATTAATACCACCGAACCCAGAGCGAAATTGGGGGCAACCATCGCCCCCACGCCGTTGTCTTTAGCCAGACGGTCAATCTCATCCAGATTGTCGCGGGTAAGCCCTGAAGTGCCGATGACCACATTTATGCCCTGCTTCAGCGCCAGGCGCGCTGCTGATATCGCCGCCTCGGCGATCGAGAAGTCGACCACCACCCTGGGCTTACAGAGTTTGAGCCCCGACTCCAGGTCCCTAGACAGAGGTACTGATTTCGAGCCGTCGGGGAGCAGCAGTTGCTCCTCTGTGGCTTTAATGTCCACCGCGCCAACCATCTCAAGTTCCCTGTCACGGCAGACCGCTGCTGTGACCTCCTTTCCCATTTTGCCTAAAGCCCCATGAACCAGTACTGCAATCGCATCCATCTCTACCCCCTGCCGATTCAGTAACTTTCTTACCTGCGACCGCGCTGGCGGTTATCGCGGCTGGGCTGCCCCCGCCCCGATATCCGCCTTCTTTCCCGCTGTGTTTCCAAACTAGCGCCGGTAGAAGAGTCCACCACCCTGGCCCCCCGGATCTGCGCCAAGCCCGAGAACACCGCCCTCCGTGACAGGTTTATCCTCCCAAGGTTGTCTATCTCCACCACCTTGACCATAATCTCATCGCCCACCTTCACCACATCCTCCACCTTGCCCACCCGATGGTCAGCCAGCTCGCTTATGCGCACCAGCCCCTCCTTACCGGGCAGTATCTCAACAAAAGCACCGAAGCTAGAAATACGGGTCACCTTGCCGGTGTAGATGGCGCCGACCTCGACATCGCGTGTCAGGCTCTCTATCCTGGCGATCGCCTCCAACGCCGCTTCCCTGTTCGGCGAGGCTATAATCACCGTGCCATCGCTCTCGATATCGATGCTGGTCACCTTGGTCTCCTCAATAATAGAGCGTATCACCTTGCCTCCGGGGCCGATCACAGCGCCGATCTTTGCCGGGTCGATGTTGATGCGGTACATTCTCGGAGCGTAAGGGCTGAGCTCAGGGCGGCTGGCGCTTATCGTCTGCCGCATCTTCTCCAGAATCTCAAAATGTGCCTCCCGCGCCTGCCGTATGGCCTCGGCTATGATATTTTCACTGATACCCAGCAGTTTTATATCGAGCTGCAGGGCTGTAATACCTTCGGCTGTGCCAGCCACTTTGAAATCCATATCCCCGTAGGCGTCTTCCATCCCCTCGATATCGGTCAGGATGGTATATTCGCTGCCGTCCCCGGTCACCAGCCCCATAGCTATCCCAGCCACCGGTGCCTTGATAGGGACACCGGCATCCATCAGGGACAGGGAGGAGCTGCAGACGCTCGCCATAGAGGTGCTGCCGTTGGAGCTGAGTACTTCGGAGACGAGGCGTATGGTATAGGAGAACTCCTCCTCACTCGGTATCACCGGCAGCAGTGCCCTCTCCGCTAATGCACCGTGACCAATCTCGCGTCGACCGGGGGATCCCAGCCGCCTGACCTCTCCGGTGGAAAACGGTGGGAAATTGTAATGGTGCATAAAGCGCTTTGTCTCTTCCAGACCTAAGCCGTCCAGCAATTGCTCTTGCCGCGGCGAACCTAAAGTGGTGATGGTCAGGACCTGGGTGAGCCCCCGCATAAACAGCCCTGAGCCATGCGTCCGCGGCAGCACCCCCACCTCACAGGTTATAGGTCTTATCTCCCGTGGCTGACGACCGTCTATATGCCGCCTTTCCTGAAGTATCTTTGTCCTGACCGCCTTCTTGGTCTCGTTCCCTAGCACCGCCAGAATATCGGCTTCAGCGAATGCCTCCTTCAGCTTTTCCACAGCCTCCCGCTTCACCTCCTCCAGAGCGCTATCCCGCTCCACCCTATCAGAATGACTGATGGCAGCGGTGATCTTGGGGGCGAACTCCGAGGAAACAGCTGCCACCAGCTCGGGAGCAAACTCAGGGGCTTTGACCTCTACTTTCGGTTTGCCATAGGCTCTACGGAGCTCTTCCTGGAGCCTGAGGATGTCCTGGTTTGCTTCGTGTCCAAACCTGATCGCCTCCAAGACTATGTTCTCCGGGGCTTCCTTAGCCCCTGCCTCCACCATCACGATAGCTTCCCTGGTGCTGGCAACCACGATGTCGATCAGGCTGCTGCTCATCTGGGGCAACAGTGGATTGACCACCAGCCTATCATCAATATAGCCCACCCTGACCGCCGACACCGGTCCATAAAAGGGGATGGACGAAATATGCACAGCAGCCGAAGCACCGATTACAGCCAGTATATCAGGATCGTTTTCTTGGTCGGTGGACAGGACGGTGACAATGATCTGAATGTCATTATGAAAGTTTTTGTCAAACAGTGGACGGAGGCTGCGGTCAGTCAACCTAGCAGCTAGGGTTGCTTCCTCACTGGGGCGCCCCTCGCGGCGGATGAAGCTGCCGGGGATTTTACCCACGGCATAATGCCTTTCCTCATAGTCCACGGTGAGGGGAACGAAGTCAACTCCTTCGCGGGGTTCACTGCTAGCACACACGGTGGCTAAGATTACCGTGTCACCGTAACGGACGGTAACAGCGCTTTCAGCCTGCTGGGCTAATTTGCCGGTCTCGATTGTCAGCACCCGCCCCCCAACCATACATTGACCAGAATAAGCCATGTTCCCCCCAGTGGCATCCCTACTTTCTCAACCCCAACCTGCTGATCACATCCCGATAGCGCTGCACGTCCTCTCTAGCAAGATAAGCAAGCAGTCGCCGGCGGCGACCGATCAACTTCATCAGCCCCCGCTGCGTGTGGTGGTCGTGCCGGTGGACCTTCAGGTGCTCGGCGAGGCGGTTTATCCTCTCGGTAAGCAGCGCAACCTGTACCTCAGTGGAACCGGTATCTGTGTCGTGCTTCTTGAAGTCCGAGATTATAGCCGCTTTTTTCTCTTTGTCCAAACCTATTCTCCTTAGACAGTTCGTTTATGAAACCAAATTATAACACACGCCTGAAAACAATGCCACGCTTTAGCCACGCGAGCGCATGGAGTATAATAAAGAGCAAATGGCCTCACAAGTTTTCTATCGGAAATGGCGCCCTCAGAGGTTCTCCGAGGTGGTGGGGCAGGAACATGTGACCACAACCCTCAGGCACGCCATAGCCAGCGGACATGTTGCTCACGCCTACCTGTTCTGCGGTCCGCGCGGCACCGGCAAGACCAGCACGGGGCGCATCCTGGCTAAAGCAATAAACTGCCTTAACCCCGAGGACGGCGAGCCATGCAACAAATGTACCATCTGCACCGCGGTCAACCAGGACAGCCTGCCTGACGTAATCGAGATAGACGCTGCCAGCAACCGCGGTATCGATGATATCCGCTCAATAAGGGAGAAGGTCAACTACGTCCCGAGCATAGCCAAATACAAAGTCTATATCATAGACGAAGTCCACATGATAACCAAGGAGGCGTCCAACGCCTTTCTCAAGACTTTGGAAGAGCCTCCAGAACACGCCAAGTTTGTCTTAGCAACCACTGAGCCCCACAAGGTCATGCCTACCATTACGTCGCGATGTCAGCGCTTTGACTTCCGCCGCCTCTCAAGTTCGGCACTCAGCGCCAAACTTGAGCTCATCTGCCAAAAAGAGGGCATCGAGATCAAGCCTGAAGCATTAGCCCTGCTCACCAGGTCCACCACCGGCAGCCTGCGCGACGCTGAAAATTTGCTGGAGCAACTTGCCGTATACTACGGGAACAAGATCGGGCTCGAGCAGGTCAGGCAACTTTTGGGCATCTCCGGCGATCCCCGCATCAAGGAGCTGGCAAAGCATATTATAGACAGAGACATCACCGCAGGGCTGAGGACCATCAACAGCGTTGCCAACGACGGTATAGACCTGCGCCAGTTTGCCCGCGAGCTCGTGGACTACCTCCGCCAGTTGCTGCTGGTAAAGTCCGGGGCTGACGAAGCAGTGGATGCCACCACCGATGACCTCACCGAGATGAGGATGCTGACCTTGCGCACCAGCCTGGAATACCTAGCATCAGCGGTGAAGCATTTTAGCGAGATAGACATCCGTCTGGACAACTATTCACCGCTGCCACTGGAGCTGGCACTGCTCGATTGTGGCTTGTCCAGCGCTGCCCCAACCGCCCCTGGGGTGGCAGCCAAAGTTGCCGAAGAAAAACAGCCGGTGCTGGCATCTGCACGCAGGGCAACCGAGGCTGAGGCTGAGCCGGCGCCACCACAGACGCCTCACAGTAGCCCTTCGCTAGAAATAAAGCCGTCGTCGGAGCTGGACTTCATCCGCAGCCGCTGGAAAGAGTTCATTCAGGCACTCCGCGGCGAAGGCTCCAGCGGCAACCTCGACGCCTTCCTACGCAGCGCCTGCGAGCCCATCGCTGTGGAGAACGACACCCTAGTCCTGGGCTTCTACTACGAACTACACAAGGCGAAGATCGATGACCCCAAATACAAACACCTAGTGGAGAAAAAGCTTCAGGAGGTGTTCGGGCAACCTTACAGGGTGCGCTGCGTCCTCACCCCCAAGACTGCCAGGGCTTCCTCCAGAAAAGAGGCAAACATCCCCCTGGTGAGGGCTGCCTTAGAAAGAGGGGCTACCTTCGTAGACGAAGAAACAGAGACAGGAGGCAAATGAACAAGTTCTTCTTAAAACAGGCGCAGGAACTGCAGGCAAAACTGGCCAAGGCACAACAGGAGCTGGCAGAGATGACCACCGAAGCCACCTCCGGCGGTGGAGCCGTAAAGGTGGTCATCGATGGTCAGCAAAGAGTCCGCTCGGTGAGCATTTCACCTGATGTGGTAAGCACCGAAGACGTGGAACTCCTCGAGGACATGGTCTTGACCGCGGTCAACGAAGCCATACGAAAATCACAGGAAATGGCTGCCGGACATCTCAGCGGCTTGACCGGCGGCTTGAAGATACCGGGGCTACCCTGAGGAGGCAATGTCTTTGAGTGGCGCTTTTTACCCGGCTGAGCCCATAGCCAGGCTCATTGAAGAACTGAACAGGCTGCCCGGCATCGGTCCCAAAAGTGCCCAGCGGCTCACCTTCTACCTGCTGCGGGCGCCAGCCGAACAGGTCCAGGCGCTGGCTGAAGCCATAAAAGCGCTCAAGGAAAGGCTGCAGCTGTGCTCCGTCTGTCTCAACATCACTGATTCCGACCCCTGCACCATCTGCAGCGACCCGGAGCGTGACCGCACACAGATATGCGTGGTCGAAGAGCCCATAGACATACTTCCCCTGGAGCGGACAAGAAAGTATAAGGGTCTGTACCACGTCCTCCACGGCGTAATTGCGCCCAGCGAGGGCATCGGTCCCGAGGAGCTCAAAATCAAGGAGCTGCTTACCCGCCTGCAAAATAGTCAGGTTACTGAGGTGGTCTTAGCTACCAACCCCAACTTGGAAGGAGAAGCCACCGCCATGTACCTCCAGCGGCTGATAGCGCCGTTGGGCATCAAGGTTACCCGACTCGCCCGCGGGCTCCCCTATGGTGGTGACCTGGAATATGCCGATGACGTCACTTTAAGCCGCGCCCTTGAAGGCAGACAGGAAATGTGAGCGTTTTAGACGGCGATGCCATCCCCCAGGGTGTACCAGACAGAAGCCATAGTCATCAGGCGGACAGACCTGGGCGAGGCTGACAGGATACTTACCCTGTACACACGCGACCTGGGCAAGATCAGGGCGGTGGCTAAAGGGGTGCGCCGTCCGCAGAGCAAACTGGGGGGACACGTGGAACTGCTCACCCACAGCCGCCTGATGCTCGCCCGGGCTCGCAATCTGGACATCGTCACCCAGGCGCAGACCATCACCAACTTCTTGCCTCTAAAAGAGGACTTGGAACGCACCGCCAGTGGCCTTTACCTGGCTGAGCTGGTCGATGCCTTCACCGCAGAACGCGCCGAAGAGCCGGCGCTCTTCGACCTGGTCCTGGAAATCCTTGCCCACCTGGCACAGTCCACCCGTACTGATATCGTGCTGCGTTACTCCGAACTACGCCTCCTCGCGCAGGTGGGCTACCGCCCCGAGCTCGAGCACTGCGGTGACTGTAAGGCACCGCTTCAACCCAGGACCAACTTTTTCAGCCCTGTCCATGGCGGCGTGTTATGCCATAGCTGCGGTTACCATGAGCCCCAAGCACGCCCGCTGTCTCTCAACGCACTAAAGGTGCTCCGCTTCTGGCAGAAGTGTGACTTCGCCACCGCCGAGAAGGTGCGTCTGGACGTAGGGCTGGCTGCCGAACTGGAGGCGGTGCTGCAGGAGTACATCCGCTGCCTGCTGGAAAGACAACTGAAGTCAGCCACCTGGCTGGAAAAGCTAAAGCACATGCCGCCCACACCATCTCCTCGCCCCAGCCAGCAGTCGGCAGACATGTCCTGAGCCTGGGACTGTTTAGCGGCTAGACAGTGCTTTGGACACCTCTGCCACCAATTTAGAGGCATCGAACGGCTTGACAAGATAAGGTGCGCCGGTACGGGTGAGGAACTCCCGCGTCCTTTCCCCCATGACGTCGCCGGTGATAAACAGCGTCCGCTTGGCAAGCGAAGGGGACAGCCTCTTCAACCTGCGGTAAAGCTCTATGCCGCTGGTACCCGGCATCTTGATGTCGAGCAACACGAGCTGGTAACGTCCTCCCTTTACTTTCTCCAGCGCTTCCTCAGCGCTGCCAGCCGTATCCACCTCACAGCCCTCCGCCCTCAGCACCTGCGAGACAAACTCCCTCACCACGGCTTCATCGTCCACCACCAGTATCCTAGCTTTCCTGAGGCGGACAAGCGCTTCGGCTGGAGCAGCCTCCTCTGCAACCAGCGCAGTCTCCACCGGCAGCTCGATGAAAAAGGTCGCCCCCCTGCCAAGCTGGCTCTCCGCCCATATC
>CALJTV010000039.1 GCA_937975645.1 uncultured Dehalococcoidia bacterium | reverse complement strand
GATCGGCCAATCTGCCCCGCGCCAAAGGAGGGCCCACATCCCCCACAAAAGAGTGCCGACCGCGATCGCCCCGCACACGCGTGCCATGCCACTCCAAGTATATCTTGGAGGCTGGAGAGACCAGTGCTTGACAACGCTCCTGCACCCGTAGCCAGACCCTTATGGCGCCTGCAAAGCCAAGCCCCACCTCTCCCAAGTGCTGGTCCAAGCTTGGGAACCGTCCCCCGGTCTCTCGGCCGAAGCCCGCTCTTTGCAGCTCGCGTGGGTCCCCGAAAAAGGCTGCCGGGTGAAGAATTGGCTAGCTTTTACGCAGCAAGGGCCTTATCACCTCGGTTCGGTCACAGTTTGCCGTGGATGGTGCTCAAGGTAGTGTCTCGGGGATTGTGTCCGGAGGGCAGCATGGTACCTTCCCAGAAAAAGAACATCCCACCAAGGCTAACGGGTGCTACACCCGTGACCTCCTGACCCTTGTTGGGTGGGTGGAGGACTTGCGTGTACCCCGTGTGCGGGAAAGCGGCGGGCTTCCCTGGAACTTTCCAAGGCCCTCCTTCTTTTCGTCTGGGGGTGAGCATCCCAGAGCGTCTCCCGCCTCACCCAGGTGGTGGAAGAGGAGGTGCGTGCTTGGCGGCGAGGTGCAAGAAGTTTGAGGATCTTCGTCACCGATGACCTTCCAGGAATAGGGGGGCGATTCGGAAGATCTTTCCTGAAGCAGAGTGAGCCTTTGTGTGCTCCATGCCATACCCGATGCCCCCAACAAGGCGAGGAAGGACGACCGGGAGGCCCTGGCCCAGGATTTGAAAGCCGTGTACCGGGCGGAAACAAAGATGCGAAAGAGGCGCTCTGGAAACTCCGAGAGCGTTGGGGAACGATCTATCCCTGAGTGGTGGCCCGCTGGGAGACCAAGGCTTAACCCAGGAGGTGAAACGGCGGACGAAGGTGGTGGAGAGTATTCTATGACGAGGAGGCGGTGTAGAAGTTTTCGCATCGGGTATTGAGCAACTTAAGCGAGTGCTCGGAAGCGCGTCGGTCGAGGCTTTGCGGAGGTAACAATAGCAAACTATCATGTTACTTGAACGGTAAATGTAACACTATGGACAGGGTTGCAACCGATCTTGTAGCTTCTTTAAAATACTAGTGGGATTGGCCGTGGTTCATAGAAGAACAAGTGCTTTGGTAGAAGTGCGAAGTGTTCCTAAGGTTTTGGCCATTACTTTAGTGCTAAGTAGTTTTTTTCTCTCATTTGCTCAAGAATTTACGTTGCCACAAGTTATCGCTCGTGCAAAGCAAAGTGTGGTATTTGTTCGGGCTGAATCACCCTCTGGTATGGTTGCTGGAAGCGGGGTGATAATCTCTTCGGATGGTTATATTCTTACCGCTGCCCACGTCGTGGACAAAGCGAACCACATTGAGGTGCTGATTGGAGATAAGGATTGGTATCAAGCTTCGGTAGTGGCTATCCATCCAAAGTGGTTACCCTCCCGGGAAAGCCTATCTGCTGATGTGGCACTGCTTAAAGTAGCGGTTGGGAATTTGCCTGCGCTCCCGCTTGGCGACTTAAGCCAACTTGGGTACGAGGAGGAAATTCGAGTTCTTGGTTACTCCCTCCCCGTAATTGGCCTAGGCTTTATCGCGGTCTCCGGAACTGTTCAAGGCATCCGGGCAACTCCTGAGGGAGTTCAACTAATACAGCACAATGCCCCCAGTGACCAAGGACACTCAGGGGGTCCGGTTATAAACCGCCGCGGGGAGATCGTGGGCATCGAAATAATTGCCTATGAGACAGAATGGAGTAAATTCCGATTGGCTGTAGCAGTAAGCTCAGTGTGGGAGGTTATTCCGCGCTTCGTTTTAACGCTTGGCAGTCCACGACCTGAAGGCGCGGGAGCTCCCACATTAGTTCCTTTGCCTCCACTGAGGGAGGCCGACCTTCATCTCGCTCATATTCTTCGACCTCTTGATTCTTTGAGGTTTCGATTGCCAGGTGTTGCGCTGACGCCGGATGGTCGGATATCGGCTACAATTTTTGAAATAGAGAGAAAAACTATTATCGCGCTTTGGGATACTGAGAGTGGCGTTTTGATTAGGAAAATCCCGACAGAACAAACCAGCCCTTCATGGGCTTTTGGATTTAGTCCCGACGGTTTGCTTATAGCATACTCAACTGAAGATGGCCTCATTGGGATTTGGGAGGTCTCTGCAGGCTCTTTAGTTTGTCAAATTCGTTACATTCCCCGCATTATGAGTCTAGCGTTCAGCCCAGATGGAGCATGGCTAGCCGTTGGAACTGACCACATGCGGTTTGCTGTTTGGAACGTAAAAACAGGAGAAAGACTTATTGAGAAAATCGCCGGTCACTCAAGCTATGTTCAGGCACTAGCATTTTCGCCTGATAATGGTCTCCTTGCTGTAGGCCTTGGATGGCCTGATGATATCGTCTCTCTTTGGGATACAAGAACATGGAGACAGATAGCGGTGTTGACTCTCAGGGATCTGGATGGTACTTCACTGGGAGCAAGCGCGGTAGCGTTTTCATTAGATGGGAACATCATTGCTGTAGGGACGAGTACACGCACAATGCGTAGGAACGAAGGGGATAAAGTGTACTTAGGACGTGTTATTTTGTGGCAACGGGAGGGCAACAGTTTTAAGCTTTTGGGAATGTGCGGTTCTCCCACAGAGACAGTTCGTTCGCTAGCGTTTGCAGCTGGAAGCCAGCTACTTCTTGTTTGCTACGACAATGGAGTGGCCTTGTTCGATCTCAGAATGAGGGAGTCACCCAAGAGTTTCTTCTTTCCCAGAGAGTACTGTAACGAACGCTACGGAAATTCTGCTGCCATATCCTCGGATGGCACAGTCATCGCTATCTATAGGGGAGACTTTGTGACCATTTGGAGGTTGGGTGACCGCGGGCAGAGGTAGCATTCGAGGAAATCGTGTTGTCAAAGTGTGCGCCTCGCACCATGGAATAAACCGCCTGAGTGGAAGGCGAACGATCCGGGTGGAATAGTGGCTCAACGCACAGAAAAGGAGCGGAATTCGCCGGTGGGTTCCTCCCAGCGGATCTCCACTCTGGTCACGTGGGCCAAGGGTGGGCCGCGATGACAAAACTGGATGAGCTCTTGCAGCTTTTCCTCCGGCCCTTCTGCCACCACCTCC
>CALJTV010000038.1 GCA_937975645.1 uncultured Dehalococcoidia bacterium | reverse complement strand
TAAAACTGTGCTCATCAATGCCCAGGTATACCTCATTTTCGCCTTGTATGAAGCCAAGCATTTCTCCATCAATCTCTCTATCCAAAAGGCGGCGCAGGGTGCCATAGCCAACGCCCAGCTCTTTGGTGACCTGGCTGAAGCTTCTATCTTTAAGCTGCCACAACGCTTCAGCCTCAGCTGGTTTGGTTAGTCTGGAGTGAGGCCGCATCAATTCCCGGCCCTCGGTAAAGGTCTTGTTACAATCACGACACTTCCACCGCTGGCGCTGAAGCTCGAGGTACACCTTTTTGCCGTTCGTCCAGGTGTGGAGCACCTTTCTAGGTTCAGACATCCCGTGCCCATAGAGCCTCACCGAACCGCAGGAAGGGCATGTCGTCTCCTGTCCCTTAACCTCAACCCTAACTAGCACCCTCTCATCACCCCCTACTACCTCCTCCACCCTGTAATTTTTAAGTCCGAGCAAGATTGTAGTACCATTATCTTGGCTCTTAGCCATGGTGGTAAGCCCTTCTCTCTTTTACTACTTTGCTCTGGGGTTCTTACCACCATAAATTTTCTAAAAGATTTTTTCCACAGAATTTATAATAGAGCCGATAGCTTGTCGCTAGGTAAGCTGTTAGGTGCGGTGAGCTAGTTGGCTTGACTTTTTGAGCTTGATGGCTCACAATTTTTTACGGGGCTAACAACGACCTGTTGATCAGCGGAGTGCTATAGTGCTATGAAGTATTTTTTGGCTTTGCTCGGCAGCCTTCAAATTGCAGATGGTCTACTGACGCAGTTCTTGGTTGGGAGTGGCGTTGTGAAGGAGGGCAATCCACTGGTTGAACCTCTGGTCCTCGGCGGAGACTTCTTGTTGTTGAAAGTAGCCGGGGCAATTTTCTCCGTTGCGGCGATATATTTCATATACAGGCTTTTCCCGCGTCTGGCGCTTACTGCGGCATCAGGTATAGTCGCTTTCTACGGTGCCCTTGCTTTTTGGAATGTCCTTGTACTTTTGGGTGGCTGGCTGGCAACCTGCGCTTAGGCTTGTTGCAGGTGCTGGCTGGCTGGCAGATAAAAGAGCTCAGTGTACTCCTTCGCCATACGGCGGGCGCTAAACCGGGGCAAGATGGAGCGTATAGACTCTTTGACCATCTGTGCCCAGCGGTGTGGAATACCGCTCATGTCCCTTTGATAATAGAGCGGTACAACCCTGTTTTCCAGAATATCGTACAATGATTCGGCATCATACCGGTCACGGTCTGCGGGTGATATGGTTTGGATGTCACTGCCTATCGCCCAGCCGTTTGTCCCGTTGTAGCCCTCGTACCACCAGCCATCAAGGATGCTGAGATGTAATGCGCCGTTGATAGCAGCTTTCATACCGCTGGTCCCGCATGCCTCTTGTAGCTGACGCGGCGTGTTCAGCCAGATATCTACACCTTGGACAAGATAACGCGCTGCCTGCATATCGTAGTCCTCAACAAAAGCTACTCGCCCCCCACATTTCGGGTCTCTAGCTATTTGGAAGACCTCTTTGATGAGTTGTTTTCCACGTTCGTCCTGGGGGTGTGCTTTGCCAGCAAATATCACCTGCACTGGCTGAAGGTCGTCTTGGATAAGCCTTTGCAGCCGCTCCATGTCATACAAGATTAACGCCGGGCGCTTGTAGTCAGTGAAGCGGCGGGCATATCCGATGGTCAGCACTTCGCTGTCCAGAAGCCCGCCAAGAGCCAATGCCTGGTCAGCGGGTATACGATCCTGACACCAGCGCTTACGGGCTTGGTTTTTGATAAAAGAGATTAGTTTACCCTTTAACCATCGCCTGGCAGCGATTAATTCATCGTCGGGGATGTCCATGACCCGCTCCCATATTGTGGGGTCATCATGGTTTTCCAGCCAGCCCTCACCGAGATATTTGTTAAAGAGGCGGAACATTTGGTGGGATAGCCAAGTAGGCACATGGACACCGTTTGTGACTGCTGAAATGGGGACATCCTTTTCCTCGACCTTGGGCCAGAGGGAATGCCACATACGGCGGCACACCCAGCCGTGGAGCTGGCTGACGCCGTTGCGATAACTGGACAGTTTCAGCCCCAGGATGGTCATGTTAAAACTGGTATCATCCCTTGTTATTCTGCCAAGGTCGAGGAAATCGTCGCGAGATAACCCGATCGACTCCCGAAATCTGTGGAAGTATCTTTCCACCAGCTCTACCGAGAAGGCGTCGTTACCAGCTGGTACTGGTGTGTGGGTGGTGAACACGGTGGTGGCTTGTACCTGATGCACGGCAGTATCGAAGTCGTTGCCCTGTGCCATAAGTTCTCTGATGCGTTCCAGCATCATAAAGGCGGTATGCCCTTCATTGGCATGCCAGATAGAGGGGCTGATACCAAGTGCACGGAGAGCGCGCACACCACCGATACCCAGGATGATCTCCTGCTTCAGGCGCGTTTCGCGATCGCCAACATATAAACGGCTGGAGATCTCGCGCTCTGAAGGCTGGTTCTGCTCAATATTGGTATCCATTAGGTACAACTTTGCTCTACCAAGGATGACCTCCCACATTACTACCCGAATAGTACTGTCATTGAGAGGGACTTCTATGATAAGTGGTGATCGGTCAGGGGTGGTGACCTGGGCAATAGGCGCCTCGTTGAAATCGAGTTCCTCAAAGATCTCTTCTTGCCAGCCATCGCTGAGCAGGTGCTGGTGGAAGTAGCCTTTGGGGTACATAAACCCGATGCCGACAAGTGGCAGTCCAAGGTCGCTGGCTTCCTTGCAATAGTCGCCAGCTAGGATACCAAGTCCACCTGCATAGATAGGAAGTGAGCGGTGTATGGCGAACTCAGGGGAGAAGTAAGCGATGGTGCCAGATGCAATCTCAGGGTGTGATGTGTTGAGCCATGTGGAGGTTGAGGAAATTTCGCTATCAAACTTCTGCATCACTGTGTCGTATTTTGCCACGAATGCCGGGTTCTGAGCAGCAGCAACTAAGCGGTATGGCTCGATTTGTTGTAGTAGCTTGATGGGATTGTGCCCAGTGGCTTTCCACAGGGTGCGGTCCAGGGATTTGAACAGCTCTCTTGGTTCCAGATGCCAGCTCCACCAGAGGTTGTAAGCCAGTCTGTTCAAGCCAGCAATACGGCTTGGAAGCTTCACAGCTATCGAGCTGCATTCACCTAACTGCATAGTTGACATTTTAGCATATTCCATTCTGAAACTAATTCTCCCCCAATTCTGTACCTTCACTGACAGGCTGTGTGGCAGAATATTTTGCCTTATTACTGTAGTTTAGATTCTGCTGAAGATTTGTTGCAATAGCCAGTGGTAGCTTTAATTAGGGCTAAAGGTATAAATCCAGTGAGCTTGTAACTCAATCAGGGGTATGGGAGATAGGTAACCTGCGGTCTTACTGAGGTAGCGAAAGGGCGAAAGATAGACAAAAAGGCAAGGATTTGCATCCATGCCTTTTATTTTCTGGTAGCGGGGGTTGGATTTGAACCAACGACCTTCGGGTTATGAGCCCGACGAGCTACCGCTGCTCCACCCCGCGACATTGATAACAAGTGAACAGTTTTGTGCTCAGCCTGATGTAGGTCAAAGACCTCGACCATTAGTACGGCTCAGCTGAACGCATTGCTGCGCTTACACGTGCCGCCTATCAAGCAGGTAGTCTACCTGCGGTCTTACCCGGTTAGCCCGGTGGGAGATCTCATCTTGGGGTGGGCTTCGCGCTTAGAGGCTTTCAGCGCTTATCCCATCCAGACATAGCTACCCAGCACTGCCGTTGGCACGACAACTGGCACACCAGAGGTCTGTCCCTCCCAATCCTCTCGTACTAGGGAGAGCTCCCCTCAAATCTCCTACGCCCGCAACGGATAGAGACCGACCTGTCTCACGACGGTCTGAACCCAGCTCGCGTGCCGCTTTAACCGGCGAACAGCCGGACCCTTGGGACCTGCTCCAGCCCCAGGATGCGACGAGCCGACATCGAGGTGCCAAACCTTGCCGTCGATGTGAACTCTTGGGCAAGATCAGCCTGTTATCCCCGGGGTAGCTTTTATCCGTTAAGCTACGGCCCTTCCACGCGGTACCGTAGGATCACTTTGCCCGACTTTCGTCCCTGCTCGACTTGTGAGTCTCACAGTCAAGCCCCCTTATGCCAATGCACTCGATGCACGATTTCCATCCGTGCTGAGGGGACCTTTGGACGCCTCCGTTACCTTTTAGGAGGCAACCGCCCCAGTTAAACTGCCCACCAGACACTGTCCCCGCATCTTATGGATGCAGGTTAGAACCAAAACCAAGGAAGAGTGGTATTTCACCGTCGGCTCCACCAGACCCGGAGGTCCGGCTTCATAGCCTCCCACCTATCCTACGCATCCAAGGTCCTAGTCCAATGTCAGGCTACAGTAAAGCTCCACGGGGTCTTTTTGTCCAGTTGCGGGTAGAGGGCATCTGCACCCCCATTTCAATTTCGCCGAGTCCCTCGTTGAGACAGCGCCCAAGTCGTTATACCTTTCGTGCGGGTCGGAACTTACCCGACAAGGGATTTCGCTACCTTAGGACCGTTATAGTTACGGCCGCCGTTCACCGGGGCTTCGGTTCAAGGCTTCGGGTACGAGACCCTAACCTCTCCCCTTAACCTTCCGGCACTGGGCAGGTATCAGCCCCTATACCTCAGCTTTCGCTTTGGCAGAGACCTGTGTTTATGTTATACAGTCGCCTGGGCCGGTTTCGTGCCCCCGCTTGTAACAGCGGGCCCCCTTCTTCCGAAGTTACGGGGTTAGATTGCCGAGTTCCTTAACGAGGGGTCTCTCGAACGCCTTGGGGTTCTTACCCCCGCCTACCAGTGTCGGTTTGCGGTACGGGCACCTGGCTCTCTAGCAACGAGGTTTTTCTTGACAGTGTGGACTCAGTCGAATCGCTTTGGGTCTCCCCGCAGCTTCCCCCGCTCCTCAGCTTGACGCTGGAGTGGATTTGCCTGCCCCAGCACGCCTTGGATTGGGGACGCACCATGTCCACTGGGTACGCTCGACCTATCCTCCTGTGTCACCCCTTTGCCTTAAAACGAAAGCCAGATGGTATGGGAATGTTGACCCATTGTCCATCGCCTCTCCCCTTGGGGTTCGGCTTAGGCCCGACTAACCCTACGCGGATTGACCTTGCGTAGGAAACCTTAGGCTTACGGCGGGCATGGTTTTCACATGCCTTTACGCTACTCATGCCGGCATTCTCACTTCCCTTCGCTCCACCGTTACTCGCGTAACAGCTTCACTGCAAAGGGAACGCTCCCCTACCTTCGCCAGATGGCGAACCATAGCTTCGGTGGCAGGCTTGAGCCCCGTTACATTATCGGTGCGATGCCACTCGACCAGTGAGCTATTACGCACTCTTTAAAGGATGGCTGCTTCTAAGCCAACCTCCTGGCTGTTTTAGCGACATCACTTCCTTTACCACTTAGCCTGCTCTTGGGGACCTTAGCTGATGGTCTGGGCTGTTTCCCTCTCGACTACGAAGCTTATCCCTCGCAGTCTCACTCCCGGGCTGGGACTTGTGGCATTCGGAGTTTGGTTGAGGTTGGTAGCCTCACGGCCCCTAGCTCATCCAGTGCTCTACCTCCACAAGTTATCACCCGAGGCTGCACCTAAATGCATTTCGGGGAGAACAAGCTATCTCCGAGTTCGGTTGGCATTTCACCCCTACCCACAGCTCATCCCAGCACTTTGCCACGTACACGGGTTCGGACCTCCACCCAAGGTTAGTTGGGTTTCATCCTGGCCATGGGTAGCTCACCCGGTTTCGTGTCTAATCCCTGCGACCTTTCCTATAAGGGAAGACGCCCTGTTCGGACTCGCTTTCGCTACGGCTCCGCGACTAAAGTCGCTTAACCTAGCCACAGAGATTAACTCGCCGGCTCATTCTTCAATAGGCACGCCATCACCTGAGTTACCTCAGGCTCTGACTGCTTGTAGGCACAGGGTTTCAGGTTCTATTTCACTCCCCTCTCGGGGTGCTTTTCACCTTTCCCTCACGGTACTGGTTCACTATCGGTCGCTAGCAGTATTTAGCCTTGGAAGGTGGTCCCCCCTACTTCCCACGGGATTCCACGTGTCCCATGGTACTCAAGGTCACTGGCAGGAGCCTAGCCCTTTCGCCTACGGGACTGTCACCCTCTATGGTTAGCCGTTCCAGGCATCTTCGGCTAGGGTTCGGTTTTGTAACTCCTTTGAAGGTGCTCGGGCCCTTCAGCCAGGCCTTGTAACCCCGCAACAGCATAGGCCCCGAGGCCACTGAGCTGTTGCGGTTTAGGCTGTTCCCCTTTCGTTCGCCACTACTTAGGGAATCTCTGTCGATTTCTTTTCCTCAGGGTACTTAGATGTTTCAGTTCCCCTGGTACCCTCTCGCTTGCGGCGAGTGCCCAGGTTTAGCCTGGGCGGGTTGCCCCATTCGGGAATCTCCGGCTAAGCTCGCTCGACAGCTCCCCGGAGCTTATCGCAGTCTTGCCACGCCCGTCTTCGGCTGCTAGCGCCAAGGCATCCACCCTGCGCCCTTAGTATCTTTGACCTACATCAGCCTGAACACAAAACCTATTCACTTGTTAAAGTGCAAGACAGCTTGGTGTACACCAAGCTGCCCTAGTATACAGCAATCGAAATACTTGGTCAATTGCTATAGGTGTACACCAGCCATGTATTAACTAGTATAGACCACTCCCTCCGCGTTGTCAACCGCCGGTGGGCTCTTTTTCAAATAGTGTGGAAACAGCTTCGGGATGGTACAAACCCCAGTAGCATCTTTCTCCAATAGACCTCCACGTTTTTCAAGCCATAGGAAATTCGTTTCAGCATCTTAATCTTCGTGTTACAGCCTTCAGTGA
>CALJTV010000037.1 GCA_937975645.1 uncultured Dehalococcoidia bacterium | reverse complement strand
AAACCCCGCAGTTGGTGGCTGGAGAAATATGCACTTATGGGAAAAGCGCAACTTTTTCCCTCCTCCCTCCCCCCTCTCAAGCGCGGTTTTCAACCCTCTTGGCCTAACTCCCGCAGGCGAAAAATCCGGCTTTTTCCCCATAAGGGTGGGAAATCCCTCCCGGGTTATTAGAGAAGGAGAGGAGAAACACACCAAAACCCCACCAGGCACGCACCCCCCGTTCACAAATTTGTGAACAGGTGGGTAAAGGAGGGCACTGCGCACAGGCGGGGGTGTGACCTTAGCGCCACAGGGTCAAACAATGCGTTTATTACGCGCCTCCGGCTAGGAAAAATCAGGTGGCAAAATGACCGGTAAGGGCACAAAAGGGTGGGATAAAGGCGCTGATTATGAGCGCATGCGCGCTAGGTTGCTCTACCGCTTAAGCAAGGAGAGGGGGGTAGGTAGGTGCTATGCCGCCATCCTGCTGTTACAATTGCGGAATGGGTGCCGCGTGAGCGAAGCCGTTAGAGCCTTTCAAGCGTGGTTGAGAACGGGGGAAAGAGAGCTAACGGTGCCCCTCGCCAAGGCGAAAAACCGCACTAGGCTGGTTGTGGTGCCGCAGGAGCTGCAGCTCCCAGAGGAGTGCGTCCACCTAGCCGATGTGCCCGAAAAGCTGCTCGTGAAGCGCGCGAAAATGTACGCGATACGCAAGCTCGGGGTGAACACGCACAGTTTGCGTTACGCCTACATCACCATGTTGCTTAGAGAAGGCGTGAACCCCGCAATCGTTTCAAAAATCGTGGGGCATGCGCGTCTGGACACGCTACTCTCATACGTTCAACGGGCAAAGGCTGAGGAAATCCTCAGAGAGTACTGGTAAGCATAGGACCTAGGGGGGCACAGGACCTAGACCTAGGTCGCGCAAGGGGTGTTTTAACACGGGCTCTCGGCTCACTACAGAAAACACAATATTATAGTATATAGCGTGGGGGGGCACGAGCTCAACTCCCAAGTCCTGCAGGGATGCGTGTTTTTTGGTTGCACCATATTATCATATTGTGATATTATACCGCTTTGGACCTAGGGCACGAATGCGGTGGGAAGAGCCTTCAGGGCTTCCGTTTCGGCATTTATTCTTTCTTTAAGAACAAGTGCTAGGGGTAAGGGGTGGCGATGCACCATATTATTATATTATGATATTATACCGTTTTGGACCCAGGGGGGAGCCCTCCCCCTTTCACCAAAGCCCCCTTTCACGAGAGCCCTTACCCGCGGTTATTCATAAATTCATAAGCGGGCAAGGTGGTGGTTTCCGTTGTTCCATTTGGATAATCGGTTGACAATGGCATGCTTTTATCATAGTAATGATAATTTCCCGAGAGCCCTAGGGGTAAGGTCCAAGGTGGCAATCCCCACAATCGTGATAAAACCATGTTCCGAAGTCCAAACCACCCGGTTGAGAATTTACCCACTTCTTCTTTTCATGTTTCAAATGGGGGGGCTAGGGGTTACAGGTTACACGTTTACCTTTCAAACTTTCGCGTTAAGGACACATAAGGGGTTTTATCATAGGCATGATATTTTACCCCCCTAGGGGGCAAGGTCCAAGGTGGGGGGATTAACATAGCTATATTAAACCAAAACCCTAGGTGTAAATTTTATTTTATTTTTTTCTTTTTAATTAAAGAAAAATAATATTAACACATCTATACCCCTTTTGGACACATAGACACATCAGACACACTAGACACATAGACACACCGGACACGCGGGAGTCTGAACATTGAAAATAAAAGATGGGGGGGTATACTAAGGAAATGTGTCTAGAAAACCGCGCGTGGTTTCCCGTGTCAGACACATGGAAAACGACACGGGATGTGTCTATGTGTCTTTGAGCGGCCTACATGCGTGCCCTTAATTTTCTTTTAAGAACACGCCCCCTAGGTGAGGGAAAATTACCAAAAACATGAATAATGTTTAGGACATGAATGTAAAAAATGAAAAAACGTTTAGGCCTCTTCCCCCGCCTCAGCCTCAACCTCAGCGCCTTCCTCTTGCCCCCTGAGGAAGTTGATGAAATCCCGCAACTCCGTGATGCCCACCCTAGCCGTCTTCCCGTGGACCTTCCTGTAGGCGTATTCCCACCCAAGCATTTCGCACAAGTCCTTCAGCGTGATGACCCCGCCTAGGACCTCCAAAATACCGCTGGTGATGGCCACCCTTTCCCCGCTCAGCTTGATGAGGAAGGAAACCCTTGCGTCATCTATCAGGCGCTGGACCCCCGCCACTAGGGGGGCATTCCGCACCATCAGTGGGGACAAATAATCCAGCAACCGCTTCCTAACCATTTCTAAGATGTCTTCCTCGACTTCCTCAATGGTCTCCCCCTCCAGCGGCGTCTCCAGCCACTCGGGCGGTTGGACCCCCGCTAGCGCGTAAACCGCTTTTAGTAGCTCACCGCTATCGGTCCTCCAGTCCTTTAGCTTGAACCCGTTCATAACTATATAGGCTATCGCCTTCCCCGCCTCCCCCAGCTTGGGTAGGTTGGGCATGACTTCCTTGTTGAACTCTTCCCGTCTCCCCTCTGGGATGTGCTCCCCATAGCTGAAGCTGAGAATAACCAAGCGTTCCCACCACGCGGGGTTTCTGGGTAAGTACTGGTTGGACGTGAAGATGAGGGGTGTCAGGCTCAGCATCTCCTCATAATCGCCAAACCGGAATCTACCCCTAGCCGTCAAGCCCTCTATCGCGTTTTTGAGCATCTCAGAGACCGCGTCATTCGTGAAGACAGCCGCGGGCTCATTGATTACGCGCGGGAACGTGCCCTCCTCTAATACCTTGCCTAGGCGGGGCACGGTATCGATG
>CALJTV010000036.1 GCA_937975645.1 uncultured Dehalococcoidia bacterium | reverse complement strand
AGCAAGCTCCTGCTGCAAGCCCTCGACATCCGGCTCGAGCACTCCGTCACCGCAGTGGGCGGAGACCAGTTTCTCAAGTTCTTTTTCCACCATGTCGAGGATGTTGGTCTTAAGATCGGCACCTTCGAGGATTTTTCGGCGCTCAGAGTAGATGACCTCGCGGTGTTTGTTGACCACATCGTCGTACTCCACCAGGTGTTTGCGGATGTCGAAGTGATAGCCTTCCACCCTTACCTGGGCGTTTTCAATAGCCTTGCTGACCATGGGGTGCTCGATGGGGGTGTTCTCATCGAAGCCAGCCCATTCCATGAAGCCCTTGATGCGGTCGCCGCCGAAGCGGCGCACGATGTCATCTTCCAGGGAGACATAGAAGCGGGAGCTACCGGGGTCGCCCTGCCTGCCGGCACGACCGCGGAGCTGGTTGTCTATGCGCCTTGCCTCATGGCGCTCGGTGCCGATGACATGGAGACCGCCAAGCTGAATAACTTTGTCATGCTCTTCCTGCCATTCTTTGGGGTCACGGTCTTTAGGGTTGCCGCCGAGGATGATGTCCACACCGCGCCCCGCCATGTTGGTGGCTACGGTGATGGCGCCGATGCGCCCTGCCTGGGCGATGATGGCAGCCTCTTTTTCATGATGTTTGGCATTGAGCACTTGGTGAGGGATGCCGCGCCTTTTCAGCATTTCGCTGAGCTTTTCTGATTTCTCAATGGAGACCGTGCCCACTAGCACCGGTCTGCCCTGGCGGTGCAGTGCCTCTATCTCCTTAGCCACCGCTTTGAACTTGGAGTCCTCGTCCTTGTAGACCTTATCGGGGTAGTCGATGCGTATCATGGGCTTGTTTGTGGGGATGACCACCACCTCCAGGTTGTATATTTTGTGGAACTCCTCGGCTTCGGTGGCTGCGGTGCCGGTCATGCCTGCCAGTTTTTTGTACAGGCGGAAATAGTTCTGGAAGGTGATGGTAGCCATAGTGATGCTTTCTGGCTGTATTTTCACTCGCTCTTTGGCTTCGATCGCCTGGTGCAAGCCCTCGGAATAGCGTCTGCCGAACATGAGCCTGCCGGTGAACTCGTCAACTATAATGACCTGCCCGTCTTTGACCACGTAGTCGCGGTCCCGCTTGAAGAGCACATGTGCCCTGAGGGCGTTGTTGATGTACTGGTTCAGAGCGTAATTTGAGGGATCGTACAGGTTGGGGGCTTTGAGCAGACCTTCCTGGCGCAGCCACCGTTCCATCTTGATCATGCCAGGCTCGGTAAGGTAGACCTGGCGCTCTTTTTCCTCAACTGTGTAGTCCTCTCCAGCCCTCAGCTGGGCGACGAGGCGGGCGAACACGTAGTATTTGTCGGTGGCTTCCTGGGCGGTGCCGCTGATGATGAGCGGGGTGCGGGCTTCGTCTATAAGGATGTTGTCCACCTCATCGACGATGGCATAATTCAGCTCGCGCTGGACGCACTGGGAGAGGTCGAGAGCCATGTTGTCCCTTAAGTAATCGAAACCAAACTCATTGTTGGTGCCATAGGTGATGTCCGCCAGGTAGGCTTCGCGGCGGGTGATGGGGCGGAAGTGTGCCCAGCGGGTATCTTTTTCATCGGTGTAGCTCGGGTCATAAAGGCGTGCCGGTAGGTGTTCGTCCGGATGGAGGGGCGGGTAGATGCTTGCCACGGTGAGCCCGAGGAGGTGATAGATGGGGCCCATCCAGTAGGCATCGCGGCGTGCCAGATAGTCGTTGACGGTGACCAGATGACAGCCCCTGCCGGTGAGGGCATTTAGATAAAGGGGAAGGGTGGCAACCAGGGTCTTGCCCTCGCCGGTCTTCATCTCGGCGATCTTGCCCTGGTGGAGGACGATGCCGCCCATTAGCTGGACATCGAAGTGGCGTTCGCCCAGTGTCCGCTTGGACGCCTCCCTTACAGCGGCGAAAGCTTCAGGAAGGAGGTCGTCCAGAGTTTCACCAGCTTTTAGGCGGGCTTTGAACTCGTCGGTCTTATCGCGGAGCTGGGCATTAGTCAGCTTCTCGAACTGTGGCTCAAGAGAGTTTATCTTTGCCACCAGAGGTTCGAGACGCTTCAGTTCCTTCTCGTTGGAGTCCAGGAGACTGCCAAGCCATTTAAGCATGATGTTTATTCGAACATGGCACCTATGGAGAGCCCGGTATGGATGCGGTGGATGGCTTCGCCGAGCAGCGGGGCTACGGAGAGGACGGTGACTTTATCCAGTTTTTTCTCGCCGTTCACCGGCACAGTATCGGTGACCACGACCTCCTTCACCGGTGAGTCAGCGATGCGCTTTAGAGCCGGTCCGGAGAATATGGGATGGGTGCAGCAGGCGTAGACCTCGGTGGCGCCGCACTTTAAGAGTGTGTCCACGGCGCCGACAAGCGAGCCGGCGGTGTCTATCTCATCGTCCACAGTGAGGGCGCGCATGCCCTCGACCTCGCCGATGATGTTAAGGGTCTCGGTGGCGTCGATATTGCCGATGCGCCTTTTTTCAATGATAGCCAGCGGGGCATGAAGTTTGGCTGCCAGGTCACGGGCACGCTTGGTGATGCCGATATCGGTAGCGACTACCACCAGGTCATTAAGTGCTTTCTTCTTCCAGTAGTCGCTGATGAGGAAGAGGGCGGTGAGCTCGTCTACGGGGATATTGAAGAAGCCCTGGATCTGCGGGGCGTGGAGGTCTATCGTGAGCAGGCGGTTGGCGCCGGCGGTGGTGAGCAGGTCAGCAATGAGGCGGGCAGTGATGGGGACGCGGGGCTGGTCTTTCTTATCGGTACGACCATAGGCGTAGTAGGGGATGACGGCAGTGATCCTGCCGGCGGAAGCCCGTTTGAAAGCGTCTATCATGATGAGCAGTTCCACCAGGTTTTTGTTAACCGGGGAGGAAAGCGGCTGGACGACGAATACGTCCCGCTCGCGGACGTTTTCCAAGATGCGGACGAAGATGTTTTCGTTGCTGAACTCGAACACTTCAGCCTTGCCCAGAGGTATGCCGAGGTAGTTGCAGATCGCCTGCGCCAGAGCGGGGTGGGCATTGCCGGTGAACACTTTGAGCTCGTCCATTGGTTTTTCCTCTATGTTAGAGGTGAGATAATTATAGCACCATCGCCCTCTGGTGTGTTATGCGGGGAGTTAGCACCCTCACCTTATTCCTCTCCCTCAAGGGAGAGGAAACCTGTTTCTTGACTTGTGTTTCAGTTCCCCTTGGTGCTCCCCTGCTTTCTCCCTCAAGGGAGAGGAGATTCGGGTCTTTCTTTAGTATAATGCCGGTTATGGGGCGGAAGGACGTAAAGAGGATTATACGGCTTCTGGAGCAGGAGTATGGCTTGCCGAGGTGGCGGGTGCGCGGCGAGCCAGTAGCTGTGCTGGTGCAGACCATCCTTTCGCAGAACACCTCGGACAAGAATTCGGAGCCAGCCTTTAGGAGACTGATGAGCTCTTTCCTGGGCTGGGAGGAGGTGGCTGGAGCCAGTGAGGAAGAGATAGCCAGATGCATTCAAAGCGGCGGTCTGGGAAAGGTGAAAACCAGGTATATCAAGCAAGCACTCGGGGAGGTAAAGCGGAGGTGTGGCAGCTTTAACCTGGAGTTTCTAAAGAAGATGACGGTGGAGGATGCCAGGAAATGGCTGATGGAGTTGCCCGGGGTGGGAATAAAGACGGCGAGCTGTGTGTTGCTTTTCGGTCTTAAGATGCCGGCGTTGCCGGTGGACACGCATGTCTTCCGGGTGGCGACTAGGCTGGGGCTGATAAAGCAGGGGACTTCAATGGAGAGGGCACACCGAGAGCTGGAGGCAGTGGTGGCGCCTGAGGACGTTTACCGTTTCCATGTCCTGCTAATAACGCATGGCAGGCGGGCTTGTCGTGCCCGCCTGCCACACTGCACGAGGTGTGTATTAAGGGAGGTGTGTGAGTTTTATGGAAGGGGGTGAGACAGTAATTATTATTTTACCATGTTGCTGGCGGTCTGTTCAAATTTTGAACTCCAGTCCCTGTGCCCTGGGTATTGCCGGGACTTGTCTGGCGCCACTGTCCCCAGGGCAGCATGTGCTTACCAAAGCGTCCCGGCGCCAAGCCCGGTCCCAGTATGCCGGGCGCACCCTCAGGTCTTGACTCCACCCAGTCCCTGTAAGCCTTAGCCTGCTCTTCGGTGAGCACGCCTTTCTCCACCAGCTTCTTCAGCCATTTATCCAGGGCTTTCTGTTGCTGCTCCTGGCGTGCCTGCTTGAAGGCGTCTACTAACTTTTGTTCGTCGATGCCCAGTATTTCGGCGACCCTGGCGAGGGTCTCGTCCTGTTTACCGTCAATGCCGGGGCGCATTGCCCACAGCCTCAGGGGACCGAAGCCATACATGCCCCTTAAGCCGGGGATATCAGGTCTTGCCTTGAGCCAGTTTAGGAAGGCCTGTGCCTGCTCTTGGGTGACCACGCCTTTTTCTACCATCTGATTGAGCTTTGTCTCCAGAGCTTTCTGCCATTGTTCCTGTTGTGCCTGTTTTAGGGCATTTTCCAGCGCCTCCTGCTGGATGCCCAGAATCTCAGCAACGCGGGCAATGATGGTGTCCCGTGGCGGCTTGGGCTGCTCGTCCTGAGCCAGGACTATGCCCGAGGGCACACCCAGCAAGACCACAGCAAGCAGAACGCTGAGGAAAACCTTTAGCCATCCTTTCATCATGGTTCACCTCCTTCTATTTTGCCTCTTTGCGGCAGCCAACTGGCTATGCTTGCTGCCGCAAAGGACTTTTGTCGGTCTCTCCAAATAGTATAACGACAAAATGTTAGAAAATTATTAACGTTATACTCGTTTTCAGGTAAAATCTTGGCAGCCAAAGCTGACGAATATGCCGAGGAGGAACCGGCATGAGGAAGGTCACCTGGAACTATATTATCGACATCCTTTTCGGGCTGCTGCTACTGGCGCAGGGCATCACCGGGGCGCTGCTATGGTTTCTTGCTCCGGGAGGGTACAGGTACCGCGGGGGACTCGGTGGTGAGCAAGGCGGCAGCTTTCTTCTGGCGAGGCAGGACTGGAAGGATGTCCACCAGTGGCTGGCGCTTGCCCTGGCTATTATGTTCATTGTGCATATTGCCATCCACTGGCAGTGGCTTGTGAGCATGACTAGGTCATATTTCAGGCGTGGCTGAAGGCGTGAGGCAATGGTCAGTCGATCCCTGGCGCGGGGAAGCGCTGGCATAGGGCGACGACCTGTCCTTTGACTTCCTGCTGTACCCTCTTATTTTTCGGGTCTGAGAGGACTTTAACGATGAGGCTGGCTATCTGCTCCATTTCTTTTGTGCCAAAGCCCCGAGAGGTGACTGCTGGAGTGCCCAGCCTGATGCCACTGGCTATTTGTGGCGGTCTGGTGTCGAAGGGGATGGCATTCCGGTTGACCAGTATCCCAGCAGCCTCAAGGGTGTCCTGGGCTTCCCTGCCAGTGATGCCGATAGGGTTGAGGTCAACCAGTATCAAATGGTTATCGGTGCCGCCGCTCACCAGCCTGAAGCCAAAATGTTTGAGCTCAGATGCCAGGACGCGTGCGTTTTCAATGACGGCTTTCTGATAGTCTACAAATTCGGGCTGCATGGCTTCGAAGAAGGCGATGGCTTTGGCGGCGATGGCGTGCATCTGGGGACCACCCTGTGTCATGGGGAAGACAGCGGCGTCGATCTTCGCTGCTATCTCTTTCTGGCAAAGGATGAAGCCGCTGCGAGGACCGCGGAGTGTCTTGTGTGTTGAAGAAGTGACCACCAGGGCGTGGGGGACGGGAGAGGGATGCACACCGGCGGCGACAAGCCCGGCGATATGCGCCATATCGACCAGGAGGTGGGCACCGACGGCATCGGCGATGGTGCGAAAACGCTCGAAATCGATTATCCTGGGATAGGCACTGGCACCAGCGATTATCAGCTTTGGCTTATGCTTTAGCGCAAGCTTTTCTATCTCCTCATAGTCCAACCTCTCGGTCTCTCTGTCCACGCCGTAGGATACGAATTTATACCATTTTCCTGAGAAATTGGCTGGAGAGCCATGGGTGAGGTGACCACCATGGCTCAGGTTCATGCCCATGACGGTGTCCCCGGGTTCAAGGAGGGCAAGGTAAGCTGCCATATTTGCCTGGGAGCCACTGTGGGGTTGGACATTGGCATGTTCGGCACCGAACAGCTTCTTAGCGCGTTCGATAGCCAGACTTTCAATGGCGTCTATATTGGTGCAGCCGGCATAGTAGCGCTGCCCCGGATAGCCTTCGGCGTATTTGTTGGTCAGTGGGGAGCCCTGTGCCTGGAGGACGGGAGCGCTGGCGTAGTTTTCAGCGGCGATGAGGTTTATGGTCTCCTTCTGGCGTCTGGCTTCAAGCTCCAGCAGGCGGGCAACTTCAGTATCCCGCATGGCATGGCTAGACAAAATGCTCTACCTCCAAAAGTTGTACAGAATGATACCACTGAAACGAGGCAGCGGGCAAGTATGCGACATTTTTTGCGATGCCCTTGGGGCTAGGCGAGGGCTCGACTACAAGAGATGCGGTTTACACTGAGGGGTAACAAATGCTATACTCGGGATAGCCTGCACAGAAGAATATAGTCATAGGTAGTCAAAGGGGGAAATTCGATGCTCAAAGAAGGGGGTCTATTATGGGGGTGAAAAGAAGCGGGCTGTTTTTAGTTATAGCCATTGCGGGTGCCTTGTTGGTGCTGCTGGGAGCCTGTGGGCCCAGGCAAGCGACGCCGCCCACAGTACCGCCGACCACGACTGCGGGCAATCAGCCACCGGTGATATCGAGGCTGGCGGCAGCACAGCCACAGGTCTATCCCGGGGGGACGGTGCAGATACAGTGTGATGCTGCCGACCCGGATGGTGACCAGGTAGGCTTTGAATGGGCTTGCACCGGCGGCGAGTTCAGTGGTGCCGGTCCTATAGTAGTGTGGCGGGCACCTTCGAAATACGGGGTCTATACCATAGTGGTCACAGTGAAGGACGGCAAAGGTGCCTCTGCGCAGCAGAGCCTCAACGTGTCGGTTGTAGCCAACCAGGCACCGGTAATCGAGAGACTGGAGGCCAACCCTTCTGGGGTGATCTATGGTGGCAGCGCCGTGATAACCTGTATTGCCTCCGATCCGGATGGCGATGTGGTCAGATATAGCTGGTCAGCCAGCGACGGCACCATCACCGGTACGGGCAACAAGGTCACCTGGGTGGCGCCGAACCGGGGTGGAAACTACAATATAACGGTCATCGCAAGCGATGGCAAGGGTGGTGAGACCAAAGGGAATATTATGGTCACAGTATCGGCGGCGGTGAAGACGGTCACCATACCTCTGGTGGCTGAGGAGACGGGCACTGTTGACTCCGAGGGGGATAAGGACAATTCCAGGATGCTGGCTGGCGATGACGCTCAGAATGTGGGCTACTGTGCTTACTTTAGCTTCGATGTCTGGGCGCTGCACGGAAAGAATATACAGAATGCCAGTCTGAAGTTTACCACCAAGGCGGTGGTGGGCGACCCGTTTTCCAGCACCACCGGTCTTGCTGGACTGCAGTTGTGGAAGGTGACCTACGGGGACAAGCTGCCCAAGTTCCACTATACCGGCAGCAGGCTGACCGGTGCCAGCGCCATCCTTAATAGCCCGCCGACTGTGGTGGATGTGACCTACGAGATAAAGGCGGTCACTGCAGCGGCAGTCACCCGCTTCCAGGTGGAGGCTCTGTTCCAGAAGGTGACCAACGGCAACAGTGTCGCCGAGTTTATTGAGTGGTCGAACGTCGTCCTTGAAGTCACATATTCAGACTGATTCTAACGCTCAGCAGGCATTGCGTCAAAAACGGAGCGGTCTACCGAAAGTCCGCCCCAGATGCTTCTAGTAAGCTGACTCAGCGCACGCTCTGAGCTGGCTTTTTCGCGAAATGAGCAGAGGTGGGGATACAGCTGAGGCTGGGGCGATGGTGATGGCTCACCATCCCCTTAACCGCAGTCGTTCTTTGTCCCAGAGTGGATTATTGTCCGCGTCTATCCGCTGTACAAACGGCTCCTGTGTGGTCTTTGTTTTGCCAGCAGATGCTTCCTGCTGAATCTAACTTTTGCGCCCAGAAGCACAGGGAGACTAGTTGACACCCTGCCAGACCACTGTAGAGCCGTCTGTCCCATCAGGAACAACCTGCGGTCAAGCCACCGAGTGAGGAGGTGCCCTGGTGGAATACTAGTGCCGTAAGCCTGCACATCAGCAAAATGCCCCACGCTCACCATCATTGGCAATCGTGTTTCTCTTGTGGCCTTCACACCGCTCGTCGAGAGCCACCTATTTACGAGGGGTAAGCACCGTAACGGCGCCCGCAAGATAAAGGACCATAAATGCAAGGTATACGCAGTAATAGGGGTCAGGTCCGACTGGTGGAAACCGAAATCCTTCCAAAATCGTGGCAAGCACGGCGTAACCAATTGCGGCGGCACCGCCTAAAGTAGGATGGTCCCATGCTATGCCTGCCAGGGCCAGTCCCGATTAGCAAACCAAAGAACATCCTCATAGACTGCCCAGCCTGTAATGCCTCTGGCTATACAGCAAATATAGTTCTCGCAATCTTCGCTCCAACCAAATTTCGGTGACTGGTCCTTATGTGTCGTGACGATTACATATTTGTTCCAGGTCGAATTCTGTGTATTGGAATCCCAGGGAGCATATACCCTGTAGTGCCACCCATTTCTGTCAAGCACAGCAGTTTTCATGCCGGCGTCGTTGTTGGTCACCAAGCCGTTACCATCGTCCAACTGATGATACATCATGGAACCTGTGTGGGTAAAGCCATAGGACATAAATACGTTCTTCACCTTGCTCTTCGTGGCATTTCCACAAAACACTATCGTTACTGCTTGGTCAACTCTATCCGGTCTACCTATCCCACCGCTCATGAAATCGTAGTTCCAGAACCTATCCTCATCTTGGCTCATGAGGTACAGACTGTAGGTGGTATTTGCCACCGGGGGCACGGTAGCAATAGCTGCCATCACTAGCACCGTTAACAGTCCCAGAGCAATGCTGCCTGCCATCTCCGTCTCTCCTTTTGGCTGGATATTTTGCCCAATTACTGTTGCTGGTACAGGTCCCTTGTAGCTTCGTCTACTGGCCGCTCAGCTATCCCCACGACCCTCTTCTTGTTGAGGTCAACCAAAACCAAAAGAGCTTTTACCTTTCCCGACAAGTGCGAGCTTTGCTCCCCATAATAGGGGAAAGAGGTATACTTTTCTTCATCGTAGTCTGGCTAGGGTAAGTCAGCTTCAATGTCGTAGAAATTGTCGAACCAGATCTCCAAAACGGCACCTATCTTTGTGTGGTCCTTAGAAGTGTGCCAGACACCAATGGTCCTTTCAGGGGCAACCACATACTTTTTGTCTTTCAGGATCTTCCTGCAACAGAGGTGTTTTCAGGGCTATTTCAACTGCTCTTTGCCTGTCCTTTACAGTGAGTTCAGGTATGGGAAGCCCCACCCTGCGCTGATGAGTTATCTGACCAACACTCGCCTTTTCCATGTCAACGGATATCAAATAGGTATGGTTGTAGCCCACGCTCAACACTGCGACCACCTCGGCAATTATTGCCCTATCCTTCCGCCACTGTTCCAGCCACCTGTTGACCTCTTCAGGGCTAGTATCCTTCCGCAATACAGCACCGATACTGATATCCCAGTCGCTCCCTTTGACATCATGTCCTTTAATCAACCCTTCTACCCTAGAATCAGAGAGGACGAGCTGCCGTATCATGGACTCGTCTTCAGGCGATAGTCTGTGGAGGACGGGCAAAGATTGAGGTGTGTAAGCTTCGACTGAAGCTGAGCTGTTTCCAGCACCACCGCCACAGGCAACGAAGCTTATAACCACTGCCACAAGCGCAAATAGGACCGGCACCGCTACAAGTAGTTTTTGAACCATAACCACCTCCTTATCTCACGACATCAGCCGTGCCAGAAAGTTTACCTTCTTATTCGGGTTTCCTATTACAAAAACAAGCGTGGGCGGGAAAGCAATGGGCTTTCAGACTGTCCTTTTGGACAGGCTTCTATTTTGGCTGCACTTTAGTACTAGCACAAACGCTTAAAAAACCTAGCCTCAGCCTATAATATGCCACCAAGTCAGCGGTTTCCTTCTCCTGCCGGAGATGGGATAAGGTGTTCGGGGAAGATGAAGCAGGTAATGCTGGTGTCGGCGGATTGTCCCCTGATATACAGCCTAAAGCAGGTAGCTTCCCGCTGCCGTAAGGTAGAGTCCACCGCAGTAGCCCCAGAAACCCACAAGGTTGCGGAGTTAGCCAGCCAGTTAAACCCCGAGTCGTCATTATAGGTGCTATGACATCCCAGATCGATATTACCAGGCAGGTCGAGAAGGTATCACCCACTTCCAATATTATGGTACTGGCGCGGGAGGCGGACTTTACCAGTGCCTTAGCGGCCTTGGCATCCGGTGCTAATGGATATCTACTGCGCAGCGTGCCGATAGAAAACATTGTGCCAGCCATTGAAGCTGTGGCGGCAGGCAAGGTGGTGACGGAGCCGGAAATAGCAGCGTCCTTTGCCCGGCGGTACGACGTGAATTCGCTAGTACAAAGAGCGAACTGCCAGTGCCTGACAGCACGCGAACTGCGGGTCCTTCAGCTTGTTGTGGATGGCTGCAAAGACAAGCAGATTGCTTTAGACTGCTCCCCGAATAGCCGGGCGCTGGCTTTCAAGCACATCTCCGACTTTAGTTTTGTCCCATGATATTGTTTTCTAAAAGTTCCCTGCGCAGGGATACACTTTGACACGCCGCCGTAAATATGGTAAAGTATGGGTGATGTTAGCAGTCGACAGCGGAGAGTGCTAAAAATGGCTAGGAGCGTTGCTGCCAGAAGGGAAGCTATTTTAAGGATCATAGTCAACGAGTATGTTACCACGGCGCAGCCGGTGGCATCGGAGACTATTCATCGGAATTATGATCTGGGGGTTAGTCCGGCGACCATTCGCAATGATATGGCTTATCTGGAGAGGGAGGGCTATATTATACGTCCTCACACCTCTGCGGGTGGTGTGCCCACTGACAAGGGCTACCGGCGCTATGTGGAGTCATTAGCCCAAAAATATGAGCTGCCCTTCGAGGAGCAGTACCGCATACGAGAACTCTTTCGTGAGGCGAGTGAGGGGCTGGAGAGGTGGATAAGGCTGGCAGCGATGGTGATGTCGCATCTGGTGAGGAGCGCTGCTGTGGTCACATTCCCCAAGCCCAGCCGCTGCCGTTTTAGACACCTAGAGCTGGTGGGGCTGCATGAGTTTCTAGCGCTTATGGTGTTGGTTCTCAGTGAGGCGATATTGAAGCGGCGACTGCTGTCATTTAGCGAACCGGTGACGCAGACTGAATTGACTGCGGTCGCCGACAGGCTGAATGCACTTTGTTTCAATCTGACAAGTTCTGAAATCAGAAGGAGGCGAAAGGGGCTGGCGCTAAGAGAGGAGCAGGTGCTGGAGGCGGTGCTGGACATTATGAGCGCCGAAGACGAGGTGGAATATGAGGAGCCATATTTTGAAGGTATACGCCTTATGCTAGACCAGCCGGAGTTCGCGCGCCGGGAAAGGATGCTCAGTGTGATGGAACTGTTTGAGACCAAAGAATGGATTAATTCCACGCTGGCGAGGTGGTCTGGCGATGTCGGTGTGCAAGTGGTGATAGGCGGTGAGCACGGGGACGAAATATTTCAGGACTTGAGCCTGGTGTTCAGCAGGTATGGTGTGCCGGGCAGGGCAAGCGGTGCCCTCGGCGTCATAGGTCCTACCCGTATGGACTATCGCCGGGCTATCTCCACGGTGGACTATATGTCACAGGTGCTGAGCGACCTGTTGTCTCGGGTCTGCACCAGCGACTGATTTAGAGAGTATCAGGGGGACAGTAAATTGTTTGCAGAGGAAGAAGCGCTATCCGGGCAAGAGGTGGCGGGCGCCGACGAAGAAGTAGAGAATGACATCGAAGCCCTCCGCGAGGCGTTAGCCAGGGAGAAGGAGAAGGCTGAGAGGTACTTGGCTAACTGGCAGAGGGCGGAGGCTGATTTCAGGAACTATAAACGGCGCGAGGAGGAGGAGAAGAAGGAGTTCGTAAAAATGGCTAATTCAGCGCTGGTGTGCGATATACTGCCGGTGCTGGATGCCTTTGATCGGGCGTTTAAGGGGGTCGCTCCTGACGATGAGAAGTGGGGCTGGATCGAGGGCTTCAGGCAGATCCAGCGCATGTTGCTGGACGTGTTGGGCAAGCACGGGCTGTCTGAGGTGAAGTGTGTCGGGGAGGTCTTTAACCCACAGGTCCACGAGGCGGTAGCCCAAGGTGATGGTGAGGAGGGACTGGTGGTGGAGGAGGTGCGCAAGGGTTACTGGCTTAAAGACAGGTTGCTCCGAGCACCGCAGGTGGTGGTGGGGAAGGGTAACGGTGGTGCTGCTCAGACGCAAGGTGAGAACTCGAAAGAAAGATAAAAAGGTCTAAGTAAGGAGGTCAGTTATGGGAAGAGCAGTAGGTATTGATCTTGGTACTACCTTCAGTGTGGTGGCGGTAATCGAGGGTGGCGAGCCCAAAGTCATTCCCAACGCTGAAGGTGAGAGGCTGACACCCTCTGTGGTGGCTATTGACAAGAAGGGGGAGCGGCTGGTGGGGCTGCTGGCGAAAAGGCAGGCGATAACCAACCCGGAGAACACCATCTTCAGCATCAAGCGGTTGATGGGGCGGAAGTTCCGCGACTCCGAGGTGCAGTTCGATATGAAGCGGTTGCCCTACAAGATTATCGAGGCGCGGAACGGCGATGCCTGGGTGGTGATGGGTGGTAAGGAATATAGCCCGCCTGAGATATCAGCCATGATCCTGCAGAAGCTAAAGGCTGATGCCGAAGCGTACCTTGGGGAGAAGGTCACTGACGCGGTGATCACGGTGCCTGCCTATTTCAATGATAGCCAGCGGCAGGCGACCAAGGATGCTGGCACCATCGCTGGGCTAAATGTGCTGCGCATCATCAATGAGCCCACAGCTTCGGCGCTGGCTTACGGGCTGGACAAGAAGGGCGAGGAGACGATCGCGGTCTATGACCTGGGCGGTGGCACGTTCGATATTTCCATACTGGAGCTTGGCGAGGGCACGTTCCAGGTGAAGTCCACCTCTGGCGACACCCATCTTGGTGGTGATGATATCGACCAGAGGATCATCGACTGGCTGTGCGAGGAGTTTAAGAAGGAGACGGGTATAGACCTAAAGCAGGACAGGATGGCACTGCAGAGGCTCAAGGATGCTGCAGAGAAAGCCAAACGAGAGCTCTCTACGGTGACTCAGACAGAGATAAACCTGCCGTTTATCACTGCCGATGCCTCGGGACCAAAGCATCTGAACATCACTCTTACCCGGGCTAAGCTGGAGCAACTGTGCCTGGACCTGCTGGAAAAGACCATTGGACCTTGCCGGCAAGCGTTGAGCGATGCCGGGCTGACGGTAGCCCAGATAAGCGATGTGATTCTGGTGGGCGGGCAGACTAGGATGCCAAAAGTGCAGGAGCTGGTGCGGCAGTTCTTCGGCAAGGAGCCGATAAAGGGGATAAACCCGGACGAGGCGGTGGCGCTGGGGGCAGCCATTCAGGCGGGCGTGCTGAAGGGCGATGTGAGGGAGGTCTTGCTTCTTGATGTGACGCCGCTGACGCTGGGCATTGAGACGCTTGGTGGTGTGATGACACCGCTCATCCCGCGTAATACCACTATACCGACGGCAAAGAGTCAGATATTCACCACCGCAACTGACAACCAGACCAGCGTGGAGATCCATGTGCTCCAAGGAGAGCGTCCTATGGCGGCAGACAACCGTACCCTGGGCAGATTCATACTGGACGGGATACTTCCAGCGCCCAGGGGTGTGCCCCAAATTGAGGTGACCTTTGATATAGATGCCAATGGTATCTTAAGCGTACGGGCAAAGGACAAGGGTACTGGCAAGGAGCAGAAGATAACCATCACCGCCTCCAGTGGTCTGAGCAAGGAAGAGGTGGAGAAGATGCGGCGTGAAGCTGAGATGCACGCTGCTGAGGACGCCAGAAAGAGGGAGGAGGCGGAGACACGTAATATGGCTGACAGCCTTGTCTATACCGCGGAGAAGACTCTTAGGGAGCACGGCGACAAGATACCGGCTGACCTAAGACACGAGGTTGAGGGGAAGGTGGCTGCGGTGCGTTCAGCTCTGCAGGGCACGGACATAAACTACATAAAGACGACGGTCAATGACCTTTCCCAAGTCATGCAGAAGGTAGGTGCTGCTGTCTACCAGCAGGCGGGGGCACCTTCTGGTGGCTCAACCGGACAACCTCCGGGGGGCGATGAAGGGACGGTGGAGGGCGAATTTAGAGAAATCTAAGAATATGCCGTGGGTGTAAAGAAGGGCAGGCGCTCGCTTTAAAAGAGCGCCTGCCTTTCCTTCTGGCTACGGAGCAGCCCACACGCTAGTCTGTGGGGCTGGAATTGACAGACAGTGGTGAAGTCGATATTATACTTACCGTTTATGTGAGGTCGTCATGGCGAAGAAAAGCGTTACCCTAAGTGAGGCAGCACTGGGGATACTGGCTATTGTGGCTGGCATCCTGGTCATATGGAAGTTCTATATTGCACAGTGGATAATTGGCATTTTTCTCATCCTTTGGGGAGCGCTGACGTTGATAAGAAAGTAGGAGGTAACATTGCCCAAGAAGAGCAAATCCGTATTGAAGGCTGCTAGAGCTTCCGAGAGGAAGAGGCTAAGAAATAAGGCGGTAAAAAGTGCTACCAAGACATGGATAACCAAAGCGGAGAAGGCTATAGCTGCCGGTAATCTTGAGGCTGCTGAGCCGCTGGTAATCCAGGCTATAAGTGCCCTGGACAGGGCGGCGGAGAAGGGGGTAATACACCCCAACAATGCTGCCAGGCGCAAATCGCGCCTGATGAAAAAATTCAATCGGGCGAAACTCTCCACTGTTGCTGGTGAACAAAAAAAGTGATTTTTGTCTGTTGCCGGTGAGGATGGGTTTGCGATTTTTGGGCTCCACTCGATTGACGGGCGAGTGGTGATTTGACTTTCGCTGTGGTATTGGTGTAAAAGTTAGGTGATGCTTCTCCGGCAGTTTCAGGCAGTGGGGCGTGAACTCTGTGCCCGAGGACTGGTCTCCTCGCACAGCGGTAATCTCAGTATCAGGCTTGGGGAGCGGCTGTGTATAACCCACCGGGGCAGCATGCTGGGGCAACTGGAGGAGCATGACCTTGTGGAGACAGGAATCCACAAAAATGACCGCTTTACGCCGCTGGCTTCAACTGAACTAGCGGTGCACCGCGAGATATACAAGCGGACTTCAGCCTCAGCTATAGTACATGCCCACCCAGCCTATGCCGTTGCCCTCTCGTTCTGTGAGAAGGAGATCGTGCCCTGCGATATGGAAGGGATACTCTTGCTCTCAAAGGTGCCTGTGCTCACTAAGCAAGGACCGGTGGTTCCCGGGGAGATGGCTGAGGAGATAGCTGAGGCGTTGGCCAGCCATAAGGTGGTGCTGGTGCGTGGCCACGGGAGCTTTGCCGTGGGGCAACTGCTTGAGGAAGCTTACTACTACACCACTACGCTCGAAGAGAGCTGCCGCCTTCTTTGCCTGCTAAGGATGCTGCAGATCAAAGTGGGCTGAACGTAAGCTGCCTGTTCTTGTGTCCAAGACCTCTCTGTTTAAGAAAGTTTTTTTTCAACTACTTTTGTGTACACGGGCGTACACCAATGGAAATACTTGGGGTTCTTGCCTCTGATAACATCAAAGTATAGCTGCTGCAGTTTCTTGGTCACTTTGCCCACCTTGCCATTGCCGATGGGGCGGTGGTCGATTTCAAGTATGGGACTGACATGTGCGGCAGTGCCAGTAAAGAAGGCTTCATCGGCAAGGTAGAGTTCGCTGCGGTCGATTGACCTCTCCACAGTCTCTATTCCCAGTTCGTTGCGTGCCAGTTGGATTACCGTGTCCCGTGTAATGCCCAGCAGGATGTTGTCTGAGCTGGGTGGGGTGACCAGCGTGTTACCGCTGACGATGAATATATTTTCGCCGCTTCCCTCTGATACATGACCATCCTGATTGAGCAGGATGGCTTCGTCAAATCCCAGTTCGTTTGCCTCTGTCTTAGCCAGCGCGCTATTGACATAGATCCCGGTGATTTTGCCTCTGGGGGGTATCATGGTGTCGTCCACGCGTCTCCATGACGAGGTGCAGCAGCGGACGCCATTGTCGGTATCCAGATAGGCGGGGAGGGTGGTGACGATGATGAAAAAGTCGTCTTCCAGGTCATGCAGACGGACGCCGACAGCCTGTGAACTTTTATAAGCCAGCGGTCGGATGTATACGTCCTCACGGTAGCCGCTTTTCTCCACTAGTTCTGTGGTGATGGAGCATAACTCTTCTATGGAGTAGGGAAGGTCTATTTTTAGCAGGCGACAACCTTGCCGCATGCGCTCATAGTGCTCTTTCATGCGGAACAGGTATAATTGCCCCTGTTCTGCATTCCAGTTTCCTCGGATACCTTCAAAGCAGGCAGTACCGTAATGCAGCGCATGGGTGAGGATGCCTATTTTAGCCTCAGCAAGTGGCATAAACTGCTTTTGAAAGAAGGCGTAGGGTGGCATGCTTACATCTCCTTTCCGCTACCGTTCATCGAAACAGTTTGAAAACGATGGACTTAATTATAGACTTGGAACTGCATAAAGACAAGAGCCATAGGTGGCTACAACCCATTGTGGTATGGCATCTACGGCATTGCCGGCTTCAGGTCGCTGGCAAACAGGTCTTTGAGATGCAGGGTACAGCCGGTCTGGATGGAGGCGAAGCCGTATTTCTTGCGAATGCGGTCGACTGCTCTGTCTAGATATTCTAGGCGCCGTGGCGAGGACTCGAAAAGACGGAGCTGTTTGCCGTAGGTCAGGGCAGATACCTCCACACCTATAAGGTGGACTAGTTCTCGTCTCTGGGAGAGCGCTTTGTGAAGCAGTACTTCAGCCCTGGAGAAGATGACATCATCGCTGGAGGTAGCTTCTGGTGATGTTGAACTCCGAGTCACGGTGTCGAAGTCGGCATACCTCAGCTTCAGGGTCACCCGTCTGGCCTGTCCATCTTGGCTGCGTAGCTCGGCACCGACTTGCTCGCAGAGATAGCGAAGCAGGGCTTTGAGCAAGGGCTGGTCAAGGGTGTCCCGTGCCAATGTGGTCTCCCGGCTGATTGATTTAGCTTCGCCAGGCAGCTCTACCCGCCGGGTGTCGATGCCGTTGGCGTAGTTGTGCAACACAACCCCGCTTGACCCGAGACGTGCTTTGAGTACAGGGAGAGGTAGGGCGGCGAGCTGCCCGATGGTGGTTATGCCCAGTGATTTGAGTACTGCCTCGGTCTTTCTGCCCACGCCGGGAAGGCTGTTTACTGGCAGGGGTGCCAAGAACTCCTTCTCGGCGCCAGGTGCCACTTCGACCACGCCATCCGGTTTTGCTATATCGGAGGCGATCTTGGCTACCACCTTACAACTGGCGATGCCGATGGAGGCAGTCAGTTTGAGCTTCGTCTTTATTTCTCTCCTTATACGTTCGGCTAGTTGGCACGGCGTTCCGTGGCTGTCGCAGCCGGTAATGTCCATATATGCCTCGTCCAGTCCTACCGGCTCCAGGGAGGGCGAATATCCTGCCAGTATGGTCATAAATTTCTCTGAAGCATCCCTGTACCGTGGGAAGTTCCCCTCGATGAAAATTGCTTTAGGGCAGAGCTGGTAGGCACGGGAGAGCGGCATGCCCGCCTTGATGCCGAATTTCCTGGCTTCGTAGGAGGCGGATGCTACCACCCCGCGTCGGTCTGGTCTGCCGCCTACGACCACAGGTCTGCCCTGCAGTTCCGGTCTCAGGGACTGTTCGACGGAGACAAAAAAGGCATCAAGGTCTATATGAAAGATGCACCGTGCCATATCCGGTGCGATTATAAGCCACGGGTGCAGAAACCATCAACTGCAAACTTTCGTCGGAAGGTTTAGCACCGGGTTATAGGTGCTTGCGGTCCCAAAATTGATTTCTAACTAGCTTTGAACTTAGGATAGGGTACTTTTCTGGTGTTCAGTCCCAGTTCCTTAAGTCCCTTGCTTCGGAGGATATCGAGCAAGGACTGTAGCTGTTTCTTCTGGTCATCGTTCAGGGCTGAGATTATCTTGTGGATGGAAGCCCTCTTTAGAGCTTGTGTGAAAGCTTTTTCACCCTTCTCCGTGAGGCTGATCCTGACCAGGTTTTTGCGGTCAAGGTCTTTGGACTTTCGCACCAAGCCCGCTTTATCCATTCTGTCGAGGATGCCGGAGACCGAATGTGGTCTGCGGAACAGCCAGCGGGCAATCTCTGCTGGCGTGGCTTTATCACCAATAGCTTTTATGGCGAACAGGACTTCTGCCTGCATTCCGGGTAGGTCATGTTCTTTCAGCTCCTGTTCCCGGGCGTAGAATATTATATCAGTGACCTGGTGCAGTAGCAGCCACAAGTTATAGCTATTGTCGACATCTGTAAACTCTGGCATGACGTTTCCTCCGTATAAGCTCAGTGTCAACAGAGACGGACCCCAGAAGGGGCCAGTCCATTTTCTTACTTAGAGCACAGAAATCCCATTGTAACAGCACCACCTCTATTTGTCAAAAGTCGGTGTCTACGCGTCTTAGCGGTGATATTTTGCTCGGGGCTGGCCTAACCTGATGGTGGGCGTTCCTGTCCACCGGTGGAGAGGACAGCTCTGACACGGCGTTCAAAGACGCTTCTCTCCAGGAGCACGTAGCGCTGGCATTTTAGACATCTGATGCGGATGTCGGCACCCACTCTGACCACCACCCATTCGTCATTACCGCAGGGGTGTTTCTTCTTCAGACGGACAATATCGCCCAGTCGGATCTCCATTTTGCTTATGGTTGCAGCTTGTTTTTAAGGCTGTTGAGATAGAAGTCTCCCGATTTCAGAGACGAGTCTGTTTATCTTACCCTTTAGCTCCATAGCAGCTTTTCTGGCTGCTGCGGCGAAATCGCTGCCTGAAGCGGCATAAAGGACCTGTCGCGCGGCAACGATAATGGCTTTTTCACCATTCTTGTCAGTGCCATAACGCACCGCTGATGCCAGGTCACCGCCCTGAGGACCGATGCCAGGGATGAGCAGAGGCATGTCCGGGCAGAGTTGGCGGACTGACTTCAGTTCCTCAGGATAGGTGGCACCCATGACCAACCCGATATTGCCATTGGTATTCCATTCCAAGGCTTTTCTAGCTACCAACTCGTATAGGGGCACACCTTCTGGACTTCGTAGATTTTGAAAGTCCAGTGCTCCCGGGTTTGAAGTGCGGCAGAGAATGAAGACGCCTTTTTCCGTGTAACTGGTAAAGGGCTCGATGCAGTCAGTGCCGAGGTAGGGGTTTACCGTGGCGGCGTCGAAGCCAAAGGTAGAGAACAGGGCTCTGGCATAAGCCTTGGCGGTGTTACCGATGTCGCCGCGTTTACCATCGGCGATGACTGGAATGTATTTCGGGATATGCTCCACCGTTTTCACCAGTAGCTTCAGCCCGTCTATGCCCATCGCTTCGTAGAATGCCAGGTTGGGCTTGTAGGCGCAGACAAGGTCAAAGGTGGCATCGATGATAGCTCGATTGAAGTCCAAAAAGTCGACGCCCGAAATGAGCTCAGGGTCGGGGTCGAGCCCGATGCAGAGCAGGCTGTTGTTTTTCCGGCTGGCAGCCAGCAGCTTATCTATAAACTTCATGCCCTGTACAGATTATAAACCACCACTGCCATATCTCCAAGTTTCTGCCCGGGGAACAATTGTCCTCCTGCTCTGAGCTGATGATATAATTGTGCCGTAATGGACTTCAGCCAGGCAGAGAAGTACGTTCTGAGCTTCACTGATTACGAGAAAATCCCGGGTTTTGCCTATACGGCGGCTAACTATGATCTAAGGCGGATGGAGGAGCTGCTCCGCTTGCTGGGCAACCCGCATCTGGGCAGAAGGACAGTGCACATCGCTGGTACCAAGGGTAAGGGGAGCACTGCGGCGATGGTCTCTCAGGTGCTTATTGCTGCTGGGTATCGGACTGGCTCGTACACTTCACCACACCTCCATACTATAAGGGAGAGGGTCAAGGTCAATGGTGCCATGGTCTCCGAGCAAGAATTTGCTGCGCTGGTCTCCGAGGTAAAGCCGGCGGTGGAGGTAGTGAACAGTGAAGCTAGGTATGGCGCATTGACGACCTTCGAGATATTGACTGCGGTAGCCTTTGCCCATTTCAGGAGCAAGGCTGTGGAGTTTCAGGTACTGGAGGTGGGACTCGGTGGCAGGCTCGATGCCACCAATGTGGCTCGTGGGGATGTCTGTGTGATCACCTCTATCAGCCTTGACCACATGGAAATTCTGGGTGATACCGTGGCTAAGATCGCTGCCGAGAAGGCGGGCATCATTAAGCCGGGCAGCATAGTGGTCAGTGCCCCACAGGTTCAAGATGTTGCTATGGTGATCGAGAAGGTATGTGCGGAGCAAAGGGCAGGGCTGGTCAGGATAGGTAACGACATCACTTGGCAAAGGACTGGTGGCGACCTCACCGGGCAGAGCTTGGTTATAAATACCCGAAATGATAGCTATACGCTTAAGATACCGTTGCTCGGCGACCATCAATTGGAGAATGCAGCTACTGCGGTGGCAGTGGTGGAGGGGCTGATGTCGCTGGGGGTTCCGATTCCCAGAGAGGCAATCGTCCAAGGGATGAAGGAGGTGGTATGGCAGGGGCGGCTTCAGATTCTGAAGCAAAAGCCGCTTCTTGTGGTGGATGGGGCGCACAACGCTGATTCCATGCGCAAGCTTGCCAAGGCGGTGAGCAAATATTTTGACTACGATAGGTGTATTGTTATCTTCGGTACATCCTGTGACAAGGACATCGCAGGGATGGTGAAGGAGTTGCGGTCGTTGGCAGACCGGGTCATCATCACCAGCTCGACCCATCCCCGGGCAGCTTCTATCTCGGTGCTGGCGGAGGCATTTCAGGATGGTGGTATGGTGGTGGAGGAGAGCAGGAGTGTCCCCGAAGCGTTGTCTCGGGCTCTGAGTGAAGTCAGGGCGACCGATATGGTATTGGTCACCGGCTCGCTTTTCGTGGTCGCTGAGGCGCTGGACTATGCTGCTAAGCAGTTAGATCAGGGGACTGGGGGACTGAAGCAGCTGTTGTAATTGGGGAGGTAAGCGCCTCCTCCGGTAGCATTTTCGCCAGAATTTGCTGCAGTGCCATGATGTGGCTGCACAGCTTCCACTGGGAGAAGAAATGGCAGGTGCAGTGCCATTTCCCGCCCTTGTAGCTTAAGGTGTAGCTATCGTGCTGTCCTTGGAACTTGGCAGCGAATTCCTGAAACTTGATACGGTCTGGCTCCTCTGCGTAGCGCCTGGCTTTCTCTATCTTCCCGATAAGGCTGGACTGCATGCTTTCTGTATCCCTTAGTATACTCCAGACCATGACAGATGTCCAATCTAGCGCTGTCCGTTGGGGGCTGGGGCAAGTATCTTGTGTTATAATAAAGAACTGTGCTGGGAATCTGAGGATGCGTGACATTATTTTTGAGGCTTTAAAAGGGCATAACGCCGACTATATAGAGGTACGCGTTGAGGAGAGCCAGGCGACGCGGATTGTATATCGTGGCGGCAGGCTGGAGGAGATGGGCAGGACATCGGCAGTGGGGGGTAATGTCAGGGCTCTGGTGAATGGTGGCTGGGGATTTGCCAGCTTCAACAACCTGGACAGGCTGAGGGAGAAGGTAGCAGTGGTGATCAGCCAAGCGAGGCTGCTGGGCAGGGAAACCAGCAAGCTGTGCTTTACCGGTCCCATAGTCGATGTTGTGGTGCCTGAAGTGAAGAAGAGTCCGGCAGAGGTACCGCTGGTGCTCAAGAAACAGTTGTTAGATGAATATAACGACATTGTGATGAGCACGCCGAAGGTGCGGAGCTGTCAGATAAACTATCAGGACAGCCAGCGGAAGCTCCTCTTTGCCAATTCTGAAGGTAGCTACATTGAGCAGACAAAGCTGGATATCAACCTGCGGCTAGCAGCAGTAGCTGCCAGCGATGGGGAGGTACAGCAAGCGGGCTTGAGCCTGGGTAGTCCTGGAGATTTTTCGGTGGTGGAGGGGCTACAGGAGAAGGTCAGGGAGACAGCCCGGAGGGCAGTGAGGCTTCTTTCGGCGCCCTATGCCAAAGGTGGAGAATACACTGTGGTGCTCGATCCTATTCTAGCAGGTGTGTTCGTTCATGAAGCCTTTGGACACCTTTCTGAAGCCGACCATGTCTATGAGAACCAGAAGCTGCAGGAGATAATGGTGCTGGGGAGGAGGTTCGGCAGTAAGGAATTGAACATCGTAGACGGCGCTGCCGTACCAGGGCTGAGGGGCAGCTATAAGTATGACGACGAGGGTGTGCCAGCAACTAAGACTTACCTAATAAGGGAGGGTATACTGGTAAGCCGCCTACATTCCCGAGAGACGGCAGCCAAGATGGGTGAGCAGCTTACTGGCAATGCCAGAGCAATAAGTTATATTTACCCGCCCATAGTCAGAATGACCAACACATACATAGAGCCTGGAGGGGTGTCCTTTGAAGACATGATAAGCGATATTAAGGAGGGCGTCTATGCTAGAGAATGGTATGGGGGCACCACTAGCTTGGAGATGTTCACCTTCTCCGCCGGTGAGGCGTATACGATACGCAATGGCAAGTTGGCTGAGCTGCTTCGCCCGGTAGTGCTCAGCGGCAATGTGTTCACTACACTGATGAACATCGAAGCCATCGGAAATGACCTCGAGATGGAGCAAGGTGGAGGTTGTGGCAAGGGTGACCAGTGGCCGCTGCCGGTCTCCAATGGCAGCCCGCATATAAGGGTATCGCGATGTCTGGTGGGAGGCAAACACTAGTGGAAGAGGTCCTGGAGAAAGCCAGAGAGGTAGCAGAGCAGGCTGAGGTGTTTCAGATGGTGTCAATGGCGATGCCAGTGTATTTTCATGCCAACCGGCTCAAACAGGTGGAGGATAGGGAGAGCACTGTGACCGCGCTCAGGATCGTGAAAGGAGGCAAAGCTGGCTTTGCCCAAGCAAGTGGCTTTATCAGACCAGCAGACCTGGTGCAGATGGCGGTGGAGACATGCCGCTTCGATGTACCGGAGGGTTTTTCCTTTCCGGCGAAGGTGGACCCTGTGCAGGTGGAGACGTTTGACCCGGAAGTGGACGGAGTACCTATTGAGGACATGGCTGGACTGGGGCAAAGCCTTATTGACGCCGTGAGGTCGCACACACCTGAACTCCTGTGCGATGCTCTGGTAGCAAAGCGTGTTATCTCGGTGCATCTAATTAACTCCAACGGTGGCGAAGCCAGCTATAGAAAGAGCTATTTCAGGATAAGCATTGATGGTATGCTGGTTAGGGGCGAAGATATGTTGTTTGTTGGGGACAGCCAGAGTTCCTGTCGACGGCTGACGGATTTCAAGTCGGTGGTTAATGAGGTGATAAGACAACTTGAGCTGGCGAAGCGGAACGCTAGCATCAAGACAAGGACGATGCCAGTGGTCTTCACCGCCTACGGCGTTGCTAGTTGCCTCCTGCCCTCGCTTGTGGCAGCGTTCAATGGTAAAATCGTTTATGATGGGTCTTCGCCGCTAAAAGACAGGCTGGGGGAGCAGGTGTTTGACGCTAGGTTCAACCTGTGGGATGATGCCACCATATCTTTCCAGCCTCGGAGCTATCCCTGTGATGATGAGGGTGTGTCTGGACAACGGACAACGCTGGTGGAGCGTGGAGTGGTATTGCATTTCCTCTACGACCTGCATACTGCAGCCCTGTCGGGCTCGAGAAGTACCGGGAATGGCAGCCGCCAGGGGGGCTTGCCTGCACCTCACCCCAGCTCGTTGGTGATAGGGGAGGGGGACAGCGATTTCTGGGACATGGTCAGGGACATCAAAGAGGGGCTGGTGGTAGAACTGGTGATGGGTGCTGAGCAAGGTAATGTGCTTAACGGGGACTTCAGTGGCAATGTCCTGCTGGGCTACAAGGTGGAGGATGGGGAAATTGTGGGCAGGGTGAAGAACACGATGGTTTCAGGTAACGTGTACCAGGTACTGAATCAAATCGAAGGCATCGGGAAGGAAAGAAGGTGGGTGGAGGGCGCGTTACTGACCCCATGTCTTTACTGTGGGGGTCTGCCAGTAGCCACCAAAGAGGGCTAGTCCTATCGATGTTTGTAGCATGAGGATAAAAAATCCGGTAAAGTTTTATAAGGAGCTGCGTCCCGAGGTCTGCGATATGCTGGCTGCTTGGCCTGGCATTGGCAATGTAGGGCTGATCGTAGCCAAGTATCTGCAGGACAAGCTGGGTGCTGAGGAGATTGGAGAGCTGGCGCCTTTTGAGTTTTTTGACCCCATCGGTATTATGGTGAGGGACAACCTGATCGAAGCGCCCCGTTTCCCGGAGAGCAAGTTCTACTACTGGCATAATACCCACACAGACCGCGGCTTATTGCTGTTCATCGGTGAGGAGCAACCGAATTTCAAGGGCTATGAGCTAGCCCGGTGCGTGCTTGATGCCGGGAGAAAGTTGAAGGCTAAAAGGGTTTACACTACCGCCGCGGCTATGGCAAAGATCCATCATACCGAGAAGCCTAGAGTCTGGGGGGCAGCCACGAGCCGGAAGCTCATAGAAATGTTAAAGAGGTATGATGTGGTATTGCGTGGCAACGTACAGATCGCTGGGCTCAACGGGTTGTTTCTCGGTGTAGCCAAGGAGTGTGGCGTCGAAGGGGTGTGTCTCCTCGGTGAGGTCCCTTCCTATACTACCCGAATCCCGAACCCTAAAGCCGCCCTGGCGGTGCTCGAGGTACTGGTGAGGATACTTGACATTGACATAGACCTTTCAGAGCTGGCTACGCTAGCGGAAGAGTCAGAAGAGGAGATGAAGAAGGTAGCAGCAGCAGCCATGGGTGAATATATCGACCGTTATACCAAGCCAGTGTGGCCGCCAGAAGATGAGGAAGAGGAAGAAGAAGACGAGGAAGAAGAGGACGATGAGGAGTTCTGAGGTATGCAACTGGCAGCGCGTATAGAGCGAATAAGCGGTCTACTCAACTCTGATAAGCCAGTGACCAGTTCCGAGCTTGCATGTCTTTCGGGCTTGGGACGTGAAGAGCTGAGGTTTTTTGAGCTGAATTGGGCAAGGGTGGATGCAGTGCGAAAACAAGAGATCATTTCCAAGCTAGTACATCTCAGCGAGACAGATCTCGGGATGGACTTCACCGCTGTTTTTGTCTCCTGTCTGGGTGATGATGATGAGGCGGTGAGGCTACAGGCAATAATGGGCTTGGAAGGCGAGGACAACTGTCAACTTATTGTGCCACTGGTGAAGCGTTTGAGACATGACAGCTCAGCGAGAGTGCGGGAAGCCGCAGCTACAGCACTGGGCAGTTTTGCCATGCTTGCCGAGTGCGGCAAAATTTCGGCGTACTACAAGGATATAGTGTATGAAGCCCTGCTTGATGCTATCAATAATGGGCAGGAGCTGGTCCAAGTGAGGCGGCGTGCCCTTGAGGCTATCTCGCCGTTCAACCAGCCGCGGGTAAAGGAGTTGATAGGGCAAGCGTACTGTCAGGGCGGTGCTGAATTCAAGCTGAGCGCTATATACGCTATGGGACGGAACTGTGATCCATTATGGCTGGACTTTTTGCTAGATGAACTTGAGAGTGAGGAACCGGCGGTGAGGTATGAGGCAGCCAACGCCTGTGCCGAGCTGGGTGCCGTGGAGGCGGTGCCACAGCTTTTGCGACTGGTCGAGGACACCGATGGCGAAGTCCAGGAAGCGGCTATCAGGGCGCTGGGTGAGATCGGTGGTGAACAGGCGAAAAGGGCGCTGAAAAGACTGTTGCACCACCGCGAACAGCGGGTCCGCCAGGCGGCGGAAGAAGCCCTTGAGGTGCTGCGTTTCAACGAGGAACCTTTATCACAATCGCTGGACGACTTTGATTGAACAGTTATCGCTGGTTGGCGAAAAGGTGAGGCTGCGCCCTAAGCATATAGGGGATGCGGCTAATGATTATGCTTGGCGGCGCGATGCCGAGCTATGCCGTCTCGATGCTACGTCGCCCCTCACCTGCTCTTTCAAAGAGTTTCTCGAGGACTATGCCTGGGAGCTAAAACATTACCATTCGGGGCGACGGTTTGCTATAGAGACCCTGGAGGGAGAGCATATCGGCAATTGCGGCTTTTTCAGCATCAATGAGGAGAAGCAAGAGGCGGAGGTAGGGATAATGATCGGCAACCGGGCTTACTGGGACCGTGGCTACGGCACCGATGCTATCCTCACCCTGTTAAGGTATATTTTCGCAAGCACCGGTCTACGGAGGGTGTACCTAAAGACGCTCGACTGGAATATACGGGCACAGAAGTGCTTCAGGAAGTGCGGCTTTACCCCCTGTGGCAGTCTCTTCTGCTGGGGCTACTCTTTCCTGGTCATGGAGATATTTCGTCCGGAAAAGCTCTCTCCAGAAGGTTAATATAAAAGTCATATTATGGGAACTTTGTTTCTGTATGGCGTGATACGTTAGTGGATGAAGATGGGGGCGTTGTCCGTGGCGACCCTTCTGGTGGATGCTATACGGCGTCGGATGTGTTTGGGGAGGGTAAACATAGCCAGGTGGGAGAGCCCGTCATAGGCCCTAGGTATCGTCACCATTCTTGTTGCGATTCTGCGGTTGACTTCTCGGGGAGACAACTTAGCGGGGTCAATAGTTTTTGAGGCTGCAGTGAACCCCCACATATCGACAAATGAAGGTACGTAGATATGGTAAGGGCGAGCTCTGGGGAAAACACTTTTCAGAGTGTTGACTATCACGGTAAACAGGGAGAGGTTTGTCCAGCCAGCAGCGCCGGACTGGACTGAAACGATACCACCTGGGGATAGTCTGCTTTTGATAAGCTGATAAAACTCCTGTGTGTACAGCAGGCATGCCGGCCCTTCTTTCAAAGGCTCGACCAGGTCTACTATTGCCACATCGAAGCTCTCTGCTGTTTGTTCAAGGTATTTTCTGGCGTCGGTGAAATGGAGTTCAAGGCGGGCATCATCAAAAGAACCTTGATGGAAAGCGGGCAGATAATGACGGCAGATATCCACCACCCCTCTGTCTATATCCACCATAACAACCCTTTTTACAGTCTTGTGTTTGAGTACTTCTCGCAATGTGGCACCTTCACCTCCACCAGCGATGAAGACCGTCTGGGGGTAATCATGTGCCAACATGACCGGGTGGACCAATGCCTCGTGATAGATGAACTCATCGCTGGCACTGGACTGAATTCTGCCGTCCAGTACCAGACAAGTCCCGAAGCTGGCAGTCTCCACTATTTCCAGATACTGGAACTCTGTCCGCTCTGAGTATATCTGTCGCCTTATCCTATGAAGCTGGACAAGGTTAGGGTTTATTTGGTCATATAACCAGTTGCGTTTGTCTCTATCAGGGTTGTCTGGGTCCGTCATGCTACTTCACACTCCAACCCGGCTGCCTTGCAGTATACCCCTCTTCATTTCGATGAAAGAGGGGTTTTTGGAGCCAAGTTGTTCCACGAGTGGTTTCACAGCCCTCTCGGGGTCCACGGCATCCCCGCAGGTGAATATGTCCACCGCAGCATACCTGTGCTCTGGCCAGGTATGTATACAGAGGTGTGATTCCGAGATAACGATTACACCACTTATACCGTGGGGGCTAAACTCATGGAAGCATTCGTTTACTATAGTGGCTCCGATGTTTTTGGCGGCTTGATAAAGGCATTCTCTGAGGAACTTCAGGTCATTGAGCACCTCCGGATTACAGTCTCTGAGCTCCAGCAGTAAGTGTCTTCCCAGTGCATTCAAATCACCTTCCCTCCTATTTAGATTTTTCCGTGAAGTTCTCACCTCCTATCCGCTGTGTATTTGGCAACAGCAAGCTGTAATTTTATATTGTGAAGCGCGGATTTTCAAGACTTTTGACCGAAAAACCTCTTGACAAGGGGGTTTTTGCCCTGTAAAATCAAGGCACGCAAAGCCAAGAAGGAGGTGACAAATTGAGGAAAGCTATAGGTGCGTCGTTTGCTTTGTTGCTGGCGTTGTCTGTCATGTTGATGCCGGCGGTGGTGTCAGCGGAGGACGCTTATGCAGGCTTGGCTAAGGGCGCCTGGGACAAGGTGAAGTGGCAGGACAACCCTGATTCTTGGAACCTCTATATCAAGAACTGGGGGAGGACGCCGATACAGTCTATGTCCAGGCTGTCCGGACTATGTGGTCCGAGCAGGTGGTGCAACGATTTCTTTGGCATAAGCTGTCCTACTGGGAAGGACATGGACTGTGGTGCCACTGCTGGTTGTCCCGCTTGCCGCGATGTGGAGCAGGGTGCCTTGGCGACTTGTTCAGACCCGGCGGCTTGCGAGGCGTCGCTTTCGAGCGAAGCCTGTCCAGCTACCGGTCAGGCAGAGGTGGAGTGCCCGAGCACTCCGGTGCTTAAGGGCAAGCTAGCCACCTGCTGCTGCTGCTGGGGTAGGAGCCTGGCTTTTGCCAGCAAGAGCTGGGCAGGGGGTACCATTGGTACCCATCCGCGCATCAATGATGACCACCCGAACCACTTTGGCACCGGAGATTGCTATGGTGGTGGCAAGGGTGGTGACTGGGGCATCAGCGGCTGCCCGCACACCGAGCATTGCTCGCTGACCTGGTGTCTGCAGGACAATCTGCTGAGCAATCCTGGCTTCTATAAGAAATAGACCGGTTTTTCTCTCACGGTCTGAATTATACAGCCCTGGCAAAGGCAAATTATGCCCGAGGCCAGGGCTGTTATTTACCTTGACCTTTATGCTGCGTTAAGTCCAACAGCGGTGACAGAGAAGTTGTTTAAAGAACACCAGATGGTGACGGTATATGTGGCTTGGGGACAGCCCGAGGCTGAGATAGTCAAGGGGCGCTTGGAAAGCGAAGGGATACCAGTGGTCCTACGGTATGAAAGTGCCGGGCTGGTCTATGGGCTAACGGTTGATGGCTTGGGGAGAGTGGAAGTCCGGGTGCCAGCGGTATTTGCCTCTACTGCTAGAGAGCTTCTGGCTAACGAATAGTTGCTTACCTAGTGTCGATGCCCAGCTTTGCATAGAGCGTGGCGAAGTCGAAGTGGCTTTCCATCGCATTGCCCAATTTCTGTAGCTTTTCGGGATGGGCGAAGCTTACTTTTTCCAGCGCTTTCTCAATCTCGGCGATGATTTGCGGGACCTTCTTTCCTGTGGTAATGATCGGCACGCGTTTTTCTTGGGCTGCTAAGAGGACGGTGGGTGATGGTTGGGTGGAGGTGCCAGCCAGGACGAGGCACCTTACGGAGGTCTGCAGGGCGGCTAGCTGCATGTCAGGTCGGTCTGCCCGGATGATGACTGCTTTATTGACTTTGCGCTCGAAGTAGTCTTTGCCGGAACCCTGGGTCATGGCACCGAGCATGATGTTTTCTATGATGGCATTCTTGTTGCCGTTACCGAAGAGGAGTCTGCCATCGAGGGCTTGGCTGAGCTCGGCTACTGTGATGCCGAGCAAGCTGCGTAGTTGTGGCAATATCCCCAAAATGTGGATACCACTTTCCTGGAACTGCTTGGCGAGGTGCTGTTTCGCTCCTTCAATCTTTGGTTCGGGTGTTAGGTTTATGACTACGCCCAGCAGCCTTTCGCCCAATTTTTTGCACACCTGTATCACCTTAGCTATGTCTGGTCTGGTGGTGTAGCGCAGCACAATGACCACCTTAGCTCCAAGCACTTCAGAGATGGAATAGCAGGCAAGTTCGGAGACTTTGTCCGTAGTGAGGTTGCCCATCCCTTCCATAATGACTATGTCCCTGTCCCGTGCAATGTCCCGGTACATCTGCTGCAACCTCTGACTGAAGTCCGAGAGGTCATCTGTGAGGTACTGCCACAGCTCACCGGGTGAAAGTACCAGCGGGCAAATTTGTTCTACACTTTCAGGTAGCTGAAAGGTCTCCTTGAAGAAAGCGGCGTCGGATAGAGCCCCAGAGGTAGCTTTGGTATCGGGAAACCTAACGGGGACAAAAAACCCGACCCTTTTCGTGCCCATTAACTTCTTACCAATACCGGCACATATAGTAGTGCTTCCACCAGCGGTTTCTGAGGAGGCGACATACAGGGCTACCATGCTTTTATCCTTTGTGGGCGTCGGTGGTTAGCCAGCTACGCGCACATTATTATAATTCCTCCCCGGTGACTTTACAACCGGGCTGTATGCGCCTATAATATGTCCACAGCTGTCTGAAGTAACTGAGAGTATCTGTGAAGCTCTCAGTTTTTTTACTAGCTTCTGGGGGGTTGGTTATTATGGCGCAGAAGAAGTTCCTCATCACAAAAGAAGGCTTGGCTAAATTGGAGAGGGAGCTGCAGCACTTGTTGACGGTCCGTAGGGTGGAGGTTGCCCAGAAAATTAAGCGGGCGAGGGAAATAGGGGGTACCGAGAACAATGCTGAATATGAAGATGCCAAAAACGAGCAGTCTTTTGTTGAGGGCAGGATTCTGATGCTGGAGAATATCATCAAGAATGCAATGGTCATAGAGTCACCGGCAGTGCCTGGTGTGGTGGAGTTGGGAGATAAAGTGCTGGTGCAGAACCAGGATGGCAAGATAGAGCAGTATACTATAGTGGGTAGCACTGAGGCTAATCCCCTTGAAGGAAAGATTTCGAATGAGTCACCGGTGGGGAAGGCGTTGCTGGGCAAAAAGATTGGCGACCAGGTTGATGTGCAGACACCGGGTGGGGTGTTGAAGCTGCTAATTATGGATGTAAGCTAAGTGGCTGTCGCTGGAAGCGGGAGTGATGTTTTCTTTATAGGCGGTTTATGGCACGACTCGAGCAGATAACACGGCAGCGGCTGGAGAAGCTAGAGAGGCTCAGGGGGCGGGGAATTGAACCTTATCCGCATTCCTACCACCGTACACACACCTGCGAGGAAGCCCTGAAGTTATTTCAGAGGATGGAAGCCGGGGAAGTGCCTACCCCGCAGGAGCTAAGGCTTGCTGGGCGGATCACGTCCATTCGCTTTATGGGTAAGATCGCCTTTTTTGATTTGCGCGATGGCTCAGGAAAAGTGCAGTTGTTTTTCAGTAGGGAGCGGCTTGGTGACGGCAAGTACGAATTGCTCCGTGACCTAGATATCGGTGACATTATAGGGGTTGCGGGTAGCCTTTTTCGCACAAAGACAGGAGAGGTCACCCTGGATGTGGCTGATTTCACTGTCTTATGCAAGTCGCTTAAGCCATTGCCGGAGAAGTGGCATGGTCTGGTGGATGTGGAGAAGCGGTACCGGCGGAGGTACCTCGACCTTATTGCTAATGAGGAGACAAAGCCACTCTTTGTGGCAAGAAGCCGGATAGTATCTGCTGTACGGGAGTTTCTTGTTCAGAGGGGGTTTATTGAGGTGGAAACACCGGTATTGCAGTCGGTAGCTGGCGGTGCTTTAGCCCGTCGTTTCAAGACCCACCACGAGGCACTAGACGAAGACCTTTACCTGCGCATTGCGCTGGAACTGCATTTAAAAAGGCTGGTGGTGGGGGGGTTTGACAAAGTGTTTGAAATCGGGCGGGTGTTCCGTAACGAAGGTATCTCCACCAAACACAACCCAGAATTCACCATGCTGGAAGTTTATGAGGCTTATGCTGACTACAGTGATATGATGGGGCTGGTCGAGGGCATGGTGTGTTATGTTGCCAGAGAGACCATCGGGAGTACCAGGGTGAAATTTGGTAACGACACTATTGACCTTTCGCCACCCTGGCGGCGGGTGACGCTGCGCGAGGCGGTGAAGGAGAGAAGTGGCATCGACTTCGAGGACTATCCCGATGTTGATTCACTGCGCCACAAAATGGAGGAAATGGGGATGGAAGTGGATCCGACCAAGGACAGAGGCAGGCTGGTAGACGAGCTTATTTCCACCTTCGTTGAGCCCCATCTCATTCAGCCGACCTTCTTGGTGGACTATCCTGTGGAGATGTCACCGCTGGCTAAGAGGAAGCGGGATAACCCTGGTATGGTGGAAAGGTTCGAGCTTTTCATCGGTGGCATGGAGGTAGCCAATGCCTTCACTGAGCTCAATGACCCTTTGGAGCAACGGGAACGGTTCCGGAAGCAGCAGGAGACACAGACCTCCGCGGCAAGGTCGGTAGAAGATACAGAAGCGGAGGTTATCGATGAGGACTTCTTACTAGCGTTGGAGTATGGCATGCCGCCGACCGGGGGACTGGGGGTGGGGATAGACCGTCTGGTCATGGTGCTCTGCGGAAAACAGTCGATCCGCGAGGTTATTCTGTTCCCGCAACTGAAAACGAAGGGTGATTGAGATGCTGGACATCAGATTGCTCCGTGAGAACCCCGAGATTGTAAGGGATGCCTTAGCCAAGCGTGGTGAAGACTTCCCGGTGGAGAGGGTTATAGAGCTGGACATGGAGCACCGCAAGCTACTCCATGAGGTGGAGACATTGCGTGCGCAGCGGAACGAGGCCAGCAAGAGGCTGGGGAAGACGGTAGAAAAGCCAGCGGGACTCATTGCCAGCCTCCGTCAACTCGGTGAAAGGATTGATTCTCTGGAGAGGCAGGTAGCTGAGATGGAGGCACAACTGGAGGACTATCTGTTACGGTTGCCCAATATCCCAGCGGACGATGTGCCGGTGGGCAAGGGGGCCGAAGACAATATAGTGGTGCGCTCGTGGGGTAGTCCACCTAATTTCCCCTTCACCCCACTGCCGCACTGGGAGCTGGGAGAGAGGCTGAACATATTGGACTTTCAGCGAGGTGTGAAGTTATCAGGGAGCCGTTTCTACATCCTGAGGGGGATGGGTGCCCGGCTGCAGAGAGGACTGATAGCGTTCATGCTTGACATCCACACCAAGGAGCACGGCTATACAGAGATATATCCACCTTTTATGGTGAAGCGTGAATGCATGGTGGGCTCTGGTAACCTACCAAAGTTCGCCGATAACCTGTACCACGATGACGAAGACGATTTCTGGTTTGTGCCCACGGCGGAGGTGCCGTTGACCAACCTTCACCGGGACGAGATACTGTCTCCGGGTGTGCTACCCATCTATTATGTCTCCTATACTGCTTGCTTTCGGCGGGAGAAGATGGCGGCAGGCAAGGACACCCGTGGCATCAAGCGTGGACATCAGTTCGATAAAGTGGAGTTGTACAAATTCACCGAGCCGGAAAAGTCTGACGAGGAGTTGGAAAAGCTGGTCGGGGATGCCGAGGACGTCTGCCAGCGGCTGGGTATGCCTTATCGAGTAGTCCAGTTATGTACTGCGGAGCTGGGGTTTGCCGCGCGGAAAGCCTACGACATAGAGATGTGGGCACCGGGCTGCGCTGAATGGCTTGAGGTCAGCTCCTGTAGTAATTGCGGTGACTTTCAAGCACGGCGGGCTAACATACGCTACCGTCCCGAGCCTAAAGCCAAGCCCCGTTTTGTTCATACGCTGAATGGCTCAGGGCTGGCACTGCCGCGGGTGGTTATAGCTTTACTGGAGAATTATCAGCAGGCTGACGGGAGCATAAGAGTGCCCGAAGCATTAAGACCATATATTGGTGTGGACGTCATAACCCGCCAATGATATTGAGGGTGCGGTTGAAATCAATGTCCGGTTATGTTACATTGCTCTCAGGCAGAACCGCAACGTAGGCGTTATGACTGAAGAGAGTAGGTATGAATATGCTTGCCCCCGTTGTCATGCTGGGCTGAAAAGTGACTTGGGCTATTGCCCTGAATGTGGCTTTATCGGACGCCTGGAGCACCGTGTCTTGCGGCTTACGGCTATGACCGCAGCGGGAAAACTGGTGCTCACCGAGCCACCGTTTGAGGCGCCGAAGAAGCGGCAAGGCGAGCTTTCCGATGCCAGCAACGGTCCACTCCGGTACCAATGTCCGCGCTGCGGTGCCAGGACAGGTAGGGCATTTGGACGCTGTCCCGACAGCCGTAGCTGTGGCTATGTCGGTCCCATGCAGAGCGTGTCTGTCCAAGGTGAACAAGCAGCCAGATGAGTAGGAGTAGACTCCTGGCGAAGACGAGAGCAGAGAAATTGCCAGTATTGTCCCCGTTCAGTGGAGTGTGATGGCAGGAAAAGTGTTGTGTCCCAGGTGTCTGGTGGTGGTTGATGAGGACGACATCGGGGAACGGGTATGTCCTAAGTGCAGGTCAAGGCTCTGTCCGAACGCCCATGTAGTTGAAGCCAAAATCTGTGTCCGCTGCGGGTGGGAGGACCCTAACTATTACCTATGGCAAAAGAGGCAGCAGTCAGGTGCTCCGTCTTTGGATGGTAAACAGTCCGCTGGATACCGTGCTGCCAAGTCGGGTCGTATCTGTCCAGTTTGTGGTTTTGACACTGAGCTGGGGGCAAGGCGTTGTCCTAATTGTAACTATCTTTTTCCACCGGTGCGTGGTGTGGAAAGGGCACAACCAAGAGTGGTACCACCTCCTGCTGCAGAACGTGAAGCTGTGCCCGTGCAGGACCTACAGGCGGCAGTGCGGTTCGAGCGGCAAGCTATGTCAGTGCCACGCAGCCCAATTCTATTGGAGGTTGGGGGAAGGGGCGGACGGCGTGGCAGGGATTTTGGTAGTTTCCGGCGACTGTTTCGACCTATTGTCGCGGGCTTGCTGGCGCTGGGTGTGCTTGTCTCGATTGTCTGGGGCTCCTATATCGGAGGCAGGTATATTGCCGACAGGGCCAGTGGTGGGAGTGAAAGTAGACAGCCAGTGCCGATGCAGCCCGCTGGGGGTGGTGGCAGAACCTATGCCTTTAGTCCCGGTGTGATGCCGCCCGATGGGGGCAAGATCGTCTGGTCACCGGAAGGGAATGCTTTCGAGCCCGGGACGCCTCTGGTGCTTACTGCTGTGCCGGCAGGCTGCTATGCTTTCGACCGATGGGAGGGGATAGAAGACCCTTCTCCGGAGGTGAGCATCGACTTTGAGCCCAAGAAGATCATCACTGCGCATTTCAAACTGAGGGACACGGTGCCACCGGCAATGACGGGCGTAAAGGTCGCCCGTTATTCAGATGTCGGTGCCACTGTGGTTTGGCGGACGGACGAGCCGGCTATAGGAAAAGTCCAGTATGGTCCTACCACCGACTACGGGATGGTTGTCGAGGAGGGGCGGCTGGCTACTGACCATGCCGTTAACCTTACCGGGCTGAGCCCGGGCAAGACATACTACTTCAGGGTAACTTCACGGGATGAATGCGGGAACGAAGCGCCTGCTCAAGGGGGGAGTTTCACCACCGTGAGCTTTGTGACTGTAGGTTATTCGGTGGGTGAACGTGCGCCCGACTTTACTTTGCCTTCATTTAAGGACTCCTATCCTGACTCCCCGAACAATCCTGGTTCGCCATATTACATCGGCGAGCGGGTAAGTTTGAGCCAGTTCAGAGGGAAATGGGTGTTCCTTAACCTATGGAATACCTTCTGTGCCGCCTGCCTGGGCGAGTTCCCGCATATACGGGCATTCTATGAGGCCGATAGGTGGGCTGACCGGAACTCTAAAGATGCGGACTGGGTGGTAATCACGGTCTGCATTGATGGTAGGACAGACAGGATTGTGAAACTCGAGGAAAAATACAAGTACCAAATAGGGCTGTTCACCTTTCCTATACTTGTGGACGACGCCGAAAAGCGCACACTTACTGACCTCTACCGTATCACCTACGTACCCAAATCTGTGTTCATTGACCCAGACGGCATCATCCGGGCGGTGAAGACGGAGCAGCTTAAGAGCGTGGAGGAAATAGGCGAGCTGGTGAGGGGCCTGTCAAATCCTTCCGAGGACTAGGCTAGTGCCGTGAAAATTCCACTTTTGTCTGCAGTTGTGTGTATAATGGGTGCATGATGCACCGTTGCTGGTTTAGGATGGTGGAAGGGCGAAATCTCGGGGCGGAGGTTAGTCGGTGAAGCCGAGGATAGCCCTGTGTCCCAGATGTCATACCAGTATGCCACCTGGTGAGCGGTTTTGCCGCAACTGTGGCGCAGTGATATGTCCCAACTGTCAAGAGTTGCTGCCACATCGGTCGAGGTACTGCCCTAGATGCGGCTTTCTCTGCCTCAGCGAGCCAGCCAAGGAAACGGCACCCCCTGCTGCCTCATCAACCATACCTAAGCAGACGTTCTCTGACACTCAAGCCTTTTCTCCGCGACCCTCCCAGGAATCACCCAGGGCAACTGTGGTTGGGGTGGGTGGTGCTCGCACGGTATGTCCGCAGTGTGGCTCAGCCATAGACCTCGATTCCGGTCGGTGTACCGGTTGTGGGCTGCTTTTTGGAGCCAGACACCGAGTGGTGCAGGCGGGGGCAGGACCCGCGCCGGTACCGCCGTGCCCCGTGCCTTCGCAGCAATATATGCCCGGGCAATATGGGGCGGGTACACCGTCATCATCTGCGCTGTCAGCTGAAAAGGGGGGAGTGACACGCTCCGGTTCCAATTTACCGCCACCAGTGCACCCCTCAAAGCTTGTTCGGCAGGCAACGGTGGCTCCAGCGATGGCGGGAGTGGGTCATGTGAGTGACCTGCATCAATTCGGTACACCTGCAGTGCCTGGGGCGCACCGTTATCGAGAACCAGCTAGGGAAGCTGGTGCACCGCACGACCTAAGGCAAACGCTACTTAAGATGGTATTTGTGTTTTTTGTGCTGTTTGTCCTCGTTTTTGCTGGTGCAGGCTTGTACTACCTCTTTTCTCAGCAGGGCAGTGAAATGCCGGTGGTTTCTGAACCTTCGTCCTCGCCACAATCAAAGCCAGCGGCACAGCCGCCCCCCGCGGTGCCACCACCGGTAATTTCCGATGTGGCCGTGTCCAGCTTCACTGATAAGACCGCCGTGATCACCTGGAAGACAGACAGACCGGCGACCAGTCAGGTGAGATACGGGAAGACGGAAGCCTGCGGACTGGCGACGGAGGAGTCCAAAAACCTGGTCACAGAGCATTCGGTGCGCCTCAGCGGGCTGGAGGCTGATACCACCTACTATTTCAGGACGGTATCCAAGGCAGCGAGCGGGGAAAAGGTTGAGGTTGCCGGCGAACCTTTTAAGACTAAAGCTGCTATCCCCATAGGCACAAATCCGGGCAACCGTGCTCCTGATTTCACCCTCAAGTCTCTGGACGGCAAAAGCGTCACCTTAAGTGAGCTTCAGGGGAATAAGGTGTTGCTCAACTTCTGGGCGACCTGGTGTTCTCCGTGCAAGAAGGAGATGCCCTACATCCAGGGGGTGCACGAGGCATGGCGACAGAAAGGTGTGGTGGTGCTGGGGGTGGCGGTAAAACAGAACCAGAGCCTTGATGGGGTAAAGCTATTTGTGCAGGACAACGGGTACACCTTCACTGTCCTTTTTGATGGTGAAGGGAAAGTTGCTGGGCTGTATCAGGTGTCGGAGGTTCCCAAGACAGTTTTTATAGATGCCGATGGTATCGTACGAGAGGTAAGGCTGGGGGAATTTGCCAACCAGCAAGAGATAGAGGACGTCCTTTCATCCTTCTAGTTAGCCTGTCTCTTAGATATGGATGTTGCCCAGGCGTTTGCTTGCAGCGGTAGGGCGGTTTTCCTATACTAGTGTAGCTCGGGAGGGGTGGCCGAGCGGACTATGGCGGCGGTCTTGAAAACCGCTTTCGCGCAAGCGAACGTGGGTTCGAATCCCACCCCCTCCGCTTGGTTGTCGCGGAGTGACTGTTTTCTAACCCGGCACAGTTTTGACCAAGGAGACGGAGATGAAGGTCCACGAGTATCAGGCAAAGGCACTGCTGGCTGAGTTTGGTATCCCGGTACCTGAAGGCAGGGTGGCGTCCACTGCGGGTGAGGCAAAGGAGATAGCGAAGGCGTTGGGTGGCAGGACGGTGATTAAGGCACAGGTCTTTGCCGGGGGTAGGGGGAAAGCCGGCGGCATTAAGGTGGCTGATAGCCCTGAGGAGGTAGAGAAACTGGCTGGCGAGATGTTGGGCAAAAGGCTGGTGACCTATCAGACAACGGCTGAAGGCGTGCCGGTGAGCAGGGTATTGGTGGAGCGGGCTGTGGACGTGCGGAAGGAGCTTTACCTGAGCATCATCGTGGACAACTCCAGCCGTATGCCGGTGATGATGGCTAGCGAAGCTGGTGGGGTGGAGATCGAGGAGGTCGCTAGGGCCACCCCGGAGAAGATACTGAAGGCTTACATTGACCCCGCAGTGGGCTTTCAAGCATTCCAGGGGCGGAGGCTCGCCTACGGTATGGGACTGGAGCAGCCGCAAATAAAGGCGGCGGCTGACTTGATGGCTAACCTTTACAGGTTGTTTATGGCTAAGGACTGCTCCTTGGCTGAAATAAACCCTCTGGCGGTGACCGCTGATGGCAGGCTGCTGGCGCTAGATGCCAAACTGAATTTCGATGACAATGCCCTTTTCCGCCACCGTGATATTGAGGAGCTCCGTGACGTGGAACAGGAAGACCCGCTGGAAGTCAGGGCGAGCGACATGGGCATCAAGAACTATATCAAGCTCGATGGAAATATTGCCTGTATCGTGAACGGGGCTGGACTGGCGATGGCGGTGATGGACCTGGTAACTCAGGCTGGCGGCAAGCCGGCCAATTTCCTGGATATTGGCACGGTAAACAATACTGAGCGCGTGGTCAATGCCTTCAAAATCTTTGCTGCTGACCCAGAGGTAAGGGCGGTGCTGGTCAACATATTCGGTGGCATGGCTAGGGCAGACGTCATCGCTCAGGGAATCGTAGAGGCGAAGCGGGAGGTGGATGTCCGCGTGCCGCTAGTGATAAGGCTGGCGGGGACAAATGTGGAAGAGGGCAAGCGTATATTAAATGAATCTAGGATAGAGTTTATCGAGGCGGTGGACTTCTATGATGCTGCCAGGAAGGCGGTCTTGGCTGCAGGGCCTGCCAGATAAAGTACCTGCTTACGGCGACACTGGAGGTGCATGGTGAGCATACTTGTCGACGAAAATACAAGGTTGCTGGTGCAGGGGATAACCGGGGGAGAGGGCAGTTTTCATACTCAGAGGTGCATTGAGTACGGCACCAAGGTGGTAGCTGGTGTCACGCCCGGTAAAGGTGGCAGCACCGTCTTCGGGGTGCCCGTCTTCAATACGGTAGAGGCAGCGGTGAAAGAGACCGGTGCCAATGCCAGCATCATCTTCGTGCCGGCACCCTTTGCCGCCGATGCTATTTTGGAGGCGGCGGATGCTGGAATTCCGCTGGTGGTGTGTATTACCGAGGGGATCCCGGTGCTTGACATGGTGATGGTACACCGTTATCTTAAGGGCAAGCCGACGAGGCTTATCGGTCCTAATTGTCCTGGTGTGATCTCGCCAGGTAAGTGCAAGGTAGGTATTATGGTCGGCGAGATACACATGTCGGGAAAGGTCGGTGTGGTATCTCGTAGCGGCACGCTTACATATGAAGCGGTGGCGCAGTTGACCGCGCTAGGGATCGGGCAGTCAACCTGCGTGGGCATCGGTGGTGACCCATTGCCCGGCAGCACCTTTGTTGACATTTTGCAGCTTTTCCAGCAGGATGAAGGTACGGAGGCTGTGGTGCTGATAGGCGAGATCGGTGGTACCGCGGAGCAGGAGGCGGCTGCTTTCATAAAGGAAAAAATGACCAAGCCGGTGGTCGCCTTCGTTGCTGGGGTAACGGCTCCGCCCGGTAGGAGGATGGGACATGCCGGTGCCATCATAAGTGGCAGTTCAGGGCGGGCGCAGGACAAGATAGCAGCCTTGGAGGCTGCGGGGGCAACCATCGCGCGTAGTCCGGCCGAGATCGGTGTGACCATGAAAAAGGTTCTCAGCAGTTAAGTCAGGAGAGGCTAGCTCCGAATGGACAAAAATTGTTTTCCGTTGATTGAAGAGCTGCCAGGCTGGCTATCGCCGCTAGAGGCTTTCGATCGTTTCTACCAGGAGCGGCACGCCGTGTTCCTTGATAGCGGCATGGACCCTCAAAGGCTGGGCAGATTTTCCTTCATCGGCGTTGACCCTTTCATGGTGTTGAAAAGCCGGGGCACAGAAATCAGCATTCTCACGGAGGAAGGTGAGCGGAGGTTTGATGGTAACCCCTTTGATTTCCTCGGCAGCCTGCTTGATAAATACAGAGTTGGTGACTATCCTGCCCCGGTCCCCTTTATTGGTGGTGCTGTGGGCTACCTAGCTTACGACCTGTGCCACTTCATTGAGCGTCTGCCCACCTCGGCTGTGGATGACCTTCAGTTACCGGAAAGCTATTTCGGGTTCTATGACGCTCTTCTGGCATTCGACAATCTGGAGAAGAGGTGTTATGTCATCTCCACCGGTCTTCCGGAGCTTGATAAAATGCACAGGTTAAGGCGTGCGCAGGTAAGGCTTGAGGAGATGGAATACAGGCTGTCGTGTAGGTACAGAATGCAAAAGCCTGAAGATGTTGGGCGTGGGGCAGAAGAGGGGCGTGAGCTGGTGGTCAGGTCCAATTTTACTCCGGACGGCTACATACAAGCCGTACAAAAGGTCAGGGACTACATTGCTGCTGGCGATGTCTTTCAGGTCAATCTGTCGCAGCGGTTTGAAGCCAAACTGACCGTGCACCCTTACGAGCTTTACCGGCGTCTGCGTGGGATAAACCCGGCACCATTCGCTAGCTACCTCAACTTTGACGAGGTGACCATTGTGAGCGCGTCTCCGGAGAGGTTCTTGCGTGTTGAAGGTGACTGGGTGGAGACCAGGCCTATAAAGGGCACCAGGCCACGGGGCAGGACGCCCGAAGAGGATGAGAGACTGGCACAGGAACTACTGGGCAGTATAAAGGACCGCGCGGAGAATGTGATGATTGTAGACCTGGAGCGGAACGACCTGGGCAAAGTCTGCTGCTATGGTACGGTAAGGGTGACTGAGCTGGCTATCCTGGAAGTTTTCCCCACCGTGTTCCACCTCACCTCGACTGTGGTCGGGAGGTTGCGCCCGGGCAAGACGCGCATCGACCTGCTCAAAGCCTGCTTTCCGGGCGGCTCCATCACAGGTGCGCCCAAGGTAAGGGCTATGGAGATCATCGATGAGCTTGAGCCGACCAGGAGGAGCGTATACACGGGCTCCATTGGTTATTTGAGCTTCGGTAGCAACATGGATTTCAACATAGTCATTCGCACCATCCTGGTAAAGGGCGACAGGGCTTATTTCCAAGTTGGGGGTGGCATTGTGTATGATTCCGAACCTGAAGCGGAATATCAGGAGACGCTGGACAAGGCTAAGGCGCTTGTGCAGGCACTGCGGCTGGCGCCCAGGGTGGCGGTGCAGACCTGATGGTACTGGTAATTGATAATTACGATTCTTTTGTCTATAATCTGGCTCAATATTTAGGGGAGCTGGGTTGGGAGCCTGCGGTATATCGCAATGACGCGGTCACTTTAGAGGAAATAGAGTCTCTTGCCCCAAGCCATATAGTAATATCCCCAGGACCGTGCACCCCGCTGGAAGCCGGAGTCTCTAACGATGTGGTCAGGTATTTCGGTGGCAAGATACCTGTTCTCGGTGTCTGTCTAGGGCACCAGTGCATCGGCTATGTTTATGGCGGCATTGTGGGACGGGCGCGGGTGCCGACACACGGCAAGACCTCGCTGATATACCACGACGGGAAGTCTATTTATCGTGGTATAGAAAACCCTTTCCCTGCTGCCCGCTACCACTCGCTAGTGGTCAAAAAAGATGGGTTGCCGGACTGCCTTGAGATAACTGCCGAGACTGAGGACGGTGAAATAATGGGGATAAGACATAAACGCTATGTGGTCGAGGGGATACAGGTGCACCCGGAATCGATACTTACCAAGGTGGGACATAATTTGCTAGCTAACTTCCTAAGTTTCACTAAGCCAGTGTGGTAAAGGGGGAATTTATGACGGAAACCGTATATCTTAATGGTAGGCTAGTGCCAGCTTTCGAGGCAAAGGTCTCGGCGTTCGATTATGGTTTTCTTCTCGGTTTCGGTCTCTTCGAGACGATGCGTTCTTACGATGGGCACATATTTCGTCTGGAGTCCCATCTTGCCAGGTTGATGAAATCAGCCGAAGCATTGGGGATGGTTTCGAAGTTGGGCAACTTTGATTTAGGAAACGCCTGCTACCAGGTATTGAAGGCGAACGGTTTAAGCGATGCCCGTATCAGGCTTACCGTGTCTACCGGGGAAGGGGAGATAGTCCCTGACCCGGCTACCTGCCGTGAACCGACGGTGTTTATAGTTGCCAGAAAGTTGGCACCTTTGGCTGGTGAGGTATACCAGCGCGGCTATCATGTAGTAATTTCCTCGATAAGACGCAACAGCCGCTCGCCTTCGTCGCAACACAAGAGCACGTCATGGCTGGAAAACGTCCTTGCCCGAAGTGAAGCTCGGGCTGCAGGTGCTGAAGAAGCCGTGTTGCTCAATGAACGGGGACTAGTTGTTGAGTGCAGCGCCAGCAATATTTTCCTGGTGAGAAGCGGTGTACTGTACACGCCGCCAACGGAAAGCGGAGCTCTGCCCGGAGTGACCAGAGAGGTGGTACTGGGGTTAGCACAGACTCTGGGCATAGGCTTTAGGGTGGTAGACCTGGGGTTTGAGGAGTTGCTCAGGGCTGAAGAGGCATTTCTCACCAGCTCTATAATCGAGGTCATGCCGCTGACACAGGTTGAAGGCAGAGCTATTGGCGATGGCAAGCCGGGACCGGTAACGATGCGGTTGATGACGGCTTACCGGGAGCTGGTGGCGCGTGAGGTGGGGACTAAAGGAGGTGGCTGAGCAGGACTCGAAGTCCGATAGCTATGAGGATAACACCACCGCCGAGTTCGGCATACTTTCCAAGATAGGTGCCAGCTTTTCTCCCTACTATATAGCCGGCTATAGTCATAGCGAAGGCGATGATGCCGATGATTAGACAGGCGAGGAGCAGGTTCACCCTAATGAAGGCGAACACCAGTCCCATCGCCAGGGCGTCGATGCTGGTGGCGATGGCAAGCCCGAGCAGCATGGCACCCTTGGTGATGTCGGTGTGCTTTCTTTCGGCTTCGCCCCGGAAAGATTCCCAGACCATCCTGCCGCCGATGAGTGCCAGGAGTGCAAAAGCCACCCAGTGATCATAGGCAGCCACCATATCCACCACTGTCTGTCCGGCGAGCCAGCCAAGCACTGGCATCCCTGCCTGAAAAAGACCGAAAGCCAACGCCATGCGGAACATGGGAATTCGGGATGTTGACTTGATGGTGGTGCTGCCACTAAGAGCGACGGCAAAGCAGTCGGGAGATAACCCTAAGGCAATGAGCAAAAGCGAAAGTATGCCGATTTCAGACACAGCGGCATTTAGTATGCCACTAGCGGGATCTTAAAACAAATAACAGCTTCGCAAGTGGATTAGCCCTTTGTGTTCCCGCAATGCACGGATGCCGTGCCTATTGTTGTGGTCTTGCCACGGCTACTTCAGCTTGCCAGTGAAGATACCTATAGGGTATTGCCCTGATGCCCAGATGCCGATGGAGTAGGTGCCGAATGAAAAGATGCCTACTGAGAACATACCGGCTGAAAAAATGCCGACGGAGAATAGCCCTGCCGAATAGACCCCGGCAGAGAAAAGCCCGGCTGAAAGGATGCCAAGGCTGAGCAGCCCCGCGGAGAACCAGCCCGAGACAGCGCCGAAAGCCCCGTTGGGAAAGGGGGATACAGTCCAGCCAATTATCATCAGGATAGCCCACGGCACCCAGATAATCACATGTAGCAGAGCTGGCGAAAGCTGTTTCACGTCACACCCCCAGCAGTTGTTGTTGACACTCTATCACCCACAACACAGCTTGTCAACGGTCGTAGATGATTACCGATTTGGTTAGCTGGGTGGGCTGTACCCTGCCACAAGGTCGGCGATATGGAGGGCTTTGATGGGGCTGTGGCGCTTGTCCAAGCCGCCGCGCAGTTGTAGGACACAGGGGAGGCAGCTTGTGACCACGGTGGTGCCGGTGGCTTCAATGGCGTCCAGCTTTCGCTTGAGCACCGAAGCTGATAGCTGTGGATAGTCGAGCACCACCCTGCCGCCAAAGCCACAGCAGGCATCGCAGTCAGCCATTTCCACAATTTCGTACCCCAGGCGCTTCAGGAGTTCTCTGGGCTCGTTGGCTATGCCCAGTCCCCGTTTCAGGTGGCAGGGGTCGTGGTAGGTGACCTTTTGTCCTGCGGGCATTGCCGGTGTGGTGCCGGTTGTAAGCTGGAGCATGAGCTGGGAATAGTCGCGCACCTTGTCGGCTACCACCTGAGCCCGATGATTAAGGGAGGGATTTTCGCTGGTGAGGGAAAGGTATTTTTGTTTGAGCATTACAGCGCAGCCGGGGCAGAGGGTGACGATATAGTCAGGGCTAAACTCTTCCAGTGCAGTGATGTTGGTCTCCGCAAGGGCGAGGCTGGCGGCGGTTTCGCCAGAGAAGTACGCCGGGGCACCGCAGCAGCCCTGGTCGATGGGAAAATAGACGTCGGCGCCGCACTTCCGCAGTGTTATCACCGCTTGCTCACAGGTCTCTGGGTAGATGTAGTTGCCGATGCAGCCGGCAAAGAGGGCTACTTTGGGTTGGGTGGTGTTGCTAGGGCGGGAAAGGCGTGACAGCCGTTGACGTAGTGGTCTCGAAGATACGGTTGGTAATGAGATGGTGTCAGTCAGTTTGTTCAAGGGGCGCGGCAGGTGACGCACCATAGAATCGGGCTCGGCGAAGCGCTTTTCGAGGTAATATATTGCCTTTGCGGCGCTGTCCAGACGCTGGGGATGTTTGAGGAAGGTGCCGTAAATAAAGCGGTCAAGAAGGGGCAGTCCCTTCTTGTCGGCGATCATAGCTTTAAGCCGGAGCACGAGCTGGGGTATGTCAATGCGGGCGGGGCATGCCTCTTTGCAGGCCATGCAGCCGAGGCAGAGGCTGGTGGGGCCGCGCGCCTTGTCCAAACCGTGATGAAAGGCGGTCAGTATGGCACCGATGCCACCCTGATAGATATAGCCATAGGTCTGGCCGGCAACGGAGGCGAAGACGGGGCAGACATTGAGGCAGGCACCGCATTTGATACAGTAGAGGGCTTCTCTGAAATCTGGGGACTGCCACATCCGCCAGCGACCGTTATCTACAAGGACAATATGGAGCTCGGCAGGACCTGTGGCACCGGCGGTGGGTGTGCCCGGCGGGGCGATAATGCGGCTGGGTCCGGTGATATAGGAAACGTAAACTGGCATCTTCATGCCGGTGGTGCAGCGGCTGAGGAGACGAAGTATGGCAACGGTGTCTTCCCAAGTGGCGACTATCTTCTCGTAGCCCACCACGGCTACATGTACTGGTGGTAGTGTGGTCACCATGCAGCCGTTGCCCTCGTTGGTGACTATAGCTAGGGTACCGGTCTCGGCGATTGCCATGTTGGCGCCGGAGATACCCAGCTGGGCATCAATATAGTGCTGTCGCAGTGTATTGCGTGCGACGTCGAGCAGGAGCTGTGGCTCGGGGTCCAACTTCTGTCCTGTGGCTTTAGAAAAAAGTTCAGCTACCTGTTCGATGGTCTTGTGTATTGCCGGACCGACGAGGTGGGCTGGTCTTTCTGCGGCAAGTTGCACAATCCACTCTCCAATGTCGGTCTCGGTGACCTCGATGGCCTGTCTTTCCAGGTGCTCCCGGAGACCGATCTCTTCGGTGAGCATAGACTTTGATTTAACGATGCGTTTTATCCCTTTTCGTCGTGCCAGGTTGAGCACATAGGCATTTGCCTCCCCGGCGTCCTTTGCCTCATATACAATGGCACCGGACGCGGTCGCCTGCCTCTTGAACTCATCTGCCAACATCGGGAGGCTATCTATCGCCCTCTCTTTCACCCTGCGGACCTCGCGGCTCAAGCCATCGAAGTCCACGCCGGCAAAAGCTATCTGTCTGCCCATTTTGATGAGGGAGACAAGCCTGGAGAGCGCCGTCTGCAGGTTCTGGTCGCTGAGCGCCCTGGTAACCTGCTGGGAGATATTTCGTGACATTTTTCTATCCCCGGTCTAAGAATGAACCAGCAAAATATGCTCTTCGGCAGGACCCTGGGCGCGAGCGAGCAGAGCACCAGGGATGTCGGCGGTGGTGTTCCTTCCTGTGATATAGGTCACGTAAGTGGGGAAAGGACTGTTCGGCGTGCCGCCGAGCGATTTTATTTTGAGTATAGCCTCTTCCATAACTGTGACGATGTTTCTGCATTCAACCAACGTGATGTGAAGGCGGGGTAGCACTGCGATGAGACGTGAGCTGCCGTCATTGCTGGCGATTACCACTGTGCCAGTCTCGGCAATGGCGGTGGTGGCTTCTGAGATGCCGATGTCAGCCCGGACGCACGCCTCTCTAAGCTGCTGCTGTTCGCTTTCCGATTTGCAGCGCTCGGCGCGGGTCACTTCCAAGTCTTCTTTCATCAGCCGGTGTGCCAACATAATGAGTCCTGCGAGCGATGAATTGGCTATCACCACACTGGTGGCGGAATGCTGCTGGGCAAGAGCGATGACGAAGTCAATAGCTTCAGACCAAGAGGCGAACTCCTGTACTTTAGCGCCTGCCCGGCTGGCTTCCGATTTGAACTGTTCTATCCTGTCAGCTGCTAATGTCACTTTCTGCCTCGCGGATATCAAGTCTGCTGAGGAGCCAGGTACTGTATAGTGCCATCGGGAACGATAGCCACTTTCGCTTTGCCAGGAAAGTCGCCACGCAGTATTTCTACAACCTCCTCCCAGGTCTTCACCCAGACGGCATCAGGGATGGCAAGCCAGTCTTTGGTGGACTTTTCGAACTGCGGGCAAAGGACGATCACTCTCTTAAGCCAGGGGAGCTTATAGCTCACGGCATTGAAGAGGCGCCCCCTCGTTCTGGTGCCGAAGCTACCAAGGAGGTAGTGTACCACCTGGCCCGTGGGACAATCCATAATGAGCACCAGGTTACCACCCTTAGCCATCAGCATCGGTATGCCGATGAGCAGACCAACGATTGCTTCGTTGCCCTTGGCATAGGTGTTGACTACAACGATGTCGGCATCGGGGATGCTCTTGGTGGCGTAGTGACTCGCGGCAAGGCTCACTGCCTGGTAGTATACTGTCTCGGGGGCGCCGGCAAAGATGGCACATGGTTCACCTTTGCCATTTACTAGGGTATCGATTTTGAAATCTAGCCCGGCAAGCCTGGCAGCTTCGGTGAAATCTTTGACCATGGGGTTGTCAACATAGTTCCCCGGACCGACTATGCCCCATTTACCCTCGTCTCTCGCTTTGAATTCAAGGCGGTGGAAAGCCTCGATGGAGTCTATCGAGGCGATGCCTGGGAGGACGATCTTGCCACCCCCGCCGAATCCGGTCTGGGGATGGGGAACGACCGAGCCGATGGCGATCTTCAAGTCACAGCCAATGACCTCGGAGTTGACCGATAGCTTTGTTCCCTGGGACGTCTCCCCCACATAGGTGCAGTTTTCATAGACGTTGTGGTTGTAGACGGGGAAGTTGTCCATTACCTCAGCGCCGAGCTTTTTCTGGAAGTCCTGATAGGTGTGGGCGCCGTGGCAGCCGGTAGCGCAGATGAACCTGACCGCCCTGTCCGGAATGCCAGCAGCGTGGAGTTCATCAAGGATGTGCGGCACAATTTCGGCGACCCTGGTGGGACGGGAGATATCATCGAATATTATGGCTATTTCGTTCTTACCTTTAGCCAGTTCTGTTAAGGGGGCACTGCCAGTTGGCGTTTTTAGGGCAGACCTGATGTCGTCCGCTGAGACCCTGGGGATGTTATGTCCCTGCATCAGACATAGGAAAATTTCCCAGGGCTCGGGAAAGTCCAGGTAACGCTCACTCTCCCCATGCCAGATCTGGCGGGGAACGGCTATGTTTTTGGTGTGCATTCTATAAGATCTATTCTATGACTACGTTGAACACCTTGATGTCAACCACTATGCCTTCTGCGGGGCGCTGATAGCTGAAACTAATTCTAGCCATACCAGCCTTCAGTGCTTTGAATTTAAAGTACTGCACACCGCCGGCGCCGACAAGTCCTTTAGCCTGTTTTGACGCTTTGTATTCGCTGCCCACCAGGCTGAGTAGCGAAGTATCGTGGCTGGCTGTCCACTGATAACCGGTGGTGGGGTTGGCTGGTATGCCAATAGTGAACTCTTCATTGACCTTGGCGAATATGGTTTGAGTTGGGTCAACATAGACTGCGGCTTTAGGTGCTGCACAGGACAGCAGGCTAGTGGCTGTCAGGACTGAGAGCGCGATCGCTGCTAGAGCGAACCTTTTCATTTTGCAACCTCCTTGTTTAATTGTTTGGTAAGCCCTGTTGTCTTAGTGGTTTGCCAGTTCGACGATGGTAACGCCGGTATCACCTTCTCCCCAGCAACCAAGGCGGAATGACTTGACCAGAGGATGTTCGCTCAATGCCTGGTGGACGGCACGGCGCAGAGTGCCACTGCCTTTGCCATGGACGATACGCACTGAAGGGGTACCGCTGAGGAAAGCATCGTTCAGGTATCCGTCCAGCATCGGCAGCGCTTCGTCTACTCTCAGGCGTCGCAAACGTAACTCCGGGCTCAATGCGGGCATCGCTCAAAGTCTCCTGAATTTTAAATGCAGGACCCGCCTGGTGTCAATGGTAACTTTAGCACTATCACTTATCCTCCAACCGACCACCCAGATGATTTCCGTGGGAGAACAGACCAGTGGCACTCTATCGCGCCATGTTCTGGGTATTTTGCAGTCGACCATAAAGTCCTGCAATTTCTTGGACTCTGCCATACCCAGAGGCTGGAAGCGGTCGCCGGGACAGCGGCTGCGGACTATCAGTTCGGCGCCGCATTTGTCGAAATCCAGATCGGCGGCGAAGTCATCTTTTTCACCTCGGGGGCTATCGAATATCGCAGCAGTGATATGCCACCATGATAGGGTAGTCTCGCCAGGGATGTTGAGTGGGAAAGTGCCTTCGAGGGGCGGCAAGGGGCAGGGGGGGAGGGGAGAGGAAGTCAATACCAGTCGCCCATATTCAGAAAACAGGCTCAAGCCCTGCGGTAAATTCAGCCTTTTGCCTGCTGGCTTTTTTAGGAAGGAGACCATCGCTTCGACGTGGTCAGCTTCGATGTCCCTGATGTTCCCCTTAAGCCTTTCCACTGCCTTTCTGAATATTTGCCTTTGCAAGGCTGGTGGTACTGGGGCTAGCCTGGAGGTTTCCAGATAGATAGTGCCATTTTTTTCTTGTGCCAGTCCATTCCACAGTGCATCAGCTTGTGCTTCAAGGAAAGAAGTATCGTCTGTGGCGATGGCAGCTAGGCGGAGGAGGGCACTATCGATGTTAGGGTTATAGTTACGCAGCAGCGGGAGCAGTTCCAGACGGATGCGGTTTCTCTGGAACTTTAGTGAGATGTTGGATGAATCACTACGCGGATGCAGTTTGTGCTCCTCGCAGTAGGCGGCAGTCTCATTGCGGCTTACTTCTAGTAAGGGACGGACGATGGTTACAGGCTGCTTGTCTTCTTTCGGGCGGAGGATTGATAGGGGAGCCAGCCCCCGTAGTCCGGCGGTGCCGGTGCCTCGGAGAAAGTGCAGGAGAATGGTCTCCACGTTATCGTCCTTGGTGTGGCCCACTGCAACTTTTGAAGCACCGATGCTTTTGGCAACCCGGGCGAAAAAGGCGTAGCGCAGTTCACGGGCAGATTCCTCGAGAGAGCCGCCCTTGCTTTTTTTGTGGTAAGCAGTCACATCTTCTGTTTCCATAATAGCAGGTACTGAGAATTTACGGGCAAGCTCGGCGACATAGGTGGCATCGGCGTCAGACTCAGCACCCCGGAGTTTGTGGTTCAGGTGGGCTACATACAGCTTTAGTGCAAGTCTCTTTTGTAACTGGAGCAGGACATGGAACAGACAGACCGAATCGGGACCGCCGGACACTGCTACCACCAGCCTTTCGTCAGGAAGGAGCAGGTGATGTTTTTGAATAAATTCAGCGACCCTGTATTGCAGGGCCTGGGGTGCTGTTGTTTGACCTGTTCCCCTCATCTACCGCCTGTGATGTCCTGTAAATGGCAGGTATCGCTAAGCAGCACCAGCCGCGGCTGGCTTTCATCAAGGTCAACTATGCTGATGCTACCGGTCTGGACGCGAATGCGCTCGATGGTGGTTAGTGGCAAGCCGAGTGCTTTGCAGATAGCGACCACGACGCAGAAAAAGTGGCTGACGACGATGACTGTGCCGCCGTTATGTTTCTCTTTAATACGCTGAATGCCACGCCAGACCCTTTCGGCAAGGTCAACAACACTCTCCCCGCCGGGCAGCCTTTCCTGTCCGGCGCCTTCCCGCCAGCGCAAAATAAACTGACTGAAGCTGGTGCTGAATTCCGCCAGCGATAGCCCTTCCAGTTCACCGGCTTCGATCTCACGGAAATCGGGCTCGATCTCTACCGGGAGCTTGTGGTGGCTGGCGATGATGCGGGCGGTTTCTAGGGCGCGTTTCAACGGGCTGGAATAGATGGCATCTACCTTTATGTCCCTTAGGGCTTCGCCGAGCCTTTGTGCCTGTACTCTGCCTGTTTCGCTGAGTTCAGTGTCACTGCCCCCGCCCTGCACCCGCCGCTCCTTGTTCCACAGGGTCTCGCCGTGTCTTATTAAAATGAGTCTGATTTCTTTCTACCTCCTTCGTGAAGTCTCCACATCAGTGTTGTGGTGCATTTAAGTATAACGCAGATGCCCATCAGATAAAAGCATAGTTCAGCCGTTTACTCATTTAAGTCGCGAGCTTGGCTTTTTACTGTTGATTGCCAGCCTAAAGCGACCTGGATCCACCTATTGACGGTGGTCAATTTGTTGTTTATGATATGAACAACGTCAACGATTTTGGAGAGTGACATGAGAAGCCGTTTGTCCTCCAGACTGTTAGCAGTCCTTGCCCTGCTGGTACTGGTGAGCGCGATAACCGTTTCCTGTGGGGAAAAGCAGGCTACTGCGGTTCCATTAACCGACCCCATCAAGACCGATGCTGGACTCATTTCCGGTGTGGTCGTGGGGGAAGCAGGCAAGGAGGTGCGGGTATACAGGGGCATACCGTTCGCAGCGCCACCTGTGGGCGATTTCAGGTGGAGACCACCTCAACCTGTCAATCCCTGGCAAGGTGTCCTTGAGTGCCGGGAATATGCGCCGATCTGTCCCCAGCAGAGGACGCGTCTGACGACTCAGGAGGCGGAGCAGAGCGAAGACTGTCTTTATCTTAATGTGTTCACTCCCGCCAGAAGCACGGCTGACCGCCTGCCGGTGTTCGTCTACATCCATGGTGGCGCTATGGTCATAGGTTCTTCACGGATCGACCTGTCTTACTTTGCCCGGGAGAACAACGTGGTGGCAGTATCGATTGCTTATAGGTTAGGTGGACTGGGCTTCTTCGCACACCCATTGCTTGATAAGGAATCAGAGAAGGGGGTTTCTGGTAATTACGGTCTTATGGACCAGGTAGCTGCTCTTCAGTGGGTGCAAAGAAATATTTCTGCCTTTGGTGGGGACCCTAAGAACGTGACTATATATGGTTGTTCCTCGGGTGGGGAATCGGTCCTGTTTCTCATGGCATCGCCTTTTGGCAAAGGACTCTTCCATAAAGCCATTGCCGATGCTGGTATGTATGGCAACAGCCGCACACCGCCACTGGCGGAGATGGAGAGGCGGGGAGAGGAGCTGGTGGCTAGACTGGGGGTTTCCGGTGCCTCTGATTTGCTCGGCGCGCTGCGCGCGCTAAGTGCCGATAAGATCGTGGCAGCAGTGCCTGTCAGCACCACGGGGACAGATTTGCAATTACCAAATGTAGACGGATGGTTTTTGCCGGACTACCCGCTCAACATTTTTCAGTCAGGCAAACAACACGATGTACCCCTGATGATAGGTAGCGGAAGCAACGACCTTGCCGGTTCCTGGAACCAGTACTTCGATAAAGCCATTGCTTCGGCTATGAGTTCGGTCTCGTCACCTGTATACGTTTGGGTCTTTGACCATGGTCCCTGCGGTGTTGGAGGTGGTACCCACTGTCTCAGCGTAACTTACCTGTTTTCCGACCTGACTAAAAGGCAGGACATGTGCGTTGTGGATGTGGAGGTGGCTAAGGCAATGGTCTCTATGTGGGTGCAATTTGCCAGGACAGGGAACCCCAATGTCCCAGGGCTTGTGGAGTGGCCACCATATGACGCCGCCACTGACCGGTATCTCAGGATCGGAAAGCCTCTGGAGGTAAGAACAGGTCTATACAGACCGCAGCCTGCTGCCAGTGGAGCGGCTGAATGGGCTACTTATACCAATTCTGACTATAATTTCTCCCTGCAGTATCCCGGGAGCTGGGTGCCAAAAGCTGGCGACCTGGGCCCCAATGTCGTCTGGCGCGTCGGTGCCGGCAACTACAATGTGCCTGCGGTCAGAGTTATCGTCCTTGACCGGTCGGCAGGCGCTGATTTGAAAGCAGCATTCGCTGGGCACCTGGCAGCCGACGGCAGTAAGACCATCGACACGTTTAGCGCGAGCGAGGTCACCATCGGTGGCACTAGGGTAACTCAGGCTGAGGTGACCTATACCGGGGCAGCCGGCAAGTACGATAGTCTTATTATCGGGCTGGTCAGAAACGGTAAGTGGGTCATCATCGAGGTTTTTACCGTGCCGGCTTATTTCCCCTTCACTACCCCGAACCAGAAGTACGACATTATTAACTCGGTGAAGTTCCAATAGAGCCCAGCAGGCGCATACAAATGGATAGGGTGTATCCGTGGTAAGGTACGCCCGGTGTACCCCTCCTTGAGCCAGCGAGCATAGCCGTCACCGGACTGGCACGAGCTGTCCACTCTCCCCTATCGGTTCTTGACTCTCCAGCCCCAATTTGGCATAATAATTATGAGCATATGCCAAAAACTTCTGAGATGGAAGAGAACAAAAGGCTGGTGGGGAGGCCGGTGAAGTGGCGAAAGGTTGGCTTGTTGCCGCGGGTGGGCTATTTCAAACCCACGGCGGTGCCTTTGTACATGCTGGAGGAGGTTCATCTGGTGGTGGAGGAGCTGGAAGCCCTGCGGCTCAAAGATATAGAAGGTCTGGAGCAGGAGGAGTGTGCTCAGCAGATGAATATCTCTCGTCCCACTTTCCAGCGCATTTTAAATTCGGCGAGGCGCAAGGTGGCTGATGCGCTGGTTAATGGCAAGGCGATAAGGGTTGAGGGGGGCAACTTCGAGCTAATTATACGGCGCTTCCGTTGCGGCAACGGGCATGAGTGGCAGGTACCGTTTGGATCTCTGGTGGTGGCGCCTCAGCAGGTGTGCCCTACCTGCCATACGTCGGGTATCATTCCGTTGCCGCCGGGGGTACTGAGAGTAGGTGGTGGTTGGGGGAGGTGTCGCGGTAGGGGGCGATGGTAACAAGACAAAGAACTTCGGCTGAAATTTAGCTAGGGAACAAGCAAGCACAAGTTTATGGAAAGGAGGTGATAGTATGTATGGATTTGGTCGAGGTGCTGGCTTCGGTAGGGGCTGTGGGTTTGGCTTCCGTGGTGCCTCACCTCCGTGGCCCTTTGTGGGGGTAGGCAGGGGTGGTCTGCCCAGGTGCGGTTATTTCCTCGGCTGGGGAGGTATAGCCCCGTGGGCTTATCCGCCTGGTTATTCCCCCCGCTATGCCCGCAGTCCCTTTCCTAGCTATGCCCCTTTCACTCCGCCGATGAGCAAGGAAGAGGAGCTCAATTATCTAAAGGAGCAGGCAGAGGCGATAAGGGAGGAACTGGAGCGGATTGAAGCCAGGGTAAAGGAATTGAGCCAGGAGTTGAAGTAATGAAAGTTGCCGTTTCGGCTGTGGATGCTAGCCTCGACAGCGAGGTGGACCCTCGTTTTGGGCGGTGCCAATATTTTGTCATCGTCGACCTAGAGACACTGCAGTTCGAGGCTGTGGCTAATTCCAGCTCGGCTGCTTCTGGCGGAGCCGGGATTGCAGCGGCACAGATGATTGCCGGGAAGGGTGTGAAGGCAGTGCTCACCGGGAACTGTGGACCTAACGCCTATCAGGTGCTGTCCTCATCTGGTATCGAAGTGGTAACGGGTGTCTCCGGTAAAATAAGGGATGCTATTCAGGACTACAAGAGAGGGAAACATCAGGCAAGTTCACAGCCCAATGTGCTTCCACACTTCGGCACCGGCAGCATGCCTGGTAGGGGATGGGTAGCTCGGGGCAGCCGGACAACTGGTTCGACGTTGAATCCAGAAAGCCTGCAGCAGGAGCTTTCGGCACTGAAAGCGCAGTCGCAGCTGCTGGCGAAGCAGCTTGAGGAGATCCAAGCGAGGGTAAAGACGCTTGAAAGCGGTGGCGAAGGCAAAGAGCGAGATAAGACACAGAGGAGGTGTAGTGATGCCTAGGGGAGACAGCATGGGACCGCCATGGGGGAGCGGTTCCGGCACGGGAAGAGGATGTGGTAAAAGGGAGCGTGGCAACTGCCCCGGTGCTGGTCCCGGTGGGGAGTGTGTTTGTCCCAGTTGTGGTCATAAAGTGCCGCACCAGGCAGGCACGCCGTGTCATCAGGTGACCTGCCCCAAGTGTGGCACCAGAATGGTCCGAGCATGATTATAGCTGTGGCCAGTGGCAAGGGGGGTACGGGCAAAACTTTGATGGCTACTAGTCTTGCCCTCTCCTTGAAGGAGAAAGCAAGGGTGCAGCTTCTTGACTGTGATGTCGAGGAGCCCAATGCGCATTTGCTACTGAACCCAGCTATAAGCGGGAGAGAACCCGTGTGTATGCCTGTTCCCCAGATAGAAAAGGGTAAGTGTAACTACTGTGGCAAATGTGCTCAGGTTTGTGCCTATCATGCCATTGCGGTGGTCCCGGGCTATGTGTTGACGTTTCCGGAATTATGTCATGGTTGCGGGGCTTGTAGTTACCTTTGCCCAGAGGGGGCGATAAGCGAGGTGGGGAGGGAGGTCGGCGTCGTGGAGTGGGGCAATTCAGACGGGGTGGAGTTTGTTCACGGCAGACTCAATGTTGGTGAGCCGCTGGCACTGCCGGTGATCAGAAAGGTGAAGCAGTTTGCCAACCGGGATGGAGTTGTCATCGTGGACGTATCGCCGGGGACATCCTGTCCGGTGGTGGAGGCGGTTAAGGGCAGCGACTTCTGTCTGTTGGTGACCGAGCCCACCCTATTTGGGCTCAACGACCTTGTGCTGGCTGTGTCGATGGTGCGGGAGTTTGACGTGCCCTGCGGTGTGGTCATCAACCGTGCCGGGATGAAAGATGGTCTGGTCAGGGACTATTGTGAGAAAGAGGGTATTCCAATCTTGCTCACCATTCCGCTCGACATGGAAATCGCCCGGCTGTACTCCAGGGGCATCCCTCTGGTTGTCGGTCTACCTGAGTGGAGGCGGCATTTTATAGAGCTCTTCGATAAGATTGGAGATATGGTACATGAAGGAACTGGTCGTATTAAGCGGTAAGGGGGGCACTGGCAAGACTAGCCTTGTTGCCTCTTTTGCTGCTCTAGCTAGCAGCGAAGTGCTTTGCGATTGCGATGTAGATGCTGCCGACCTGCACCTTGTCCTGCAGCCGACCAGACGCGAAAGCCACGAGTTCTGGACGGGACAAATTGCCATCATTGAAGGTGACAAGTGCACGCAGTGCGGCTTGTGCCAGCAACTGTGTCGCTTCCAGGCTATCCGTGATTTTAGAGTTGACGCTAAATCCTGTGAGGGTTGTGGCTTTTGCTTTCATGTCTGTCCTGTGGGAGCGATCACAATGCAGGACAAACTTTCCGGGCACTGGTTCGTTTCGGACACCCGTTATGGTCCTTTGGTGCATGCCAGGCTGGGAATAGCGCAGCAGAATTCAGGAAAATTGGTAGCTTTGATCAGGCAGCAGGCAAAGCAGATAGCTCAAAAAGACAGGTTTGACTTGATAATCAGCGATGGTCCCCCTGGGATCGGTTGTCCGGTCATTTCCTCATTGTCTGGGGCAAACCTGGCGCTTGTGGTTACCGAGCCGACACTCTCTGGGATACACGATTTGGAGAGGGTACTGGGGGTGTGTCGGCATTTCGGCGTCTCCCCTCTGGTGTGTATCAACAAATATGATGTTAATGAAGAGAACAGCCGCAAGATTGAGGAGTACTGTTACAGTCAGAAGCTGACTATTGCTGGCAAAATCCCCTTCGACGATGCGTTTACCGAATCAATTGCCAGGGGAATTCCGCTGGTGGAAAACTGTTCTAATGGTACTGTCAGACAGATAGAGTCCCTGTGGCAGCGGATTTTTGAATCTCTAGATAGATACCAAGGAGGCTTGAAACATGCCGATCTACGACTTTAGATGTCAGAATTGTGGCAGGATATTTGAGTCTCTGATGCGTGATACTGGTAAAGTGGTGTGCTGTCCCGATTGCGGTAGCCAGAAGACGGAGAAGCTGGTTTCGGCGTCTTATATGGTGAAGGCGGGATCAAGGGCAGCGGGCACAACTTGTTGTGGCAGTACAGAGCGCTGCGATACACCACCCTGCTCCTTGGGAGATGGGTGTAGCCAGAACCGAAGGAGGTGAATTCCGCAGTGGAAGTGATAGACCTTAGCCCGAGATATTCTACAACTGATGTTCCGGGCAAATGTATAAAGTGCCTAGCTGAGCAGGAGATGAACAATTGCCTGTTGGAGCTCTTGAGACAAGGCGGCGCGGGAAATCGGGAACTAGAGGAGAGGTTCGAGGCGCTAGTCACCTTTCTAAAGTCGCCGGAGTCACAGAAGTTGCGCGACGAGGCTGAACGTTATCTTGCCGAAGGGAAACAAGTGAGTGTGAATATTTACCTAGAAGAAGGGAGACCGGTTTACAGGCTTAGGGTAAAGGAGTAAACATAGGAGGTACACAGATGAGATTTGCTATTCCGTTAAGTGGTGGTATGTTATCGCCCCATTTTGGGCATTGTGAGCAGTTTGCCCTGATAGATGTGGATGTAGCAACGAAGACCATCCAGAAAAAGCAGGTTGTAGATTCGCCCGGGCATCAGCCCGGCTTCCTTCCAGTATGGTTGGCAGAGCAAGGGGTATCGGTGGTGTTGACGGGTGGTATGGGGCCTAGGGCTCAGGCATTATTCCAACAGAAACGCATAACTGTGGTCATCGGCGTAATGGAGAACGATCCTGATAAGGCTGTCCTAAACTACCTAAACGGTAGACTTGCAATAGGTGAGAACGTCTGCGACCATTAGTGCGGGGTGACCAGAATGCTGTGTGGTGGCTGACTAAGTAGGGCTGTAGGCGGTAAACAGTGTCGATAGAAAACAGGGTGGTGACGTGACCTGAATCAAAAACTGCATTTCGGGCTGATGTCTTTGGCTTACAAGTTCCGGGGCATCCTGTTGCCGCGGATGGAGCTATTTAAGGGGGTGGGGATTAAGGAAGGGTTCCAGGTGCTTGACTTTGGCTGCAGACCGGGAAGTTATATCCTGCCCTTCTCGAGGCTGGTGGGCAAGTGGGGGAGAGCCCATGTCATGGACAGGAACCCGCTTGCTATTGAAGCAGTGAATAGCTTAGTTTTCAGAAAACAGTTGACGAATGTTAACACCATTGCTTCCGATTGCCGTACGAGGCTTGTGTCTGGGAGCATGGATGTGGTCCTGCTGTATTGCATGATTCACCATTTGAAAGCGCGGTATAATGTACTGGTGGAATTACATCCAGTGCTAAAGGGTCTGGGGGTATTGTAGGTGAGCGACCACCATCTTGGGCGGGACAAAATAAGTATGGTGAGCGATGGTGGACTATTTCAGCTTGCGTTTGAGGGCAGGAGGACGCACAATTTCCGCAAGACTTATGTGAACGGAGGTAAGCATTGATAGACCGAGACCAGGTATTGAAAAGCCTTGAAGAAGTACTCGTGCCCGGGGTGAGGCGGAGCGTATCAAGCCTTAATCTCGTCAGACGTGTCGAGGTGAGTGACCGGAGTGTGGACATATCTCTTGCCTCGGCGGCGCTGAACCATGGGTCGCAGGAGTGGCTTAGGGCTAAAGTGCAGGAGATATTGAGGAAGCTTTCCGATGTCGGTGAGGTGAACGTCGAGTTTACTGAGATGAGGCCTAAGGAGCTGAACGAGATCGGCAGTGTCATAGCGGTGATGAGCGGCAAAGGTGGTGTGGGAAAGTCGCTGGTAAGCAGTCTGGCGGCGGTGGCGCTAGCAAGGGCTGGGTTCGATGTCGGTATACTGGATGCCGATATTACCGGACCAAGCATACCCAAGATGTTCGGTATCGCCGAGCGCCCTGAGGGGAGCGAGACCGGACTGCTGCCGGTGCTCACCCACCTGGGGATCGAGATCATGTCTGTAAACCTGTTGTTACCACACGAGGACGACGCTGTCATCTGGAGGGGTCCCCTTATTGCCAAGGCAATTACGCAGTTCTGGGAGGACGTGCTTTGGGGGCGGCTGGACTATCTGATAGTCGACCTGCCGCCGGGGACGGCTGATGCCCCGCTTACGGTGTTGCAGTCGTTACCGGTATCGGGCGTGATCATAGTCTTTAGCCCCCAGGAGCTGGCAGCGATGGTGGTGCGCAAGGCGATTAAGATGGCACAGGAGGCGATGCATATACCTATTCTGGGGGTTGTGGAGAACATGAGCTACTTCGTTTTACCTGAGACTGGCAAAAAGATTGAGCTTTTTGGCAAGAGTCGCGCTGAGGAGATGGCAAACCTTGCGGGTGCGCCCCTGCTGGCAAAGATACCTATCGACCCGGAGTTAGCTCAGCTCTGTGATGAAGGCAGGGTGGAGCGTTACCAGGCCGACTTCCTGCAGGGCTTTGCCGATGCCATCGCTAGGGCGGTGAAGGCAAAGGCAAGCTAGAAATAGAAGGGGCAGAGATGAAGATTTCGGTCTGCGGCAAAGGAGGGTGTGGCAAGAGCGTCGTTGCCACATTGCTGGCATATGAGTTCAAGAACCGTGGCTACCGTGTCCTGGTGGTGGATTCAGACGAGTCCAACTCGGGGCTGTTCCGCATGCTGGGCTTTGCTGAACCGCCGGTGCCTATAATGGAGATGGTCGGCGGCAAGGTGGGGCTCAAGAACAAAATGGGGCGGGTGGTCTCCACTGGCAAATCGAAGGTGAAGGCGGATGTACTCAGCTTGGAGAAAGTCCGAGTGGGCGATGTCCCACCGGCGTACATCAAACAGAGAGACGGCTTGAGGTTGATAAACATCGGCAAGATCCTGCAGGCGCTGGAGGGCTGCGCCTGTCCCATGGGGGTGTTAAGCCGCGAGTTCCTTGCTAAACTTTCCCTGGACAAAGACGAGGTGGTCATCGTTGATATGGAAGCCGGGGTGGAGCATTTTGGCAGGGGTGTGGACACCAGCATCGACCGAGTACTGGTGGTGGTGGAACCGTCGTTCGAGTCGGTGGGGCTGGCAGCGAAGGTGAAGGGGCTGGCTGATGGCGCTGGGGTGGAGAGCACCGAGGCTATCCTAAACAAGGTTAGCTCGAACAGGATGGCGGATAGGCTGGCAGGCGAACTGGCGAAAAGGGGTATAGATGTGATGGGCACTATTTATACTGACAGGGAGATATTTGAGGCTTGTCTGGACGGTCGCAGCTTGGAGACGGTGACGGTAGAGGGCGTCAAAGAGATTGTTGATAAGTTGGTTCAAAAGGCTGAAATCTGAACTGTGGGGGTGCAGACATGTGCGTGGCTACGGTCTATATTGAATCCGATGGTGGACTGAGAGAATTGATGTCTGAGGTCATTCGGATAGAGGTGGAAGATGGTGGGCTCCGGGTGACAAACCTTCTGGGTGAGGAAAAATATGTTCGTGGCGGGTTGAGGAGTATCGATTTCTGGGAGGAGCACTCCGTTGTCCTCTATCCCGCTGACAAGGGTGCACGCGGAGTTAGTGATACCTAGGAAGGAGACCGGTGCTGCGGATAACTACACTGAGTGAGAACACTGCCATGCTCGGGGACTTTTTGGGGGAGTGGGGGCTGAGCATGCTGGTGGAGATGGATGGTACCATGGTGCTGCTTGATTCTGGGAGCGGTAGGTCTGTGGTGCACAATGCTGACAGTCTGGGCATCGACCTACGGAAAGTGGACAGGATAGTGCTCAGCCATGGGCACTACGACCATACCGGCGGGCTAAGGGAGGTATTACGGCGGATGAAGAAGCAGGTGGAAATCGTAGCCCACCCTGATATCTGGGAGGCGAAGTATGCCCGAGGAAGGGGGAGCCATCGCACCAGGTACATCGGTATACCGTTTCAGAGGCGCGAGCTGGAGGGCTTAGGTGCCAGTTTTCGGCTGACTGGGGAGCCGGTGGCTATCACCGACTCCATTCTGACCACCGGTGAGATACCGATGGTCACTGATTTCGAGCGGGTTGATGAGATACTGTATGTGGAGCGGGATGGCGAGCTGAAGCCGGACGGGCTTGCCGATGACCAGGCTCTGGTGATTAAGACGGGGCAGGGGCTGGTGGTAGTCCTGGGCTGTGCCCATCGGGGCATGATAAATACGCTTTACCACGCACGGCAGCTTACCGGTGTTTCCCGGATACATACAGTGATCGGCGGTTCCCACCTCATCGGCGCCTCTGAGGAACAGTTGCGCAAGACGATAGCTGTTTTGAAGGAGCTTGATGTGCAGAGGTTGAGCCTATGTCATTGCACTGGCTTACAGGCTATCAGCGTGTTGGCAAGAGAGTTCGAGGGTAGATTTGCGTTTAACACTGTGGGTAGTGTAATCCAAGTTGCTTAGCTTGAGGCTGTAGTTTGCCTCAGGGCCCCAGCTCTAACCGAACAGCAGGGCGACGCGGTGGATGGATTTAGGGGGATCGGGGAAGCCCAAGGCTTTGGTCACCTGTTCCGGTCTACCCGAACCGTGTTCGTCGCAACGCAGCCTCATACCCAGCACGCATAGGGAGTCGCGGCGTTCGATGAGCCAAAGGTCTTGGATGAGGGCGCGCAGGTCGTAATGTCTAGGTCCAGTATCCCTCACATGTTGCCAGGGGAGCCTGTCTGTTTTTAGAAGCGAGTCCACAGACCGCTGTATTTCTTCTGTCGCCTTGTCGGTCTCTATTTCTACTTTGTATTCGGCAAACTTGACCTGCGACTGCAGGGAGGGGATTTTGAGGCTTATCTGCCATACCTCGAGCAGCCTGATGCCCTGAGGGAGTTGTTCTTTCACCCGCGCCTCGAAGAACTGCAATGTCACCCAGCGAGAGAGGTAGATGTCCATGAGCTCTGCCTCGCTGGTGACGCCAACTGCCAGCGGTGCTGCCAAGGAGAGCTGTGGGTGTGGTGTATAGCCCTGGGAGTAGGCGAGGGGAATTCTGGCGCGGCGCAATGCCCTTTCCCAGAGCTTCATCATATCAAGGTGGGAGAGGAACTTTAGTTCCTCGCCGCGGCTAAACTTTATCCGCAGTCGCTGCATCCTTTTCCTTGGTTACCAATATCCTCTCCACCTTCCTGCCACGCATCTCCAGGATTGTCAGCTTCAGGTCCTTATACCGCAAGTGTTCGCCCTGCCTGGGGATGCGTCCCAGATGGCTGAGGATGAAGCCAGCTACGGTCTCATAGTCGCCCAGCGGCAAGTTCAGCTCCAGTTCCTCGTTCACCTCCTCGATCCTGAGCCCGGCGTCTATTTCGAAGGTATTGGCATCGACGGTGACAAAGTCTCTTTTCTTACTGGCAAGCTCATCGCCTATCTTGCCCATAATCTCGGCGGTGAGGTGCTCCAGGGTGGCAACACCGACCACGCCGCCATATTCATCGACCACTATGACCATATGGTAGTTGTTATCCCTCATCTCAGCCAGCAGTTCACCCAGCTTCTTGGTCTCGGGGACGAAGTGGACCGGGCGGACTAGGTCATCGAGGCGGCTGTCCATGCTCAGCGAATTGTTGGCTTGTGCCATGAGCACGTCCTTGATAGAGATGACGCCGATGACATCGTCAATGGTCTCCCGGTAAACAGGAAAGCGGGAGTATGGAAAGCGGCGGTAGGCTTCTAGGAATTCCGCCATGGTGGACCCTTGTCTGAGCCAGACGACCTCTGTCCTGGGCTGCATCACCTCCTTCACCGGGCGATCAGCAAACTCGAAAGCCCTGTGCAGCATCTCTGCCTCGTCCTCCTCCCAGATACCCTGTTCCTCACCTACTTCTATGGCAGTGTGCAGCTCTTCTTCGCTGACAATCGGTTTAAGTGCGGTCTCATCGCCAGCCAGCCGGGTGAACCTTATACCGATGTGGTTGAGCACATAGACGAAGGGATAAAAAATGAAGGCGATGACCTCGATGGGACCGGCGTAGAGCAGCGCCAGCCTTTCGCTGTAGCGCACCGCGAGGCTCTTGGGGATCAGTTCAGCAAAAATAAGCGTTATCACCGTGATGATGACGGTGGCTAGAGCCAGCCCCAGGTTTTGTTCCCAGACTGTGACAGCGATGACTGTGCCCAGTGTGGCAACAGCGGTCTCGAACAGGTTGATGCCGAAGAGGACGGTAGCGAGGAATTTCTCCGGGTTTTCCAGTATCCTGGCTACGCTCTTGGCTTTGGGGTGGTTGGTGCGCACCAAATGTTCTAGGCGTAGCCTCTGTATACTGACAAAAGCCGTTTCAGCGCTGCAAAAGAACGCTGCTACCAGCAGGCACACAAAGAAAAGCGCCAGGTATATACCAGTCGTCTCTTCCATATCCAACCTGGTCCGCAATGTGACCAGGTTTTCAATATCATCATAACACTGGCTAGCTACAGTGTCAAAAATTCGTATTTGCTCTTGCCCTCTCCCTAAATGGGAGGGGGTAGGGTGAGGACACCAACAACCGCTTCCGCTTGCCTCTGTGCCTTCTGCCTGATAGGATAGGAGGTGGAGTGTGAGTGATGTTGACGGAGCTGGATGATGGAAGTAGAGCTTTTTCCTGACCTTTTCCACTGTATAGAGACAGTGGCAAGGAAGGAATATGAGGAGGTAACGCGGCGCTTGCTTGGTGGTGTCAGCGATGCTGCGCTGGAGGGGAAATTGTCGCTGCTGCGTGACTTTTTAGAAGCTGCTGACTTCAGGGAGCTGCGACGGCAGAGCGAAGAGCGCTTACTCCAAGGAAAAAGGGTGAAGTTTATTCTGTATTGCGAAAAAGGACAGCTCAGGTACAGGATGGTGGAATGTTAGCCGGCTGGGGGTGACTGCGGTTAACTTTCAGGTACCACGCTTCTCGTAGTCTGGGCACCATACCGCGTGGGGACGTTCGGGGTGGTGACAGGCGCTGCGCCAGTCCCACTTACAGCTATCGCAGAGGACTGGGTTTATCCCCAGCGCCGTCTTCAGGCTGATCTTCAGTTTGTCTATCCAGTTGGGGCGTGATTTCTTCGGCATCGCTTTCCAGATGGGACCGCAAAAAACAACAACAAAGTTTACCTGACCTATTGTTGACATGTCAACCGAGGCACAACGTGTGGCTAATGAAAGTTTGGACAAAGTAGGCAGGATCGTAGACCTTTTTAGCTGCCGCGCCCGAATTTTAGGACAGTCAATGTTGCTATAGCTGGCTGTTTAGCCTGGCGTAGCCAATTTACTCGACTAAGGTTGGTGTGAAGAAGAAACAGGACAATGTGTGCCAGCAAAAGCCTTGGAGCGTGTCCTCCTGTATGGCTTCCCGAAAAGTGTTTGTTGTGGCAGTCACGCTGCTGCAATTGGGATGTGGTGTATCTTGACAAATAACGGGCTAGAATGTATCTGGGGTAAGCTGGTAAGTGGAGATAACCCCACCTGGGTTGATGTGGGTCCACAGGAATGATTTGACGATTTGAGTGCGTGCGGGAGCCGCGGCGGGACACTCCTTGTACAGGAGCGTTGATGAAAAGGTGCATTTGGGGGATAATGTTGCGAAAAGATTCCGTTCGATAACCAGATTAAGGAGGAGAAAATGGTAAGTTCAATTCGTGTGGACCGAAATGTCCCTATGCGGATGCGGGACGGTGTGGTGCTGAGGGCTGATGTCTACCGACCGGACGATAGCGAAAAGCATCCAGCTATCGTGATACGGACACCGTATAACAAAGCGCACTCTGTCTTCAGCGATTTCCTGTCTCCTATAGAGGCGGCTTTTGCAGGGTATGCTGTAGTTATCCAAGATACCAGAGGCAGGTTCGCCTCAGAGGGCGAGTTCGTCCCGGGGGCACCGGAGGGGAAGGACGGGTACGACACGGTAGAGTTTGTAGCGGCTGAGCCCTGGTGTGACGGGAACGTTGGCATGGCAGGCGCATCATATCTGGCGCGGAACCAATGGCAAGCTGCAATAGAGAACCCGCCCCATCTCAAAGCCATTGCTCCCCATGTCATCGGAGCCGGTATGTTAGGTGAGGCTGAAATGGCAGGGATAAAGGAGCTGGAAACGACCATGAGCTGGTTCGCCAACATGGCCTTCGACATGCTGGCGAAAATGGCGAAGCAGGGGAAAGACGTTTCTAAGGCAGTGGAAAACATCAGGTACGTTCTGAACAATTTTGAAGAAGTGTGCAACTTTTTGCCGCTTAAAGACATACCCTATTTTAAGTTTGAAGGGATGGAGCAGTGGCTTATTAGGCGCTTGAGTTATGATAACCTGAAAGGGATTAAGTCCGAAGAAGAAATATTCTGGCCCTATGAGAAAGTGAAGGTGCCGATCATGCATTCCTGCGGGTGGTATGACATGAGCGTTGGGCACACTTTCTTGAACTTCCTCAAGATGAGAGAAAAAGGTGGTTCGCAGATTGCCCGGGAGGGGCAGCATGTGTTAATGGGACCCTGGGTCCACGGGGCAAGGCTCCACAATTTCATCGGTGCACTCAATTTCGGCGCGTATGCTTCTGGGGTGGGTGCCTTTGCCACCGAGCGACATATACAGTTTTTCGACAAATATTTAAGGGGGGTTGACAGTCCTTACCTCGTACCTATACGTTATTTTGTCATGGGGCTGAACAGGTGGAGGAACGCCACCACCTGGCCCTTGCCGGAGACGCAGTGGCAGCGATTTTACCTGCACAGCCGGGGGCATGCTAACTCTGCCTCAGGCGACGGTCTGCTCAGCCGGGACGAACCAGGGGCGGAACCGCCGGATATCTATGTGTATAATCCGCACGACCCCGTGCCCACCCGGGGTGGCAGGCTTAACCCGGACCTCAACCAACCTGCCGGACCACAGGACCAGTCCATTATCGAAAGACGGCACGATGTCCTGTGTTATACCACCCCAGAGTTGCCAGAAGATATGGAGATAACCGGCCCTTTAAAGCTTCACCTTTTCGCTGCCACCTCAGCGAAGGACACAGACTTTTTCGTGAAGCTAGTTGATGTCTATCCCAATGGACTTGCCATAAATGTGGCGGAAGGCTGTATTCGGGCTAGATTCAGGAAGTCGATTCTCAAGCCCGAGCTGGTAAATCCGGGGGAGATCAATGAGTATGTGATTGACTTGGCTTCGACTAGCAACCTATTTCGTAAGGGACACCGCATGCGCATAGATATCACCAGCAGCAATTTCCCGCGGTTCGAGCGCAATATGAATACCGGCAACGCTCCTGGAGAGGACGCCCGGGGTATTCTCGCCCTGCAGACCATATTCCATGAGTCAGGGTATCCTTCATATATTGATCTGCCGGTGATCCCACTAGCCAAACAATGAGTGGAGAAAAATAGAGGGGGTGGTGGAAGCCAGTGGTAAGGTATCTCGATAAACAACGGTTGTAGCCGTGCAGGGTGAAGACCTGAAAGTCCTTTTTGGCTAGCAAGGCAATTAAAGAACAAGCGCCTATTGCACTACTCGGTTTGTTTTCGTCCTTAGCCTCTGCTAGAATACGCCTTGCCGCGAGGCTAGCTGAGGCAAAGCAAAAAAGCACGTCCACACTACATGACTGGCTCGCTATTTGCGGCTAAAACTACTATTAAGGAGGGCAACATGGCGGTCGTAGAGGTTCAGAAAGAGGGCAAAATTGTCATCATCACTATTAACCGTCCAGAAGCAATGAATGCGCTTAACGCTGAGGTGCGTCAGGGGTTGAACCGGGCTTTTATTGAATTCCGTGATGATCCCGACCTCTGGGTGGCTATTCTGACTGGCGCTGGTGACCGGGCTTTTTCCGCTGGTGCAGATATCAAGGAGTTCCGTCCTGGTGCAGTGGCTGCTGTGGGTGAGACCGTTCACCCAGACCAGGTCTGGAAGCCTTTTATCGCGGCAATCAACGGCTATGCCCTCGGTGGCGGGTTGGAACTGGCGCTGGAGTGCGACCTGAGGATTGCAGCGGAGCATGCCCGTCTGGGCCAGCCGGAGATAAACATCGGCTTCATGCCCGGTGCTGGCGGCACGCAGCGGTTGCCCCGCTTCATACCGCGTGCCATAGCAGCCCAGTTGCTCTTGCTTGGGGAACCAATTGATGCCCAGGAAGCGTACCGCGTTGGCTTGGTGAACAAGGTAGTGCCGCTGGCTGAGCTTATGCCAACTGCCAAACAGTGGGCGGAGACCATCTGTAAAAAGGGACCTGTGGGGGTACGCGCCAGTAAGGAGGCTATGATCCGGGGCTACGACCGTGCACTGGAAGATGGGCTACGGCTCGAGCGTGAGCTTGCCAACCGCGTCAGGATGAGTGAGGACTTCGCCGAGGGCGCCCGAGCTTTTGTAGAAAAGAGACCGCCACAGTACAAGGGCAAGTAAACCTGAAACCCAGGAACGCAGGTTGTGGCTTGCAGAGGAGGGTGTCATGCAGAGGATTACTAAGAACGTTTTTGTTGAGACCGGATTTCGTGGGTGCAATGTTGGCTTTGTGGTCACCAAAGAAGGGGTGGTGATGATCGATACTCCGATGATGCCGCGGGAGGCGTTAAGATGGCGGGAGGAGGTTGCCAAGCATGGTACAGTCCGTTACCTAATAAACACCGAACCGCACGGTGACCATTTCACTGGCAACTACTTCTTCGAGGGGACAGTAGTCGCTCACGAGGGGACCAGGCAGGCGATGCTGGCTGCCTCGGTCGACCAGCTAAAAGAATATCTCAAGGTTGCTGACCCTGAAAGCCTTACCATGATTGGCGAATTTAGCTATCGTTTACCCGCCATCACGCTTTCTCAAAGGCTTACCCTTTATCTGGGCGACCACACCTTCCAGCTTGTTAACCTGCCTGGGCATACCCAGTTCCAACTTGCAGTCTATATCCCCGAGGAGAGGGTGGTGTTCACCTCAGATAACGTGTTCGGGAAAGTGCAGGCTTGGCTTCACCAAGCCCTTCCCTATGAGTGGTTGGAGTCTTTGAAGAGGATTCAGGAGATGGGTGCTGACATACTGGTCCCGGGACACGGCGAAATATGTGGTCGGGACTATATACCTGAGATGATTGCCTTTATTCAGGCATGGATAGATGCAGTTAAGGGGGCTATAGATAAGGGGATGAGCCTAGAAGAAGCTCAGGAGCAAATCTCGCTGCTTGACCGGTATCCCATGCAGGCAGGTTCTGAGGACAGGGCGATGCTGGTGCAGCGGATGAATGTGGCCCGTCTGTATGAGGTACTCAAAAAGTGAGCCAGATACAGGCTGTATCTGTGGTTGGGGTTGACGTCGCGCGATGGGCGGTATAATATGCGGGTGTACTGCAGGGACAGGGCTAAATCGCTGAGGGGGCGACACTGTGGCAGACGATATTGTGGCCAGAGAGGACTATGTTTATGGGGAGTGGCGCAGAGCCATCAATCCACACGCCGGCATAGCCGGTTCGATCCATGACGAAGCTGTGGGCAAGAAGGTGGGGATGAGGGGTGGCGTGGTAGCAGGCATCATACATTTCGACCTCTATGCGCCGGTGGTGGCAAAACTGTTCGGGCAGAGATGGTTTGAACGGGGGACGGTCAGCTTGTTTTTTACCTATGCGCTGTTACATGGCGAGGAGGTAAGAGTGGTCATGCAAGTGCCACCGAAGGATGTCAGGGATGTTCAGGTTGAGACAAGGCTTGAGTCCAGAGACGGGCACACGGTAGCGACTGGGACGGTCTCGGTGGGCAGCCCTGCTGACAAGCCATACTTGCAGACGCTGGAACTAGAAAGCGCTCGGCCGGAGGAACGGCGTATTCTCAGGGAACTCGAGGTCGGCTGGGAGACGCCGCTGAGGGAGGTCTGGGAAAGCGGCGAGGCGGTGAAGAAATTGCTGGGGAACTGCGAGGATGTAGTGGAGTGGTATTCCGCAAGTCCCCTTGGGGTGTACCCATCCTGCCACTCAGTCGTGTTGCCTACCTGATGCAAGTGAGGTTGCCCTTTGAAGCCAAAGGGGTGGGGTTCTACGGTGCCAGCGAGCTGCGGTTTTTAAATGGGCCTGTTAAGGCGGATGTGTCCTATCAGACGAAAGGCAAGATAATCGCCGTGGGTGTCACCAGCAAGACCGAGTACTACTGGTTCGAGTCAGAGCTGTATGAGAAGGCGAGTAAGAAGCTGGTGGCGGCGATGCGCCACATGACACGGTACATGAAAGCAGGCTCGCCGCTTTATCCTGAGATCCCCACTGGGCAATAGCGACTGCTTCGGGCACGGGTCTGCCTGTGGTAGTGGCTGCCATCAAACTCTCTGCCAAGCCCCTTAAAAGTGTGGCTTGCACAGGACTTCCTTGATCCTGAGGTCGAAGAAGTCTTGAGAGTTGACTGGCGTGAGCACTAGAGCGGTGTCCGCCCCGCGTCCGGTGCCGCCAATACAGATGACAGCTTCGTCGGTACGTACGAGCCCGGCATCGGCTGCCATCAAGGCGATCTCGCAGGCAACTTTCATACCCTGTCCGAAGGTGCGCAATGTATTGGCGATGATTTCGCCGGTGAGGTACATATTGAATTTTCGGCGCATTGCCCTGTCTATGCCAGCAAAGGCGTGTGTGGTGGTGAGGACCAGTCCGCCAGCGTTCTCCACCTTTCGCCTGTTTTCCTCGGTGAACTCCTGGGTGTTAGGCTCGCGGAAGCCAGCATGGTGAGTGACCACTACCACTTTCAGTCCTTTGAGCACCTCCACCGCCTTGACTGCGGTAGCGCCGGTGGTGGAGGCGACTATGACCGTTTTGATGCCTAGCTCTTCCGCCCTGGTTTTGACGATGCGGAGGACATCATCGGTATTCTCAGCTCCCGGTTTGGTGAAGTAGAAGACCTTGCTCTCTATGGTACCCATCTCAGACCTCGCTTAGCGGTTTTAATCAGGCAGTATACCGTCTGGGTAGGTATGTGTCAACAAAGCTCAACTGGGAGGTCATGATTATGAAGATAAATGTGCGAGTCCTGCGGGCGGTAGGCAAGCCCGATAGCCCGAAGCTCCACGCCTGTGTCTCTGGCGATGAGTAGTAGGTCGGCGAGCCGGGGATCAGCACCCCGGTTCGGCTTGAAGGCTTTTGTGTCCGGGAGCGCGGCGATGAACAAAATCGTCGCGGCGCCGCCTTTTGCCTTATGCTTAGTGAGTTCCTTTATGTGTCTTTGCCCCCGTGCCGAAGGACAATCGGGGTACATGGCGCAGTGACCTTCGCGGAGTACTGCGCTTTTCACCTCCAGATATAATTGACCTTTCTGGCTTGCCAGCAGATAGTCTATGGCGGAACTCCCTAGCCGTGGGTTTCTCTTTAGCACAGCGTAGCCTTTGAGCCATGGTAAGAGTCCCAGCGCCAGTGCCCGCTCAAATGCCTTCATCTGGAGCTGGGTATCGATTACTGCTGCCATTTCGCCATCACTAATGGCGAATAGGCGGTAAGCGGTCTTAAGCAGGCGTCTGTTCCGGGTGCAGAAACCCTTCCTTGCGGGGTGCAAAAATTGTTCCAGCCGACCCGTATTGTTGATACAGGCGTGTTCTGGAATGCCAGCCACAGCGATCTCGACCACAAATCGGTTCAATCGCCGCAACACGGTGCACTCGACAGGGCTTTCTATGCCAATGTCCAGTGGTTGCATATTCCCAAGTTACCATTCCGGCACAGGACGTGCAACAGTGTGGATATGCTAGGCTTCGGTGCTTAGAGGCGCGGTGCTTGCTGTGGGACTCGGCATAGATGTTATGGCTAAAGTGTCGGGAGCGCGGCGCTCACCGTTTTTGTCGCTTTTTGCTATACTAATCGGTGCTTCACTGGAGACTTTTTGTCAAACCATGGAAAGGAGAAACTATGAAGATTGTAGCTATCGTGGGCAGTCCCAGACCGAAGGGTAATACCAGTCTTCTGGTGGATGAGGTGCTCAAGGCAGCGGCGGAGTACGGTGTGGAGACGGAGAAGATAGTCCTTGGAGAATACAAGGTTGGTCCATGTCTAGGGCATGACAATTGTTCTTCGTTTGCCAAATGCAAGCAGGAGGACGATGCCCCCTGGATTCTGGAGAAGTACTGCCAGGCTGACGGCGTGGTCCTGGGCAGCCCTGTCTACTACTATAATATGACCGCGCAGATGAAGGCATTTGTGGACAGGAACTACTTCCTTTATCGCCACGATATAACGCCAAAAGCTACCTGTGCCGGACTGGTAGTGGTCGGCGGTGGTGCTGGGCTGGACCATACGGTGCGAGCATTGAGGCGGTTTCTGAAGCTTTCCTTCGATGTCCCGGATGACAGGCTGGTGACGCTAACCGGCTATGCCAGCAAGGTGGGTGAGGTGAAAAATAAGCAGCCGCTGCTGGAAGAAGCGCGGAAGCTGGGCAGACGAGTTGCCGAGATGCTCAATCAGAAGTGATGGGACAGGCGGTCTGTGAGCAGGTCGGTAGCAGGGGCATCGAGAGTGGTTGTTCTACTTTTGGGGCTGCTCTGCATTGTTGCCTGCTCGGCGGCTAGACCCCAGCCACCTCTTCCCTCAACTTCTCTGCCGGCTACATCGGAGGCGCAACCGGCAGCTCCTTCCCGCTCGGAGCCAACCACTGATGTCCCGGTGGAATGGCGGGCACTGTACCAGGAGTTGAGTGCTGAGCTAAAGGCTTTTGAGGATATGGTGAGGGAGGGGTGGGACGGTAGACAAAGTGGCGTAATCATCGCTGTGGAGCTGGCATATGCCAACGGCAACGCCGGCGAGTGGCTGCTCAGCCAGCAGGCCTGGGAATATAACCTTGTGCTGCTTGACAGGCTTCAGGAGATGGGGGTGGGGGGGGTGGTGATAGCTATAAAGTTCCCCCTCCTGGAACCTGGTTTTCCTCGCTCGGCAGAATACCTCAAGTTTTTCAAAGACATCACTGCTGAATGTCACCGGCGCGGGCTGAGGGTGCTGGTGGAGGGTGGTGCTGTGTTCTCGGGTACACCGTACTCATCGGTATATGTGGACTGGTCGAAATATACTGCTGAAAGCTTTATCAAGGGGTTGCAGAGTGAGCTTTTGCTCATCGCTCGTGAAGTGAAGCCGGACTATCTCAATCTGACCAATGAGCCGGTCACCCAGCAGTGGCTCACCGGCTTCCGCATCCTGCCGGCAAGATGGAACAGCTTTGTTGCTGACACGCTGCAAAGGATAGACAGGTCTGGTGGGGTGCTCGTGGGTGCCGGTATCGGCACCTGGGAGCCGGAGGAGTACATCGAGGGGCTATTTGGGATGCCGGGTCTGGACTATATAGATTTGCATATCTATCCCCTGAACAAAGGTGCCCTGTACATTGAGCGTGCCTTGCAATATGCGCGGCGGGCGAAGGCAGCCGAGAAGCGGCTGACCGTCTCTGAAAGCTGGCTGTGGAAAGCGATGCCAAACGAACTCGGGGCTACTGAGGCTCTGGGCGACGAGAAAATTATGAACCGCGATGCCTATAGCTTCTGGGAACCACTAGACATGTGGTTTATCCGCAACATGGTGGCTCTGGCGGATGCCGCCGGGATGGACTTTGTCTCCTTCTTCTGGACGCGTAGTTTCTTTGCCTATTTGGAGTACAGTGCGGCGACCAAAAACCTTCCCACCGCTGAAATCAACCGTATGCTCAACCAAGGGGGACTGCGGAATGTGCTCTCGGGTACATTAAGCCCTCTGGGCAGGGACTTCGCTGAACTGCTGCGCCAGCGAGGAGGGAAGTAGTTGCTCTCCCAGAGTAACAGGGTGTTTTGGAAAAGGGCAGTATATTCCTGTGACTTTTTTTTCGTGAAGGGCTACAATTATAGATATCCGTGGCACCAGAGGCTCGGCAATATTCAATTCTAGCAAAAGGAGGTAGTTTATGAGGACTAAGGAGCAATACATCAAGGGACTGTCCAAAATGAAGCGCAATATCTACTTCAACGGCGAGCTTATCGACCGTACTGATGAGCGTTTCATGGACACGCTCAACACAATCGGCACCACCTTCGAGGAGGCAGCTAAACCGGAAAATCAGGACCTGCTTACCGCCATCTCCCACCTTACCGGGCAGAGGATAAACCGCTTCTGCCATATACATCAGAACAAAGATGACTTACATAAGAAACAGGATATGACGCGGGTGCTCTGCCGGAAAGTGGGTGGCTGTATTCAGAGGTGTATGGGCATAGACGCTACCAATGCTATCTACAATGTTTCCTACGAAGCTGACAAAGCAAACAAAGGTGCCACTCAGTACCACGAGAACTTCAAAAAGTGGCTTATCCGCTTCCAGACTGAGGACCTGGTAGGCTGCTGTGCCCAGACAGACGTGAAGGGGGACAGGCTGCTGCGTCCAGCTGACCAGCATGACCCAGATGCCTATGTGCATGTGGTGGAGAAGAAGAGCGACGGCATTGTGGTGCGGGGGTGCAAGCTACATATCTCCGAGGCGGCGCAGGCTGATGAGATACTGGTGGTGCCCACCAGGGCACTGCGTGCCGAGGACAAGGACTATGCGGTGGCGTTTGCCGTGCCTGGTGATTGGGACGGTGTCAAGCACGTGGTCACTATCCATAACTTAAGGCCGAGGGAGCACTTCAAGCGTGGCTTTATGCCTGGGAGCACCGACTCCTATGTGATCTTTGATAACTGCTTTGTACCCTGGGAGAGGGTGTTCCTCTGTGGTGAGTGGCAGCATGGTGGCGTGCTGGCGCTGCTATTCGCACTGTTCCATCGCCATTCCTATTCAGGCTGCAAGCCAGCCCTTGGTGACCTGGTGATCGGCACTGCGGCACTGGCAGCTGAGGTGAACAATATCCACCGCACCCCGCGAGTACGGGAAAAGCTGGCAGAGCTGATCATGGTAACCGAGCTGGGCTATGCTGCTGGCTATACAGCCTCTGACCTCGGCGGTCCGCGGGTGTACATGCCCGGTGTGGGTTTTGTGGACTACGGTCCTGGTTCCTACATTCCGCATTCTATCTATGCCAATGTAGGGCGCTGCCTTACCGGCGAGGCGGTGTTCAGGGAAGCTGAGATACTGTGCGATATCTCCGGTGGTGTGGTGGCTACTTTCCCACACGAGAAGGACTTCATCAACCCGGCTACGAGAGACCTGCTGCTGAAGTATACCAAGCGCAATCCGGAGATGCCAGTAGAGGACCAGGCGCAGTTTTGGCGCTATCTCGGCGACATACTATGCTCAGCCAGCGGTGGCATCCATAACATCGGCAGCTACCATGGCGGTGGCTCGCCAGTGATGGAGCAGATCGCTATTACTACACAGTACGACATTGAGTCAAGGAAGAAACTCGTTAGGTACATTGCCGGAATGAGCGGTGGCGATAGGGAAGCGCTAGCCAAGCCGACAGCTTAATATGCTGCTCCAGCTAAAGGTCAGGGACTTCGGCATTATCGAAAGCGTAGAGTGGGAACCTTCCCCGGGGCTGAATGTGGTCACCGGCGAGACCGGGGCAGGCAAATCGCTGGTCGTCGAGGCAATCGAGGCACTACTTGAAGGCAGGGTGGACGATGATGCCATCCGCTATGGCTGCGATAAGTCTGTAATCGAAGGCGTTTTTGTGCTGCCCGAAAAGTCTTTTCCCCGGCTACAGGGGTTTCTCAAAGAAAATGGGCTGGAAGCGGACGATGACACACTGGTCATCAGATGTGAGTTCATCAGACAGGGGCGCAGCGTAGTCAGGGTAAATGGGCGGGCAGTAAGTCGGAAGCTGCTGCAGGAGCTGGGGCGGCTGCTGATAGATGTCCATGGTCAGAGCCAGCACCTTTCCTTGCTGGACAGGCACTCTCATCTCGATTTCCTCGACGCCTTCGGTCATACAGTGGAACTCAGGCAGGAGTTTGCTGCCAAGGCGGCAGAACTGAGCCATCTTGAGCAGGAGTTAAAGTCGCTGGCTGATAAAGAAAGGGACAGGGTGCGGCGTCAGGAATTCTTGCGCTTCCAAGTAGAAGAGATAAAGAGGGCAAATCTGCGCCCTGGTGAGGACGCTGAGCTTGAGCAGGAAAAGGCAGTGCTAACTCAAGTTGAGAGGCTGAAGGCATTGAGTCATCAAGTTTATCAGGCGTTGCGTGGGGATGGCATGGTATCTGCTGCTGACAGGTTGAACGAAGCAGCAACTGCGCTGAAGAAGCTTGCCGAGCTTGACCCCAGGCTAACCGAGCAGCTTGAGACCCTTACTGGAACTATTTATAGCATTGAGGACGTGGCACAGCAGCTCCGAGCCTATGGTCAGCGTCTTGAGGACAACCCGCAGCGGCTGGAAGAAGTGGAGGCGAGGCTGGAGCTGATACGCAGTCTAAAGCGGAAGTACGGAGAGAACATCGAGGCGGTACTGGACTACATGGAAAAGGCGGAGAAGGAGCTGGAGGAGCTTTGGGTGAGCGAGGAGAAACGGTCTGAGCTGGAGGAGGCGAGAATGAAGTTGAAGCAGGAGATGGGGAAGGTGGCTTCAAAGCTGTCAAGCGCCCGCATCGCCTCAGCGAAGAAGCTGACCTCGATAGTAAAAAAGGAGCTTGAGGAACTGAACCTAGAGCAAGTGGACTTTCAGGTCTCGGTTATCCAGCAGGTTGCCGAGGATGGCATCCCACTGCCTGATGGCAGGGTGTGCGCTTTTAATGTTGATGGGGTGGACAATGTCGAGTTTCTGGTGTCCACCAACCCTGGGGAACCGCTGAAGCCGCTGGCGAAGATAGCCTCTACGGGGGAGATTTCCCGCTTCATACTGGCGCTGAAGAGCGCGCTTTCCATGGTGGACAGGACGCCGCTGCTTATCTTCGATGAGATAGACATAGGGGTTGGTGGCAGGAGTGGTGAGGTGGTGGGCAAGAAGCTGTGGGGACTGGCGCGTGAGCATCAAGTTATCTGTGTCACCCACCTGCCGCAGGTGGCAGCCTTCGCCGATGCTCATTATCGGGTGGAAAAGCACGAGGTGGGCTTAAGGACAGTAAGCCAGCTCCAATGGCTCGATGGCGATGAGCGGCTGGGTGAGATAGCTGCTATGCTCGCTGGTCCCGACTATACCAAGGTTTCTCTTGAAGATGCCAGGCTTATGGTAAAGCGGGCTGGTGACTGGAAACAGAAGGTTGCTACCGCAGAGAGCTAGCGCCTTTTCATATGCGCTCGATCGACCGCATATCACTTGCCGGTCTCGGTGTCTACCCAGTCTAGGTAGTCAGGGTTGCCGCTGGTGATGGGCAGGGCGATTATCTCGGGAACAGTATAACTGTGGGCTTGCTTCACCAGACTAATGAGGTCGGGGACGAGTTCCTCCCTTGTCTTTATGATGAGCAAGCTCTCCTCAGACCTCTCGATGTTCCCCTGCCACCAGTAGGCTGAGAAGACCTTGGGCACGATATTGGTACAGGCGGCCATGCGCTTTTCCAGAAGTAGGCTGGCTATCCTCTCTGCCTCTTCGTAGCCCGGGGTGGTGATAAAGACGACAAATTTGCCCGTGCCTCTCATCCGCTGCGGCTCACCTCCAGCATTCTGTCTACTGCTCGCTTTGCCTTAGCACGTATTTCTTCAGGCACTGTTACCTCCGGGAACAGCTCCTCTAGTGACCATAGCACCTTTTCCAGGGTGATGAGTTTCATATTGGGGCAGACCGCCTGCTCGGAGACCGGTATGAATCTTTTCCCCGGGTTTTCCTTCCTCAGACGATGGACGATGCCTATTTCGGTACCGACTATCATTTCGTGGAAGTCCTGGCTGCGGGCGTATCTGACCATGCCTCCAGTGCTGAGCACCTCATCAGCCATGGCGATGACGCCGGGGCGACATTCAGGGTGGACGACCACCTTGGCATCAGGGTGCTCTTGCTTCAGCCTAGCGATATGTTCGGGGAGGATGCGGGCATGTGTAGGGCAGAAGCCAGGCCAGAGGACCAGGTTTTTGTTCGTTTTTGTAGAGACGTAATGTCCCAGGTACTGGTCGGGGATGAACAGGATGTCATCCCCAGGCACGCTTTCCACCACTCTGATGGCATTCGCTGAGGTGCAGCAGATATCTGACTCAGCCTTTACTGCCGCTGTCGAGTTTACATAACATACCACGGTGGCTTTTGGGTGTTTCTTTTTCTCCTCCACCAGTTGCTCAGCGGTGATCATGTTTGCCATGGGGCAGCCAGCGTTTAAATCGGGCAGAAGCACGGTCTTATCGGGGCAGAGGATAGAAGCTGTCTCCGCCATAAAATGCACGCCACAGAACACTATCACCTTGGCATCAGTCTGGGCAGCATTTTGGCTAAGCTCAAGCGAGTCGCCAACAAAATCCGCGATATCCTGTATCTCCCCGAGCTGGTAATTATGGGCGAGAATTACTGCCCGCCGCTTTTCCTTGAGCTCCATAATGTCATCTATCAGTTTAGTTTCGCGGTCCCTCATCGCTGGTCACCCTCCATTCGTTGGCGTAAATGTTCATGTGCTGCCCGCGGACAAACCCGATGATAGTGATGCCGAGGTCATTAGCCATTGCCACCGCCAGGCTGGTCGGTGGTGATTTGGAAATGAGCAGTGGGATATTGCGGCGGGCGGCTTTCAGCACCACTTCGGAAGACATCCTGCCGCTGGTGAGTAACAGCTTGTCTTGGGTAGCTATGTTGTCGACTAGGCATTGTCCCAATACTTTGTCTATGGCGTTGTGCCTGCCGATATCCTCGTGGAAGACCAGTATCTCCTTTCTGTCACACAAGGCGGCGGCATGGACGCCGCCCGTTTCTCTGAATATGGTGCAGTGCTGCTGGAACTTCTTCATTAGGACAAAGACCTCCACTGGCGATACTGTGGCTGCTGAGATTATCCTACTCGACGGCATTCCACCTCTGCCGTAAGGTGCAGCACTCTGCCCGCAACTTGAGGTGATAAGGCGCTTGAATATAGCCCTGGGAGCTGCATCTGGCTCGACAGTGGTATTTACCTGCACCACGCCGCTGCACTCATCGACTGATATCTTCTTTATATCCTCTTTTCCCCAGACCAGCCCTTCCGAGGCGAGGAAACCGATAGCAAGGTAGTCCAGGTGCTGAGGAGAGCAGACCAGGGTGACCAGTTCCTCGCCGTTAAGCACTATGGTCAGGGAAGACTCCGTGACCACAATGTCCTCACGGTGCTCGTGTTTTTCACCGTTTATCTTTAAGATTCTAACTGTTTCAGTGATGGCGGCGGTCATCCCTCTATCCTTATCTCATCGCCTGCCTTCACGGTACCGCCGCTAAGCACGCGGGCAAACACGCCATCCTCAGGCATGACACATTTACCCACCTGTTGGAAGACGGCACAGCCGCTATGGCATTCTTTCCCTATTTGAGTGATTTCCAGAAGCACTTCTTTACCTATACGGAGTCTGGTACCTATGGGCAGTGACAGCAGGTCGATGCCCTCGGTGGTCAAGTTTTCAGCGAAGTCCCCAGGGTTGACCTCGAGACCCAAGGCACGCATCTTTTCGATGCTTTCCATAGCCAGCAGGCTTACTTGGCGGTGCGTAGCGCTGTCAGCATGGGCATCGCCCACGAGACCGAAGCCGGCATTGAGCACCCCTACTCCGATGTCCCGCTTTCTAGTACCCTTCTCGTCGCTACGACAGACGGCGATTATCTTCCCCGAAGTGCTTTGCTTCAATATCAATACACCCTTTTTGTGTATAATTATATTCTTCTTCAAGGTTGTGGTCGAACCGGGTGTTTGTTATCTCTATAGAGGGGCGAGACGAGTGTCAGCTAGTTTTGCGCTCCAGTGCCTGATAGAAGGCTTTCCAGAAAGGGTCTACTCTTGGGTGCTGGAGGGTACTTTCTTTACCACCGTCGAGCAATACCATACCTTGTTCAGGATGGGTAAACTCGCCGACCACTGAGCATTTGATGCCTCTTTCTTGTAGTGTCCTAACCACTGCTTTGGACTTGTGTTTTTTACAGGCAATAATTAGGGTGCCTTCGCTTATCGAGGCATAAGGGTCAATGCCAAAATAATGGCATATATCTTCGACACATTCCTCAACTACAATCTGTCTCTTTTCTACCCTTATGCCAAGTCCAGCCGCCTGAGCCAGTTCATATAGGCCTCCCCATACCCCGCATTCAGTAGCGTCATGCATTGCGGTGACACCGTTGTTTCTGATGCCAACGGTCACCGCTGTCATGGCATCATCCACGACTGTCATTTTATAAAATATCTGCTGCGCCTTGTGGCAGAACTCTCTGCCGAATTCTTTCTCGATCAAATGTGGGAACATAGTAGCAAGTATGCCGGTTGCTTCGATAGCTGGGCCCTTGGTAATGATTATCTCGTCTCCTGCCTCTACCATCTTTGGGGTAATGTATTCATCTTTATTTCCAATCCCGATTACAGTAGCCCCGCCCACCATTGGATAGTGGCAATTTTCGTATCTGCCAGTATGTCCACAAATGACCGAGATCCCGAGTCGCTCGCATTCCCGGTGCATGGTGTTCCAGACTACTTCAAGTTGTTGTTTAGTCATCTCCATAGGCAGGTTTAGATCTATCGATAGAAATTTGGGCTTTAACCCACAGGTGACTGCGTCAGACGCAAGGATATGAATTGCAAACCAGGCAGCTTTCTCCCAGCCATACTCCGGAACAATGAAGACTGGGTCGCAGGTGAATGATACTGCCTTATCACCAATTTCTGCTATGCCCACATCTACCCCGTGCTGAGGTGCTACCAAAATCTGGGCACTTTTAGCCCCCAGACGGGGGAAAATCAGTTCATTAAAAATATCGGGGGAGATCTTACCGATATCGGGGATGTCCATCACTGACGTCATCCTTTCTCCTCCTTTTTTTGCGAGGTAGTCTTCGATAGCCGATTTGAGCGCTTCTTCGGCTAGAACTGAGCAGTGTATCTTGATTGGGGGCAGTCCATCCAGGGCTTCAACTACCATGCGGTTGGAAATTGTCAGCGCTTCTTCAATAGTTTTCCCTTTCACCATTTCAGTAACCATGGAACTGGTGGCAATGGCAGCACCACAGCCGAAGGTCTTAAATTTGGCATCGGTAATGGTCCCATTATTTACCTTAATATAAAGCTCCATGATGTCGCCGCAAACCGGGTTACCCGCATGTCCTACGCCATCAGGATTTTCCATATCCCCCACGTTTCTAGGGTTCCTAAAGTGCTCCATCACCTTCTTGCTATATAGTGACCATACATCGCGCATGTTTCTTTTCCCCACTTTAGCTTTTCAAAAGTGGCGACATAGCCCTGAGCTTAGCGACAATTCTAGGCATTACATCCAGGACATGCTCTATTTCGTTTTCGGTAGTCCATTTCCCTAAACTGAACCTCAGGGAGCCGTGTGCCTGTTCATGGGAGAGCCCCATCGCCAGAAGCACGTGAGAGGGTTCAAGGCTTTGTGAGCTACAGGCAGATGCAGTAGAGGCACAGATGCCCTCCAAATCAAGATTCAGAAGCATTGACTCTCCTTCGACAAAATCGACGCTTATATTCACATTATTGGGCAGCCTATTTGAGGGGTGACCATTGAGCTTAATATGGTCAATCCGTTCCAGCAGACCAGTGATAAGTTTGTCCCGAAGATAGCTAAGCCGTTTGGCTTCTTCGTCCATATCCTGCCGAGCCAGTTCTGAAGCTTTGCCGAAGCCTACTATACCGGGAACATTTTCCGTGCTTGCCCGTCGTCTTCTCTCCTGCTCGCCACCATGCATAAAGGAGACCAGCTTAGTCCCTTTTCTGATATAAAGTGCTCCGACCCCTTTAGGTCCATAGAGCTTGTGAGCAGACATTGCTAGTAGGTCAACCCCAAGTTCATCCACATTCACCGGAATGTGTCCCACCGTCTGAACAGCGTCAGTGTGAAAATAGATTCCGGCTTCTTTAGCAATCTTCCCTATTTGAGCTATTGGTTCTATGGTGCCCACTTCGTTATTGGCGTGCATTACTGAAATGAGGATGGTTTTATTAGTAATAGCCTTCCTTACGTCATCTGGGTCAACCAAGCCATACTCATCTACCGGCAGGTAGGTCACTCTAAAAGCTAGCTTCTCTAGGAACTTACACGTCTCTATAACTGCGTGGTGCTCAATCTTAGTAGTGATTATATGGTTGCCTTTGCTCTCATTAGCGAAAGCTACTCCCTTCAGGGCGAAATTATCCGCCTCGGTGCCACCGCTGGTAAAGACGATTTCGTCGCTTCGGGCACCAATAAGCTCAGCAATCTTACCCCTTGCCTGCTCTATTGCTAGCTTTGCCTCTTGACCGATGGAATGGATGCTGGAGGGGTTGCCAAAGCTCTCGGTAAAGTATGGCAGCATCGCCTGTAAGACTTCGTGGTGCACTGGTGTGGTAGCTGCGTAGTCCAGGTATATCCTTTTCATAGTTAGCCCTCCACTATATCGCCAACCACCGGATCTACTCTCACACCTTTCTCTCTGACCCAAGCTATGCTGGCATCTATTTCCGTCTCTTCACCTTCTAGTTCTAGGACCACCCAACCTCGGTCCTCGGAGACATCGGCGCGGCGGATATTGGTCACGACCCGAAATTTGTGAGACAAGTGATAAATTATCGGTTCTTGAACTAGCTCACGGGGAAAGGTGAACATTAACTGCTTTTTAGCCATTTCCTCCTCCTGGTTTTAGACCGATATTCGGGTAAGCGAGCATTACACTGCCATGCGAACCGCCCGGTCGAATGATTCTATAGTAGGCTTGACTTGGAATGGCTGGACTACATGTGTTACGGTCTCTTGAGTTCGCGGTCCAGCACCAGTTATTAGAGCTACAACAAGCTGGTCGCTCTTGATCAGCCCGCTGGCTGCTAGCTTCTTTAAGCCGGAGATGACTACTCCACCGGCAGCCTCAGCAAAAATGCCTTCAGTTTGAGCCAGTAACTCCAACCCCTCAATCGCCTCCTCATCAGTGACGCCGATGGCGCCCCCACCCGATTGTCTGGCTAGCATCAAAGCGTAGTATCCATCCGCCGGATTGCCGATAGCGATGGAGGAGACAAGGGTCTTGGGTGTGACGGGATGTACATGAAGGCTGCCGACCTCGAAAGCATGTACTATAGGAGAACTGCCGGCGGCTTGGGTGAGATACATATGAGTATTCACCGGACCTATCAGTCCTAGCATAGATAACTCCTGGATACCCTTCCATACCCTAGTGAACATTAGTCCGGAGCCAGCAGGAGCTACTATACAATCTGGTGGTTGCCAGTTCAGTTGCTCACACACTTCAAAGCCGATTGTTTTACTTCCTTCGGCGTAATAAGCCCTGAGATTGATGTTGACAAACCCCCAGTTGTATTTTTCGCAGAGTTCGGCGCACAATCTGTTGACATCGTCATAGCTGCCATCGACGATGACCAAATTTGGTTTGTATATGGCGATACCGGTTAACTTACCGGTCTCCACGTTTTTCGGTACGAAGACATAGGCCTTCATTCTTGCTTTGGCAGCATAGGCAGCCACGCTGGCAGCGAGGTTGCCTGTGGAGGCGCAGGCAACTGTATCAAATCCGAACTCCTTTGCCTTGTTCACCGCTACCGAGACAGCCCTGTCTTTAAATGAATATGTGGGATTGAGGCAGTCGTTCTTAATGTAGAGGTGGCGCAAACCCAGCCTCTCGCCCAAATTATCGGCTTTGAACAGTGGGGTGAAACCGGTACCGATGTCTAGAGCCTCACCATCGATTGGCAGCAGATGACGGTAGCGCCAGATGCTGCGTGGACCACCAGAGATCACGTCTCGGTTGATTACCCTATAAATCGCCTTATAATCATAAGCGACATCCAGCGGACTGAGGCAGAAGTTGCACACCCGCATTGGTTCCAGCGGGTATTCCTGACCACATTTACGGCAGCGCAGACCGATGGCAAACGACATCCCGTCTCCTTTGTTTAGGCATTCAAGGCTTGCTCCAAATCAGCCAATAGGTCATCGATGTTCTCTATACCCACAGATAACCTGATTAGATTATCGCCGATGCCGGCTTTGGCTCTATGTTCTGGTGGCATAGAGGCATGGCTCATCGTCGCTGGATGCTCCGCCAGCGAAGCTACCCCGCCAAGGGACTCGGCGAGTGAGAAAACCTTTAGTTTCTTGAGAAAACTGTTAACTTTTTCAATCCCACCTTTAAGTTCAAAAGAGACCACACCTCCGAAGCCCTTCATCTGTTTGCGGGCGACATCATATCCTGGATGGGACTCGAGCCCTGGATAATAGACGCGGCTTACCGCCTTTTGCTTTTCCAACCAGCGGGCTATTGTGGTGGCGTTTTCTTCATGTTTTTTCATCCGCAACGGTAGTGTGGTGATGCCTCTGAGCACCAGCCAACTGTCAAACGGTGAGGCACCTGTTCCCATAGCATTAAGCAAGAAATGGATCCTTTCTGCCAGTTCCTCAGTTGCGGTTACCACAGCGCCACCGACCACATCGCAGTGTCCGTTCAGATACTTAGTTGTGGAATGCACCACGATGTCAATGCCGTATTCGATGGGCTTTAGAAAATACGGCGTGGCGAAGGTATTATCCATGACGGTTAAGATGTCGTGCCTTTTAGCAACACTGGTCACCATTTCGAGGTCTGTTATGGAGAGCAGTGGGTTTGAGGGTGTCTCTACCCAGATCAGTCTGGTATTGGGCCTGATTGCTGCCTCTAAGGTTTTTTGACTATCCATCCTGACGAAGGTGAATTCGAGACCGAAGTTACGCATTACGTCCTGGAAAAGGCGGTAAGTCCCCCCGTAGATATCATCACCGGCAACGACATGGTCGCCGGCTTTTAGAAGGTGGATTACCGTGGTTTCTGCTGCCATGCCTGTGGCAAAGGCGAAAGCAGCTTTACCTCCCTCTAGTCGGGCGATGGTATCCTCTAGAACCTTCCTCGTGGGGTTAGCAGTACGCGTGTAATCATAGCCGCGGGTCTTGCCCACATCCTCGAAAGCGAAAGTAGAGGTCTGGTATATCGGTACAGAAATAGCCCCATAGGCTTTATCCGGTCTCTCACCGGCGTGTATTGCTATAGTCTCGAACTTCATATTCCTGCTCCTTGCGTGAATTCACAGAGCGCCACAGCCGGTTCCTTATTCAGGTTGGCACAAGCGATGGCAGCGGTGGTACCCATTGTCTGCTCCAGCCTTCTAAGGCGCTGTTCATGTTCTTCTTGTTGTTCGATAAGCAGCCTGATAGCTTCAGCTACCGGGTCCGGTAGTTTGTTATGTTCCAGGCTCATGGGAGGCGTGTAACCATCGGCTACAATTCTTCCTGGCACCCCAACTACAGTAGCTCCAGGTGGAACTGACCTCACTACCACAGCACCGGCACCGATCCTGGCGCCATCGCCGATAGTGATAGCTCCAAGGGCGATTGCTCCGGCACCTATGACTACGTTGTTGCCTACTGTGGGATGGCGCTTCTCCTTCTTGAGGCTGGTGCCGCCAAGTACCGCCCCTTGGTACATCAGCACATCATCCCCAATTTCGGCCGTCTCGCCGATGACTACCCCGGCGCCGTGATCGATGAAGAAACGCCTGCCGATTCTGGCGCCGGGGTGGATTTCGATATTGGTGAGGAGACGGTTGATATGCGAGACGAGACGAGCGAGGAACTGCAGTTTGTGGTGCCACAGGAAGTGAGCTAGGCGGTGAAGCCACAGAGCATGGAGTCCAGGATAGCAGCAGACTACTTCCAGCCAGCTTCTTGCTGCTGGGTCTCGGGCAAATACAGTCTCGACGTCCTCCTTTAGTCTGTGGAACAACTTGGGACTCCTTCTGTCGTTATTTCTAGCTGTACTCCGTTGGCTCACCCCTTTTTCACTCCTTGTGTGGAGTACAGCACCACACCTACAGCGGCAAGACCTATGCCGCTCAGTATCATAAAAGCACCGATACCGGTGAATGCGGTGGTGATGCCCAACGCTAACACAGCCATGTAAAGGTAATTTTCCATGTTGAGCGCCTGAGTGTATGTGAGGTGCTTAGGGTTGTTAGGATCATAGCGTCCGCCGGCAAGCAGGGCTTCATAGGTCGGTGCAAGACTACGGCGGTGCTCCCGCACTATATCAGCGGCTGCTTGAGCCTCAACTGCCGTATCGATGACGTCGCCCTTGTTGGCTGCTTCTTCTGGTATACCCAGGGTAACCTTCTCTTGCCGCATCGCTTGTTTTATCCAGTTCTCCTTATCCACTGCCTGACAGATAAAAATTGCCCCAATGGCAATGGAAGCGATAGCGATGATGAAAAGTAGCACCGTTAGAAATTTATTTAATTTGGTCATTTTTCTCCTTTATCAAATATTCGATGTTAGGTTAGATTGTTCCTGAAAGAGCCAGGTGGTCAGGTAGCGTTCCCCGGTATCCGGTAAAACTACCACAATAAGCTTACTTGCATTTTCCTCTCTAGCAGCGATCTGAAGCGCTGCCCAGGTGGCGGCACCTGAGGATATGCCGGCGAGTATTCCCTCCTCTCTTGCCAGTCTTCTTGCCATGAGCCCAGCATCCTCGTCGTTCACTGTGATGATCTCGTCTATCAGGTTCAGTCTTAGTACGTCTGGGATGAATCCAGCGCCGATCCCCTGTATCCTGTGCCGTCCGGGCTTGCCCCCGGAGAGCACAGGCGAACTTGTTGGTTCCACAGCTATAGCCTTAAAGCTAGGTTTTCGTTGTTTCAGCACTTCAGCAACTCCCGTGATAGTACCACCTGTACCTACTCCGGCTACCAGTATGTCCACCCTGCCGGCAGTGTCCCGCCATATCTCCTCAGCGGTGGTCAAGCGGTGTATCTCCGGATTTGCTGGATTCTTGAACTGCTGAAGCATCAAATAGTTCGGGTTGTTAGCTACCAGCTCTTCTGCTTTTCTCACAGCTCCTGACATTCCCTCTGCACCTGGTGTGAGCACTAGTTCAGCTCCAAAAGCTGCTAGAAGCTGTCTCCTCTCCAGTGACATCGTGTCTGGCATGGTGAGCACAAGCCGATAGCCTCTAGCAGCACAGACAAACGCCAGTGCAATACCAGTATTGCCACTTGTCGGCTCGACGATCACTGTATCCTTGTTTATCAACCCCTTTTCCTCAGCATCGATGATCATCGCGACTCCGATCCTATCCTTGACGCTGCTTACTGGGTTAAAAGATTCTAGTTTAGCTACCACCTCTGCTTTAATGCCTTCGGTAATACGGTTTAGTCTTACCAGTGGTGTATTGCCGATGAGTTCGGTGGCATCTCTAGCTATGCCTCGGGTCAGTTTAGGTATTTCGATAGTCTTGTACTTAAGTTTGTCCACTTTTGGTAATGCTTGTGCCATCCTTTTCACCTCCCTACAATTACTCCATCATCTATAATCTTGCCGTCCTTTAAGCGGATTATTCTGTGAGCTATGTTTGCTAGCTCCGGATTATGTGTCACCACGATGATGGTCAGTCCCTGTTGATTCAGACGTAGAAAAAGTTGATAGATGGTCTCAGCGGTGACCGAATCCAGATTGCCTGTGGGCTCATCTGCCAGAAGGATTGTGGGGCCGCTAGCTAGTGCCCTACCGATAGCCACTCGTTGCATCTCACCACCGCTGAGCTGGTGTGGTAGGTGGCTGGCCCGGTTGGTCAGACCTATAATATCGATTATCTCTTTGATCGCTTTCTCGTTTTCTTTTCTCTTGCTGAACAGGAGGGGCAGCTCTATGTTCTCCTTTACAGTGAGTGTGGGGAGGAGAAAGAACTGCTGAAAAACGAAGCCGATGTGGTCTCGGCGCAACTTTACCAGTTTTTTCTCCTCTAGATCACTTATTTCGATGCCACTTAGTTTCAGACTGCCCCATGTGGGTTTATCCAAGCAACCGAGCAGGTTTAACAGCGTTGTCTTCCCCGAACCCGAAGGTCCCATGATGGCTAGAAACTCGCCTTGTGACACAGTGAAGCTAACGTCTTTCAGGGCGAAGACTTGCTCGCTACCCCTTCGATAGACTTTGGTCAATTTGGTAGCTGTTATGAGTTCGCTATTCATTGACGTTGCTCCTTATGGCTTCCAAAGGTGTCATGTACGAGGACTTGAGCGCTGGATAAATGCTACATATTAATCCGATGGTAATGGAGAGCAGAAAACACAACCCGAAGAATGCTGGCTGGAAAGATAGCAGATTACCCGCCGGTGCATAAGGAATTATGTTTTTGACGAAACCCTCTATGAGGCTGGAGCCTGCGGTGGCCACAAGTAACCCAAGCATACCCCCGGCGACAGAGATGGACAACGTCTCTAAGATAACCAGCTTGGCTATGTCAGCTTCTGAAGCCCCGATAGCCTTCATCATGCCAAATTCCCCCGTGCGTTCGTTAACAGACATAAGAAGCGTGTTGATTATACCCACGGCACTCACCGCGATAGCCACGATGATTACTGAGATGAGCAGTGTGCGCACCGAGCCTACTATGTTCATTATGGTACCTATTATCTGACTTGTGGTCACCGCCTGGATGTCGGGAATTTCCTCCAGTTTGCTAGCCACATCAAATACTCTTGAGATGTCCTTCACTTTGATGGCGATGGCTGTGATCTGCATGGGCTTCTGGAAAAGCTCTTGTGCTGACTTTAATGGGACGAAATAGACTTCGTCGTCCGGTGTGTTTGTTCTTTTCAGGATGCCCACTATAGTGAAGGGGACTCCGTCCGGGCCAAAGGACAGTACGTCGCCGATCTCCAGCTTTTCCTTTTCCGCCAGTTCTCTTCCGATGACCATAACATTAGTTTCATCGTCGCTGAAAAACCTTCCCTCTACTTTCCACCAGGGCTTAAGTCGATTTGTTTCGTTCATTTGGATACCGTAGACGATGTGAGGCTTACCGTCTTTGTAAAACTGGTGCAAGAGCATCGGGCTGGCGATTTCTATGTCGGCTATCTTGTTCACCTCGGCGATATCGGCCTCGGAAAGGTATTTAGGTATAGTGCCGCCATGGATTATGAGCGAGGCAGCCTCGTAAGGGCATCCTTTTGGTACTGCCAGTATGTGGATGCCCAAGCTGTTAAGCTCGTTGTTTAGCTGTTTTTCATAGCCTGAATTAAAAGAAAGGAGGCTGAACAACACGGCGACGGCAATAGCCACGCCGGCTACGGTGAGGGCAGTCCGTCCCTGTCTTCGTAGTAGATTCTTTGCTGCCAGAGTTAGGAAATTCAATTAAGCCTCCTCCTTAAAACTCTACCTTCTCACCAATGAGATAGGTGTCACTGCCTTCTTGTACCACCCTTCCATAAACGCGGGCAAAGGCTCCCCTTTTCTGCGGTATCGTCAGATTGCTTGGTGCCAGATCGATGTATATTGTCCCGGTGCCGTCATTAAGGGTAAACCAGCAACCAGCCCCGCATTCGGAGATAATCTTCCCTTGGACTAACACTTTTGTTTCGGCGAAATCTTCCGGGTGGTTCAAAATATCGCTGATTTTCACCGCCTGTTGCTCTGTCTGTGGCCATTGGGCTATCTGTGGCGGTGATGTCGGAGGGTTTTTATCAGCGCTACCGCCGTTTCCGGTTATCGATTCCTGCACCCGCGCTGGTAGCCGACTCTGTGCTTGGGTGCACGATCCTGCAATTATCCCTAACAGAATCAGGGTTACTATCAGGGCTTTTTTGGCCATAAACACCCCCTTATAAGAGCCGTGGTCACAACTTTGCTCTGGCAATTTTTTCGATAGCACTGAGGACAAAGTCCATTTCTGCCTCACTATTGAAATAACCAGGGCTCAACCGCACGGTGCCGTGGGGAAACGTACCTATGAGACGGTGCACAGATGGCGCGCAGTGAAGCCCTGTTCTAACTTTGATGTCAAATGCCTGGTCGAGTATCACGCCAACTTCAGTTGGTTCATAACCGTCTATATTGAACGAAATGACGGCGGTCTGCTCAGCGCTATCGGGAGACCGGTATATACTCACTCCGCTGATTTGGGAAAGCCCTTGAATGAGCCTGCTGGTCAATTCCTCCTCTTTAGCCCTGATTTGCGCCAGTCCTTGTTCAAAGATGAACTTTACGCCGGCACCGAGCCCGCAGATGCCGAGAGTATTAGGGGTGCCGCTCTCATGCTTATCAGGAAAGACTTCGGGCTGCTCTTCTGTCTCCGAGAAAGTGCCGGTGCCACCTTCGCGCAGGGTATCGAGGTCGACTCGTGAACTGATATATAAGCCGCCAGTGCCCTGAGGCCCGAAAAGCCCCTTGTGTCCCGGGAAGGCGAGCAGGTCTATGTAGTCTGCTTGAACATCGATGGGGTATCTGCCTGCGGTCTGAGCAGCATCAACCATAAAGATGATGCCATGCTGCCGGGCGATCTCTCCATACTTCCTCACAGGCTGGACGATACCGGTGACGTTGGAACCGTGGGTCACCACTAGGAGGCGAGTTTTGGGGGTTATAGCAGCCTCTATAGCTTGTGGAGAGAGCACGCCGCTAGAGAATGAGGGCAACAGTCGTTCTACGTTCACACCGTTGCGCTCAAGCTTTCTTAGCGGGCGGGCAAGTGAGTTATGTGCGATGCTGTCGGTGATCACATGATCCCCTGGTCTCAGCAAGCCCTTAAGCCCTATATTGATGGCGTCGGTGCAATTTAGCGTAAAGATGATCCGTTCCGGGGTGGGTATGTTAAATAGGCGGGCCAGCAGCGACCTTGTTTGGTCTACGACTTCAGCAGCTGCCAGTGCCATACTATGGCTACCCCGTCCGGGATTCCCAGCGTTCTTTCTCATGAACTCGTCTATTGCCTGATATACGCTTTCTGGCTTGGGCCAGGAAGTGGACGCATTGTCGACATAGACCATCCCGCTACCCTCCTATGTATTGTGCGTAAAGTTTTAGCGCTAAGGACTCATCGCTGGTGTTCTTAAAGATAGCACGACCATCGGGGAAGACCACCATCTCATGGGAGTCGGTGGTGAAGCGGAGCATGAACTCGTTGTATTTTACTTTTCCCCATGGGCTCAGTCGGGTGGCTAGCTCTGGAAGCGAGAAGTTTTTCACCACTGGGCTTAGCACCTCTACAGCTCGTCCTCCGTCACAAGGTCTGGTAGCTTTCGCTAACGATTTTCCGGCTAGGAAATCAAACTTACCGGCGCATGCTAGACAGCCACTGCGATAGTTCGTCCTTAGGTGGTGAAGTGTCCGCTTCCACGTATCCACAGTGATAAGGTCGTAGTTGATCTCATCGCTACCGCTAAGTATCTTTATTGTCTCGGTGGACTGAAGACAGCCGATGATAAAAGCGGTGGAACCCAGTAGCCCGACGTTTTTGGAGGTATAAATTCTTTCATGTGTCAGGGGATTGCCAAAAACGCACTGATAGCATGGGGTGCGGCCCGGCAAGATATTCAGAGTTGTTCCCCATGTGCCCACTGCCTTGCCATGTACCCACGGGATCTTATGTTTCATACAGGTGTCGTTTATTAGGAAACACGTCTCGTTATCATTCAGTCCGGCAACCACTAAATCGGCGTCGCCGATAAGGTGCTCAATGTTAGACTGATTCACATCAGCCAGTATCCCTGTGACCGTGACGGACGAATTGATCTTCTGTAAGCGACGCTCAGCAGCTACAGCTTTAGGGAGCTGGTTCCTGACGTCATCTTCATCAAATAGGACATGATTGACAAGGTCGTAATATTCCACCGAGTCCTTGTCTATGAGTCTTAGATTACCTATACCAGCCCGTACCAGAGCAGAAGCAATGACGGTGCCGATAGCGCCAATGCCGATAAGCACTACAGTGCTATTTGCCAGTTTATCCTGCCCCTGTTCACCTATTTGAGGCAGAAGGACTTGCGTTATATACCTGTTAGTCGCCACCAGGACCTCCTATATGTAGTACATCTCTTCGGTGAAGGCATGTCCTTTGGACCTCTGCATCTCCGCCAGGTCATAAAGCGTTTTGGACTCGAGCACGCTCTCAATGGCGCGTTTCAGTTCGATCCATATGTCTCTGGTGACACACAGGCTCGAGCGTGCACAGGTTCCTGGGTTATCCACGCAATCGACGGGGCTAATTGGTCCCTCCAGTAGTTTTACAATCTCGCTAAGCTTAATTTCCTCCGGCGGCTTAGCCAACCTAATGCCACCGCGGGCACCACGGACGCTCTTGACTATACCGGCACTGATCAATGGTGCAATAAGGTGCTCCATGTATAACAGGGAGATCTGCTGGCTGCGTGCTATATCCTTTAGCGGCACTGTCCCGCCACCACGTAGCGCTAACTCCAAGAGCACCCTCACCCCATACCTGCCTTTTGTAGAAAGCCTCACTTGTCACCTCGCTATTGTTGACTAATATGGTCAACATAGTATACAATGCTTGACAACCACATGTCAAGTCTTTGTCTGTCGAGCGGCTTAGGCAGGTGTTTTTGTCTGCTATCCAGGAGGAATTTAGGTATGGTAGAATCTAGCAGGCAAATATGTATAGGCGTTTGAGCAAAGCTGCTATCCTGAAGTGGCGGGAGGAAAGAGGGGGGCAGTCCGTTGGTGAGACGCGCTGCGGTGGTGCTACCTTCCGCTGGGGGGAACGTACCTATGTGATGGGTATCGTGAATGTCTCTCCGGACTCCTTTTCTGGCGATGGTTTGAGCAGTGTTGAGGCTGCTGTGGAGCAGGCGCGGCGCTTTGTTGCTGATGGTGCGGACATAATAGATGTGGGTGGCGAGTCTACACGTCCGGGTTCCAGCCCGATATCCGTTGAAGAGGAGCTCAGACGTGTCATCCCGGTGGTGGAGAAGTTAGTGGGCGAGCTAAAGGTACCTCTGAGTGTGGACACGTACAAGCTGGAGGTTGCCCGGCGTGCTCTGGATGCTGGGGCGCAGATGCTCAATGATATCTGGGGCTTGAAGATGGAGCCCAAGCTTGCTCGTCTGGCGGCGGAGAGGAAAGTGCCCATAATACTGATGAGCAACCAGCGGGACAAGCCCCAGCGCCATATATTGCCTGCAGTCATCTCTGACCTGAAGCGGTCCATCGATATGGCATTGGATGCTGGTGTTGCCTGGGATGACATCATTATTGACCCTGGGATCGGCTTCGGTAAGACGCTGGAGCAGAACTTGGAGCTGGTGTGGCGTCTGGACAGACTGAAGGTGCTGGGAAGACCGATATTGCTGGGTACTTCGCGCAAGTCCATGATCGGGCTAGTCCTTGATTTACCGCCAGAAGAAAGGCTGGAGGGCACGGCAGCCAGTGTTGCTATTGGTATCGCCAAGGGCGTTGACATCGTACGGGTGCATGATGTGCGGCAGATGGTGCGCGTTTGCCGGATGAGCGATGCCATCGTGCGGGCAGGTCAAAGTAGGCGTGGCTAGGGCATATCTCGGTCTCGGCTCCAATCTGGGTGACAGAAAGAGAAATCTGGTGCTTGCTCTGGAGATGCTTTCGCAGCAGGCTACCGTGGAAAAGGTGTCATCTGTCTATGAGACTGAGCCTGTGGGTTTTGAGGACCAGCCGAGGTTTCTTAACGCTGTCTGTTGCATCTCCACATTTTTATCCCCGCAGCAGCTCCTTTCTCTGGCAAAGGACATAGAGACAGAGATGGGCAGGACGCCTTCCTTTCGTAATGCTCCCAGACCGATCGACATTGATATACTGTTCTATGATGATGAGGTGGTAAGCCTGCCCGGTCTGGAGATCCCCCACCCGAGGGTTGCCGAACGTGCCTTCGTGCTGGTACCACTAATGGAGATAGCTTCAGACTTAGTCCACCCGGTGCTGAAGAAGACTGTGGCAGAGCTTGTTTCGGGGCTGGGTGATGTCCCCGGCGTGCACAGATGGTCGGGAGCGGAAGCTATTTTTAGTAGGAGGTAAACATGTACAGGATATCGGTGGAAGACCATTTTGATGCTGCCCATTATCTCAGGGACTACGGTGGTAGGTGTGAGAACCTGCATGGTCACCGTTTTAAGGTGGTGGTTACCGTGGAGGCGAAAAACTTAAACAGCATAGGACTGGCTTATGACTTTACAGAGCTGAAAAAGCACCTCAAGGAGGTGCTTTCGCAGTTTGACCATGTCTGTCTTAACGAAGTGGAGCCATTTGACAGGATAAACCCTTCCTCTGAAAACATCGCCATCACTATTTTCGATGGACTGAAAGCATGCCTTCCTGGGCAGGTGAAGCTAGCAAGCGTTGAAGTCTGGGAATCGCCGCAGAGCTGGGTGGTCTATTCCCCGGAGTAGGCTACTTATTCAAATACGGTGGCAGCAGGTTGGGGATGCTCTCGGTTATGGGGTAGTGATGGTCGCACTTCTGACAGTATAGACTGCCCGAGACGACATCGCCGTCGTTTTCCTCGGTGACATTGAGCTGTAGATCACCCTTGCACACTGGGCATGCCAAGATGTCCATCAACTCTTTCTTCATGGTGCACCTCAGGATAGTTTCGGACTACGACCTTGTTTTCGGGTGAGCGTAACCTAGCGAAACAGATAAGCCCATATGGACATCTTCACTTCTTTGGTGACCGTCCTCTCTTTGAGCACCGGTGTCGGCACCTCGTGATATCTGGTGACCTCGCGGTATTTAGTCACTGGTCGAAGTTTGGTCACTTCCTCGGGGTAGGTCATCTTTATTACTGCGCGTGCCTGACCGGTGCCCCAGTACCAATCGTAGAAACGGGGCCAAAAGCGACAATCGGTGCCATCGCTGTCGCTATCGGGGCATCGGACATAGTAATATACGGGGTAGGGATAGGTATAGCCCTGAATGCTTATGGTGACGGTCCCCGGTTTATCGACGGTGAAAGTGTAGGACCAGCTTGACGGGTAAATATAGCCGTCGTAGATCGTGCTGGTGCGGGTCTCGGTCACCCTGTATGGTTCTTCCTCGGTGTAGCTTTCGGTGACCACGTAGGGCTGGCTTTTCATCTCTGTGTCCCAGTATGTCTCGGTGACTTGTACCGGGACTGTCTTGATGGGCAGGGCAAAGATTATTGCCAGCAGTGCTATTGGTGCCAAGCCAATGACGATGAGTTTCCAATGATCGATTAAGTAACTTTTGATCCTGTAAGTCACCATTTACCCCCTCCTCCAAAGTTTCATTATACCAGAATGTCGGTCTTGGTTCATTTTTCGCAGCGTATCTTTATTGCCGGGGACTAGTCAGTGGGTAATTCGATCACTCTATCGGCGATGGGATCGTAGGTGTCTCCCAGCGTGAAGATGATGACCTGCTGGTTCTTGCTCAACTCTTTGAGCGAAGCCAATGCCCGGGAAAGGCGGATGGGGTCGAAATTGTAGAATGGGTCATCAAGGACCAGCGGCGGCTGTCTGCCGCGATAAATAATTTGTGCCAGTGCCAGCCGATAGGCGAGGTAGAACTGGTCGATAGTACCGCCGCTAAGTTCCTCTGGCTTTACCCAGTCACCTTTTTCGTCGGAGAAGATGGTACATTCCAAAGTGCCGGGTTCTAATTGCACTTTTTTGTATTTACCGTCGGTGAAAGTAGAGAAGTAGTCTTGAATTTTCTGCTGAAGCTCATTATGGACAGCCTCTAGTGTCTCCTGTCTGGCTCTCCAGATAAAATCTCTAGCGAGTTCGCACGCCTGCGATTTTCGTTGCAAGTAGGACATTTCTTGCTCTAAGCTCTTCAGTTCCTCCTCAAGCTGGTTCACAATTTCGGGGTCGATCGCCGCCTTCAGGTGCACTTCGATTTCCACCTTTCTGCCTTCCTTTTCTTTCTTCTCGTCTTCAAGCTGCCGTTTGTGCTCCTGATATCTGATAATATCCTCAGGGGAAAGCCTGGTGTTTTTCAGTTCGTCGGTAAGTTTTTGCTCTTCTACCGCAAGTTCCCTGGCTTTTTCTCGTAGTTCTTCTTGGAGCTGTTCGTAAGTGTACCCCCGGAGCAGGGCGCTAAGCTTGGTGCCAATCTCGCTGAGTTTTTGCTGCAGTGAATAGAGCAGAGCATATTTGCTGTTAAATTCTTCTCTAGATTTGCAACCCATTTGGCCAAGGACTCTGGTTTCTTCCCGTTCGATGTCTGCCAGTGCAGACTCCATCTCGCCGATCCTTTTCTGCCATGTTTTCCTGTCCCGTTCTATGGGGCTGATAGAGTTTTTGGCTGCTAGACTAGCTATTACCATACCTATCCCAAGGGCAACAGCGAGGGCTGCTGGGATGCGGAACGGTGTCAGGAAGATAAGAACGATGCCGAGGGATGCTATGGCGATGCCAACTATCAGTAGAGCCCTGGATGCCAGCGCGGTGAGAACACTCTTCCCTTTCAATTGTGTCTCTATCTCAGCCAGTTCCTGCCTTCTTTTTTCCAGGTCTCCATTTATGCCGCGACGGCGTTCATCTAGTCTGAGCAGTGTGTCTTTGACGGTGCCTACGCTTGTTTCGTCACCGGAGCTAGTTAGTCCTTGCAGCTGGGACTCCAGCGATTGTTTGTCTTTCATTGCAGAATCTATATCTGAAATAACACTGTAGAGGGTGTTATATTCTTTGTTCAGCTCCGCTATCCTGTTTTCGATCTCCTGGCGCTGCCTGTTATTGTCCAAGAGCTTCTCAGAGATGTCGATTTTTTTCTTCAACTCTGCAATCTGCTTCTCCACCTCCAGTAGCTCGCTTCGGAGTTTTTCTGTCTCTCCCAAATTGTCCTTCAGTCGTTTTAGTTCGTTCCATTTCCGGTTTACTCTCTCTTGAAGCGTGGCTATGGGTCCCGGGTACTTCGCCGGAGACTTAAGCCCTACCTCTAATTTCGATACAATACTGTCCAGTTTTTGGATTGCCTCAGTGGCGGTGACACCCTGTGCGCCGCCGGTGATTATCTGCTCCATGCTCTGCTCCACCTTCGTTTTTCTTGATTGAGTAGTTCTTACCTCGTCCTGTCTGATGCAACAGGTGGAGAGAAAAAGGTCGCGGGAAACGGTGCCAAGCAGGTCGCGGAGCTTTTCTTCGACCGTGCGGGGCATGTCCCAGCGCTTCTGGGTATCCTGCTCGATAAGTTGCAAGCGCTTATTCTTGAAGTCCTTGTCGAGAACGTAGTCTTTGCTGTCGGCGCTGAATTCTAGGTACAAATGGCTCTTTTCGTCCGTACCCCATGTCCACAGACTGTCCAGTGTTTTCCCACTACCTTTGGGGTTTTCAAACAGGGCGACCAAAATACCTTCGAGTAAAGTGGACTTACCGGTCTCGTTACGTGTACCTTTGACGACGTTGATGCCGGGGCTGAACTCCTTTTCCAGCGATTTGAACTTCTTGAAGTTCTCCAGCCTGATTCTCTTGATGAGCATTACAATACCTCTTTCCCTTCGAGGAGTCTTACTCCGTACTGGAGCGCTTGCTCGGCGATTTTTCTCTCCTCATCCGTGCAGCTTTCGATATGCTGTTTCATCAACTCCACGAACTTGGCGATGATGAGATGCTCTCCGGTGTATTCCTCAATGGCGGGATAAGACTGGTCGTCAATGGTGAGGTGGAAAAACTGGGCATCCAGTTCCTGCTGCAATTCTTCGGTATCAAGGTCGTTGCTGCGCAACCCCTTGAGGACTACTCTACGAATTAGATCCGGGTTGGCACCGCGAGCGATAAGGTCCTTGAGTTGTGTGATTGTGGTGACTGCCGAGAGGTCGACTTCGATCTCATCGCAGGTTCTCCAGCCAACGACCTTTGGTTCCACTTTTGCCTCACCTGAATCGGTGATGGTGACGAGCAGCACCTGTCCCGGCTCTTTCTGGTCGAGCGAGATTAATTCTGGAGGTCCAGAGTACCAGGCGGTAACTTCTTTCTCAGAGCAGGCATAGGGACGGTGCCAATGCCCCAGAGCGATGTAGTCCATACCGCTTTCCCTGATTTCTGACAGTGTGAACACATGGTCGTCGGACTCGATGGAGCCGATGTCCAAAGAGCCATGTGCCAGGGCTATATGGAAGCGGCTGGATGTCTGGCGTTTCAGTCCCTTTAGCGGGCTTTCGGAGGAGCGGTTGCTCAGATTGGGCTTGCCGTAAACTGTGAGGTTGAGATGGGGGAAATCTTTGAGCGACCAGTCGGGTCCGGTGAAGATGGTCACATTTGGACATTCTTTGTGAAAGTCTACCTTACGATAGATTGAGCTGGCATCGAGGCAGTCATGTGTGCCGGGTATGAGGCATACAGGTATGTTAGCATCCGCCAGCGATTTGAATTGTTCTCGCGCAAGCCCGACATTTCTCTCGGATAACTGGTTGGAATCGAATAGATCACCGGCGATGAGCACCATGTCTACTTTTTCTTCCATAGCCAGAGAGACAACCTTCTTGAAGGTAGTCCTCAATTGCTCTCGCTGCTTTTCGCCCTTGGTGCCGAGCGAGACGAACTTGCGGCCAAGGTGGATATCAGCGGTGTGGAGTAGTCTAACCATCCCTTGCCCTCATCGTCAGGAGGCTAGCTTTATGTTAGCAGCCGTCGGTGTTACAGTCAAAGGTCAGCGCGTGGCTCGGAAGCATTGCCTTTGCTATGGTGCTATGGTAAACTCGAGGTGGGGTGAAGTCGGTGGTTCAGGCGTTGAGGCCGCTTTCTCTACTGTTCATCGTTCTCTTCTTGGCGGTACCAGCGGAGGCTGTGGCGCAGCCCTATGGCTCTGGTGAGCTTGAGTACGGAGGAGTCCGCCTGCAGTTTTCCGGACAGGTCAGCGGCGGTACCTGCCAGCTTGTTGCCCAGAATGTCATACAGTGCCGGATGCAGGCGGGGACATCAGGGGTTATCCAGTTGACCGCCACCAGGACACCAGCGGGCCCGGTAAACATCCGTGCAGCTTCTTTACCGTCGGGGTGGCCCCCGTTTCCTGTAGCCAGCGGCTGGGGTACAGTGAGCGACCAGTATGGTTTCACCGTGCCCTCCGGTTCGGCAGGGCAGCGCTTTGAGCTGCGCTTCAGTGCCTGGACGCTAGGGGTGGTTGGGGAACTGGGGCTTACCTTTTTAATCGATGCTGTGGCGCCGCCTGCTCCCACGCCACCACCGGCGCCTACTCCGCCGCCAGCCCAGTCGCCGCCTTATCCTCAGCCCACGCCTTCAGCGGTGCCGAGGATTGAGGTTGTCCCGGACAGGCTGGACTTCAGCGAGGTGGCTGCTGGCAAGCAGGCTGGTGCCCTTTTCAGGATAAGGAACGCGGGCAGCGCCCTTCTCAGCGTTAGCTGGGTGGGCATCGGTGTGACACCGATGCCCTCATGCCCGTTCAGCCTCACCTGGCCTCATGCTGTTCCCTTTTCTCTTTCGCCTGGTGGGACCACGGCACCTTTCTTGGTGACCTTCAGCCCTAGTGAGGCTGGTGAATTTAAGGACAAAATCATCATCAACAGTAATGACCTGCAGAGGCCACAGGTGGAACTTCCGTTGGCTGGGAGGGCATTCGAGGAGCCTGTGGTTAGCGAGGAGGTGTCGCCACCGAAGGAGGGCGAGACTATTCCATCTCTAGCGGTGGAGGAGAAGAGGTGCCAGGAATGTCCGTTGAGTGTCCTGACTCAAAACTGCCAGCTTATACCTGGAGTGACAGTCCTTTATAGGGGTACACCGCATGCTGCTGAGCGTGCTAAAGAGATCGGGAGGCTGGTCGCCGGAGAATGGGCGCAAAAATACCAGGTCATCTGCCTCCAGGAGGTCTTCAACCGTGAGGATAAGAAAGAAGGGTATAAGAATGGTATAGCCAGAGCGTGGCTTGGAGACCAGGCGCTGGACATAAGTGCCGAGAAAGAAGCGGAGGTGGGAAACAAAAAACAAAAGGTCAAGACATGGTGGCACAAGCTGGAGAAAGACCAGGAAATAGAGTTGGATGGTGGGAAAGTACAGTTGCTAGCACGGAACCCTGCTGGTAACCTCGCTGCCCAGCAGATAGCGGCGCTGAAAATGGGCGATAGGTATCTGGTCACCGGACCGAGCTCACCAGGCGGGGAAAGTTTCACAGTAGATGGTGGACTGATGATCCTTTCGCAGTACCCGGTGATAGCGGCAAGCTGCTTTACATTCAGTGACCGACCGGGTGAAGTAGAACGCCGTTCCAATAAAGGTGTGCTATATGCCCGTATCAAGCTTGCTGGTGGGCCGGAGTGTTTCGTCCACGTGTTTAATACCCATCTGGCTGCTGGGAACGAAGAAGAATATTGGGAGCACAGACTCAACCAGCTTAAAGAACTTGGCGAGTTTATTGCTGGGTGTGTAGCAGACGCAAAGGACAGCCCGGTAATCGTCTGTGGTGACCTCAATGTGGACGGCTATAGTGGTGAGTATAGCAGGCTGGCGCAATGGGCTCAGCCCCTGAACCTTAAGGATGCCTGGAGGGAGAAGTACCCGCGGCAGGATCCACCGAGGAGCCCTTATGATGACCCAAGAAAGGATATCCCCTGGCACCGGAGACAGTTTAGTCTGGAGAGGGGGCGCGATTACGGGGAGTGGGAACAGGCTTGCCGTGACTACAAAAATCAGTGTGACAAGTACCGACATGAACGTGGGGATGAGGCTACATGGGTGGGCAAAGGAATTTTAAAGGATGGGTCTCCTTGGGGTGAGAGAAATGTCCTGGCTACCGAGGGCGGTGGCTATCACCGGCTGGACTACGTTCTCTATTTCGCTGGTGCGACACCTTTAAAATTGGGGTTAGAGTCCGTGTCCCGTGAGCCACCACAGAGGCGGATGGAGGATTACCCATGGGGCGGCTACACCGTGTCCGACCACCTCGGTGTGGGGGCGAAGTTTAAGGTGGTGCCCACGGAGAAGGGCAAATAGCGCTGGCTGACGCACTTCGATCAGTGAGGGGAGATAACCTCACCCAGCCAGAAGATAAGGACGAACAGCCCGACAAGCATGGCGAGAAGGACGAGCACCGAGCGTTCTCGTTTCCACATCACGCTGATGAGTCCGCTAGAGAAGGCAGCCACACCTGATATGCCGGCAAGCAGCATGGGGATGAGCAAATAAAGGTTGCTGAAGAAAGTCTCGCCGCCGCGCTGCCCCGAGGCGACCAGCAGCAGAAACGTGACAAGCAGCGCTGCGAAAGCCACAATAAACCAGACGGAGCATTTTCCGGCAAGCGTTCTGGGTAAGAAGGTGACCTTCACAGCACAATTCTATACCTAAACAGATAGAGAGGCAACCAAAGGTGATTGTCCGGTGCACGACTGTTTTTAGTCAGGCGCCATTTTGTATAATAACGGGCTGACTTTATCTGTTTGCTAGCACTGCAAGGTATACTCAGCAAGCGATGAGTAAGGAGGTTCAGATTGATCGGGCAAGAGCTTCTCGGTTATGGGGGTGGGCTTTTTATCACCGTGGGATTCATCCCACAAGTCTGGCGTCTTTTCCGACTGAAGAGCGCACGTGAGATAAGTCTCCCTTTTACCATCCTTTTTCTGTTTGGTACTATCTCTTGGCTGAGCTATGGGATTATATTCAGACTGATGCCAGTGATCCTGTGGAACAGCATATCGCTGGGACTAATGGCTGCCATGCTGTATGCCAAGCTAAGGTATGGCAAGCAATAGGGCTGCTGCTAGTTCGACATTGGAATAGCTAGTAATTGTGAAGCTAATCTACTGGCTCTACAGAAAACTTCACTGTGTTCTTGGTGTCCGGGCATTGCAGCTCGCTCAGCTTGTTGATCCAGTCTGATGCCGGGGTCTCGCGGCAATAGGCGGTAATGTATGGCGCCAGCGAGGGGAGGGCAAAAATGCAGATGCCCTGGTCTTGCTCGCCCTTGATGGTAACGCCGTCGGTGATGAAGGAGTCACCGACTTTGTGTCCGGCGCTGCAATAGCCAGCAACAGATTTTACAGTAAGCCTTGCTTTCCGTGCCATCTCTACCTCCCTCATTTAAAAACTAAAAGCCGCCATATTCGCTGTTCGCTGCCTTCTCGAACAAGGTGTGCCCAGTTAGAAAATGGTAGTAGCTGGAATTGTTTTTGTCAAATCGGACAAACGTGGCATTGGGGAAAAGGCTACCAGAGTCCTGTTTGAACATTCTGTTAAAAAATGGCATCTCTGTCATAGCATAGCCATGGATGCATGCTGTCGGTCCAGTATGTTACACTTCGCTCCATAGGTTAAGGTGGGCCAGAGGAGACACGGAGTGTCTTTTAATAAACCTTCTACCGCGGTGATTATGACTGTCCTCCGTGCTTTTCGTCACCGTAACTATGCTTTGCTGTGGGCAAGTCTCCTCGCTGGCGGCTCAGGTTATTGGGTTATGGTAACTGCTCAAGGGTGGTTGGTCCTTGAGCTGACCGATTCTGCATTCTGGGTAGGCATGGTTGTCTTCTGTGCTAGCATCCCGCCTTTGTTTCTGGCACCACTGGGAGGGGTGTTCGCTGACAAGTTTGACCAGCGTAAGCTGCTGCTTTTCTGTCGCCTGGGTGCAGTCCTGCTTATCATGGCATTGGCGACATTTACCATCACTGGCGTAGTCACGGTGTGGCACATCGTTGCCATCTCTCTCCTCGCAGGCGTGATATGGTCAGTCGGGGACCCGACCATCATGGCGGTTGTACCCAGGGTAGTGCCGCCGGACGACCTGATGAATGCAGTAGCCTTGAGTTCTACTGCCTGGCAGGTTAGCCGTTTTATCGGGCCGGCTGTGGCTGGTGTCCTTATCGGCGTAATAGGCACCGGCGGTTGTTTCTATGTGGCTGGACTGTGTTATATCTTGGCATGGCTGCTGGTGCTGATGATGCAACCATTGCCACCATATCTCACTGCGCAACAAGCGAGCGTGGTCGACAACCTGGGAGAAGGAGCAACTTACCTTGTAAGAAACAGAACGGTTCTGGTAATCATGGTGCTGGTAACAGTCGCCTGTCTTTTTGCTCTGCCCTATGCCTGGATGATGCCCGTTTTTGCCCGGGACGTCCTTGGTGTAGGCGCTGGGGGATACAGCCAGTTGATGATGGCAACGGGCGCTGGTGCCATAGCTGGTGCATTGACTGTGGCTTCCCTGGGCAAGTTCCAGCATAAAGGGTGGTTGCTCATCATCGGGGGTCTTGTCTTTGGCGTCACATTAATCCTGTTTTCAGCCTCGGGGTCATTCCCATTGTCTTTGCTTCTGGCAGCTATGGTTGCCGCCGCTGCCGCCATTTTCTTTGCTGTGGCGAACACACTCATCCAGTCCATTATCCCTGACAGCTTTCGCGGGCGGGTGATGGGGCTGTATGTCATCATCTGGTACCTACCGGGCAGCCTTATCATCGGGGCTGTTGCTGATTGGGCTGGGGTGCAGCTCGCAACGGCGGCAGGTGGTCTTACTTTTCTGCTCTGCGTCGTCGGAGTGGCACTGCTCTTCTCGTCCCTCCACAGACTGTAACCACAGACCAATGGGCACCAGCAGGACACTTGCCAAAAGACGGTATTTTTGGTATTATTGCAAATGAATTGCATTAGCATTAATTCCATGCCAGAGGTTAGGTCTTGAAATGCCGAACGGTGGTGAGCGTGCACTGAGCATACGGAAGGTGCTTGGGGGTAGTAGCCGGCGTGTGACGGCGCAGCGGACGCTGTTGCTGGAGCTTTTGCAGCAGAGCTCGGGGCATGTGGGGGCTGAGGAGCTGTACCGCAAAGCACAGGAACAAAATGCCAGAATGAGCCTGTCCACAGTGTACCGGAACCTGCAGCTTTTCAAGGAACTGGGCCTGGTGCAGGAGCACCATTTTATTGAGGAGCACCACCATTACGAGGCGAAGTCGGAACCAGAGCACCAACATCTCCTATGCGTGTCTTGTGGCAAGGTTGTGGAGTTCGTTTGCCCGATGAGCCAGAGGCTGAAAGAAGATACAGCAGAGAGGTACGGCTTTGATATTTTCGATGTTGAGGTTCGCATGGTAGGACTATGCCCTGACTGCAGATGGAAGGGGGAGGATAAAGATGGGGGAAGTAGTGTCTGAAAGGCTGGTGTTGCCACTATCCAAGATGGGTGCCGGTCAGAGTGGTACGGTGGTCGAGATAGTTGGAGGGCATGGTCTAGTGCGGCGGCTTGAAGCACTAGGCATAAGACCTGGGAAGAAAGTCAGCAAGGTAAGCTCAATGCTATTTCGCGGTCCGGTTATGGTGAGGGTGGACAACGTGCAGGTAGCTATCGGTTTTGGCATGGCGAGCAGGGTGATGGTGGAGGTACATGCAGCGGACTAGGTGTCCTAACAAGCCGAGGCGCATCCTCCTTGTGGGCAACCCGAACGTGGGGAAGAGCGCCCTTTTTTCGCGGCTTACCGGCACATATATCACAACTTCCAACTATCCGGGGACCACAGTCGAGTTCACTCGAGGTTTACTTAGAATGGGTGGTGAACAGGTGGAGGTCATCGATGTCCCCGGCATTTACGCACTGGAGCCTACCTCCAAAGCTGAGGAGGTGGCTGTGCAGATGCTCGAGCAAGGTGACGTGGTGATAAATGTGGTCGATGCTACTAACTTGGAGAGGAACCTGGGGCTTACGTTGGAATTACTGGAGAAGCGGAAGCCATTGGTGGTGGCGCTCAATATGTGGGACGATGCCCGTCACCGTGGCATAACTATAGATGTTGCCATGCTTGAGGAACTGCTGTGTGTTCCCGTGGTGCCTACAGTGGCGGTGACTGGCGAGGGGGTGAGGGAGTTGGTGGACAGGTTGGGTGATGCCAGAGCCCCAGAGGTGGTGTTTTCCAGTAGCGAGGGGCGGTGGGCAAAGGTGGGCGAGATAGTGGGGCAGGTGCAGTCATTGAGCCACCGTCACCATACACTGGGTGAGGCTGTGGGTGATATCAGCAGCCATCCGGTGTGGGGGTTTATGCTAGCTGCAGTGGTGCTCGCAGCGGCGTTCGGTGGCATCAGGCTGGTGGGCGAAGGGATCATTAAGTATATTTCTGACCCGTTTTTCGAGATGGTATGGATGCCACTGCTAATGAAGCTGAGCCCTCTTCTCGGCGGTGCTGGCATGTGGCATGACATCATCGTGGGTAGGCTGATAAATGGTGGAATCGATTTCATGCAGTCCATGGGGCTGCTGAGCACCGGGCTTTATATTGAGTTCGGTGTGGTCATACCCTACATAGTTGCCTTCTATTTCGTGCTCGGGTTGCTTGAGGACATCGGATATCTGCCGCGTCTGGCAGTCCTGATGGACACGCTGCTGCACAGGCTGGGGCTGCATGGCTATGCCATTATCCCGACCATTCTTGGTTTGGGTTGCAATGTACCAGCGATTATGGCTACCAGGATTCTGGAGAGTCGCAGAGAGAGGTTTATCGCAGCCACTCTCATCTCCATCGGGGTACCCTGCGCTGCCTTGCAGGCTATGGTGATGGGGTTAGTGGGCAGGGAAGGGATACGATATGTAGCGCTGGTCTATGCCAGTCTGTTTGTGTCCTGGGTCGTCATCGGACTCATCCTTAACCGCGCTGTCAAGGGGTTCAGTCCGGAGCTTCTGGTGGAGATCCCGCCCTACCGTTTTCCGCCCTGGCGGGTAATTGGGCAGAAGCTATGGTTCAGGGTGTTTATCTTTATCAAGGAGGCTTTGCCCATAGTGCTGGCGGCAGTGCTGTTAGTTAACCTGCTTTACCTCTTCGGAGTGTTTGACTTCATAGCTGGCGTCGCTGCACCTGTGGTGAGTGGGGTGTTGGGGTTGCCTAGGGAGTCGGTGGTCGCTCTGGCGGTAGGTTTTTTACGTAAGGACGTGGCTGTGGGCATGCTGGCGCCTTTGACATTGACAGCCAAACAACTAGTGGTCGCCAGCACTGTTTTAGCCATGCTTTTCCCTTGCGTGGCTACCTTTGTTATTTTACTCCGCGAGCTGGGTCTAAAAGATATGCTTAAGGCTACTGGTGTGATGCTGGCGGCAGCTCTGGTGGTGGGTGGGTTGCAGAACCTGCTTTTGCCTGATTAAAGGACACAATATAATTTCCTGCCGAACTTCAGTGGCAGAGTAGCGTTCTTTTTATTCAGGCTTTTGCCCTCACTCTAACTCTCTCCCAGCGGGAGAGAGGACTTCCTCTCTAGACTTCCTCTTCTTCGAGAGGAGAGGATTGAGGTGAGGGTGAACCTTGAACAAAGCTTTATTAGCTTTGTTCCCATGGCAATAGGTCACCACGAAGGAAAAGCCTGAATAAATGGTACACTATCTCACTGGCAGCCCTGTTGACTGTGGAGGTATAATTACAGCATAAACGCAGGGAGGCGGGCCGCCATGATAGCCGAATGGTTTAAAGGACAGAAGGTTGCTACCAGGGAAAGACGGAAGCCGATGGAGGAAGAGGTCTACTATTTCCCTATCAAGGGCGGTGTGGTCAAGCGCCGCATTTCACGCCCCACATTAAAGGTATCACTCAAGATAGCTGAGGCTTTTTTCAGGGCATTGTTCAAGGTCCTCATCCGCTATGAAGTCAGGGGCAAGGAGAACCTGCCGGCTGATGGCGCTATAATAGCGGTGTGCAACCACTTGCATCTCCTTGACCCGGTGCTGCATATATTGAGCATCCTGCCCCGTGACAGCATATTTATGGCTAAGGAGGAGCTTTTCCAGTACTTCCCAGTGCCGCTGTTCCGGATTTTGATGGACATAGCCGAGGCTTTCCCAGTTCGGCGGCGGGGGACCATCGAAGAAAGGCAACAGGCAGTAGAGTATTCCATAAAAGTACTGCAGGCGGGGATGGTTTTCGGCATCTATCCCGAGGGGACACGCAGTAAGACTGGTCAGCTTAAAGAGGCATACCATGGCTGTGCTCTGATCGCTCTGCGCACCGGCGCACCGTTGATACCGGTTGGTATTTGGGGTACGGAAAAGCTGAAAGGCATCGGCTGGTTGAGGAGACCAAAAGTGGTGGTGAACTTCGGCAAGCCCTTTACCCTGCCCCCCGTTCAGGGTGAAGCCTCTGAGAGAAAGTTGAAGGAGCTCACCGAGTATATAATGGGCAAACTGGCAAGTGTGCTGCCGCCTGAGTACAGGGGTAGGTACCAGCCCTGCTGACAGCATAAGAAATGACGAGGGTTACCATAGAGAAAGCCCGTGGGCTCGGTTTTTGTTTTGGCGTCAGGCGGGCGATTAGGATTATCGAGGAGGCAGCCAGAAAGTACGGGCACATACTGAGCGTAGGTCCGATTGTGCACAACAGGGCGGTGGTGAACAGGCTTGCCAGCCTGGGCGTTGAGGTAGTGGACAACATTGATGCGCTTGATAGTGCGGTTGTGGCTATTCCTTCCCATGGGGTCCCACCGGCGTTGCTGACAGAACTGCAATCGCGCGGCTTGAAGGTGATAGATGCCACTTGTCCTACCGTGCGCCGAGCACAGAGGGCTGCAAAGAGACTAGCCGATTCAGGTCTTGGCGTGGTTATTTTTGGCGATGCTGACCACCCGGAGGTGAGGGGGTTGCTGGGATGGGCAGGGGACAGAGCAGTGGCTACCATGGACGCAAGAGTTGTGGTCGGGGTGGGGTTAGGCAGCCGACTGGGCATCGTTGCCCAGACGACGCAGAGCTTGACGAAGTTTAGCGAGTTTATCGCCCTCCTGTTGGGCATCGCTGGTCACCATGTCCTGGAGGTACGGATCATAAATACGCTGTGCCAGAAGACACAGCAGCGTCAGGACGCCGCGGTAGAGCTGGCAAGGAGGAGCGACCTGATGATAGTGGTCGGAGGCAGGAACAGTGCTAATACTAGGCGTCTTGCTGAGGTGTGTTCCCCGGTGGTGGAGACATATCTAATTGAGGCAGCTGACGAGCTGGACGATGGCTGGCTTGAAGGTAAAAGACACATCGGGATTACTGCTGGTGCTTCCACGCCGGAGGATGCTGTAGACAAGGTGGTGGAAAGGTTGCGAGAGATGGTAGGCGAGGGCTAGTTTTTAGCCAAGCTCATCAGCTAGCTTTCTTCCGCCGATGAGGTGCAGGTGAAGGTGGGGTACCACCTGACCCCCTTCGTTACCGCAACTAATAGCCAGTCTATAGCCGCTGTTCGAGATGTTCTCCTTTCGGGCAAGTTCGACGGCAAGCAGTACCAGGCGCCCGATGAGTCCTGCATGCTCGGGTTTGAGGTCGTCGAGAGAGACTATGTGTTCTTTCGGTATGACCAGGATATGCACTGGTGCCTGAGGGTGGATATCGTGGAACGCCATGAACTCTTTGTCCTGAAATACAACTCTGGCGGGTATTTCCCCCGCCACTATGCGACAAAAGACGCATTCCATGGGTCTACAGCCTCAGGGTACCTTGATGGAGAGACAGGTGACCGTTCTTTTGATGCCTGGGATGGGGTGTATCTTTTCGGTGACCAGGTTACCGATGGCGTTGAAGTCGTTATGCTCCACCACGGCGATGACATCGTAGGGGCCGGTTACCAAGTCGACCGACTTCATCTCTTTGAGTTTGAGGTTGTTTAGTGCAGCCACGACGTCTTTGGTGCGGCCGACCTCTGTCTCAATGAGGACAAATGCTTTGGCTGGCATCTTTCACCCCCTTGATTAAATTCTAGCCTACCACCTTGTGTCTGCGCAACTGTTTGATTTGACGGTCTGTATAGCCAAGTCCTTTGAGTATTTCGTCGGTGTGCTCGCCGGGAGAAGGTGCTAACTTCCTTATCCTGCCTGGTGTCTCCGACAGCTTGATAGCGATGCCGGGCTGTCTGATTTTGCCCAGCGAGGGGTGGTCGATTTCCACTATCATCTGGCGGTGAATTATCTGCGGGTCATTAGCCACCTCTGCCAGAGTGTAGACCTTTGCCACGGGCACATTCTTATCCGAAAGGAACTCGAACCATTCGTCCCGTGTTCGGGTGAGGAAGACCTCTTGTAGATACGACGAGATTTCCAGCCACTTTTCATCCTGTGGCGGCTGGTGGAAGTGTTCAGCCGCGATGTGGTGGGGGATGTACTCCTCTTTACCCAGGGCGCGGCAAAGATTTTCCCATAGCCAGGGTTCCACGCAACCGATGCTGATGTGCTTATTGTCCTTTGTCCGGTAGGTGCTATAGTAGGGATAGGCACCGTGAAGCCACGACTTACCTGGGCTGGGGCTGATCCCGGAGGCAAAGTGGAGACTGAAGAACCAGGTGAGTAGGTTGATGACGCCGTCTGTGTAGGATATGTCCACATATTGCCCCCTGCCGGTCCTCTCTCTAGCTAATAGGGCAGCGAGTATGCCGATGACGCCATGTAAAGATGCGCCGGCGAAATCAGCCAACAAGTTTAGAGGAATACTTGGGTTTTCAGGGCTGCCGATGATGCTTAGGGCGCCGGCTATGGAAATATAGTTTATATCGTGTCCAGAGAAGGTGCTGTAAGGACCGTCCTGTCCGTAACCACTTAACGAGCAGTAGACTATGCGGCTGTTGATGTCACGTACTGTATCATAGTCCACTTTCAGTCGTTTCACCACACCAGGTCTAAAGCCTTCGACAATGACATCTGCTGTCCTGGCAAGATCGTGGAACACCTTGTGTCCGTCTTGGTGTTTCAGGTTGAGCTGTATACTGCGCTTGTTGCGGTTCAGGGCATCGAAGGCAGTCATTCTCCGGCTGTCACTTTCAGTCAACATAGCTTCTGCGCCGGCACCGCGCTGGCTTGTCTCCGGCGGCGCGGTGACTTTGATGACATCGGCTCCTAGGTCAGCTAGTATCATAGTACACAGTGCCCCCGGTGGCAGGTGGGTGAGGTCGATAACCCGTATATTATCCAGAGCGAGCATGGTCATGTGCTCCTTAGTGTATTGCTTTGTAGCCATAATACTTTTACTACCAGCCCCAGTCAACTAGTTTCGACGCAGGATTGTACTAGATGGTATGTGGTAGCGGCTGCCAATTCCTGTTAGCACTACTAGCTTAAGTACCAAGCGTAGTGCTTCGTGTGTTTCGTTTTGAGCATTGTTTCTCGGTTATACCCGATCTCAGTTCGTAGCCCCACACTTCGTTAGGTCAAAGCCTGCCAGGGCCTGATGTGTGTAGCTGCTATTTATTTCCATCATGGGGGAGTTTTCTTATTACCGAGACTTCGATGCCGCTGCTGTTCAGGACAGAGACACTGGTTTTGCCCCGGGACTGTTCGAATAGCAGATCTACAGCACTGTCGCCAACCCTTAGCTTCCGTACTTCAACCCTTTCCAACCAGTAAGGGAGCTCTGGTCTGATAATCTTCAGTCTTTTAGCGGGGGCATTGGGCACGAGTCCTAGAAGTGCCTGAAGTATGAAGGGCAGTGTGCCTGCTGCCCAAGCTTGAGGACGACAGGCGACTGGGTAGCGGACGGGTAAATTGTGGGAGGAACGAGGGGTGCCGCAAAAGAGCTCAGGTAAGCGATAATAATCAAAGCAGCGGCAACAGTCGTAAAGTGCCGTCGCTAATTCATTTAATTCGCTTTCAAAGCCGTACAGCTTTAATCCCATGGCAATAATAGCGTTGTCATGAGGCCAGACGGTACCGAGGTGATAGCCCAGCGGGTTGTATCGGGCTGACTGGTTGCTCAACGTCCTTATACCCCATCCAGAAAACATATCATTAGCGAATAAGCGCTCGACTACTTTAGCTGCCCTGCTTCTGACTATTATCCCGGTCCACAGGCAATGTCCCGGATTGGAGGTGATGCTTCTCACTGGCTCTTTATTGTTTCCCAGTGCCAACGCGTAGAAGCTTTCATCCTCAAGCCAGAAGTCTTTATTAAATTTTTTCTTCAGTACCTCGGCCTCCTGGCGTGACTTCTTGGCCAGTTCATATTCACCCAGGAAGGGGAGCAACCATGCCATTCCACGTTTGGCGGCATAGACATAACCTTGAACCTCAACAAGGGCAATGGGAGGTTTGGGTAGTGTGCCGTCGCGGTTAACAATGCCATCTCTAGAATCCTTCCAGCCCTGGTTTATCAGTCCTTTATGGGATCGTTTGCAGTACTCTACATAACCGCATTTGTCGCTGTCACCGTATTCAGCGATCCATTGCAGTGCCTGTAAGAGATTATCCTTGATCTCCTGCAGCGTTGCCAAATCGCCAGTCCATGCGAAATACTCACAGGCAAGGATGAGGAACAGCGGGGTGGCATCAATAGTGCCATAGTAAGGACTAGGTATTTCGCCCAGGGTTGCCACTTCTCCTGTCCTTAGCTCGTGCAGTATCTTACCAGGTTCTTCGTCCCGCCATGGCTCGATAGTTTTTCCCTGGTGCCTTGCTAGCAGGCGGAGGGTGTCACGTGCTATGTTTGGGTTAAAAGCCAACGTTTGCAAAGCTACAATGATACTATCGCGGCCGAAGAGGCAGTTAAACCACGGTGTTCCAGCAGCTATGTATCGACTGTTATCATCACAGCTGTGGTTCATGAGCATCCTGATGTCAGCCAGGGAGCGCTCCAGCATTGCGTTAAAGAACTCGTTGCTAGTAAATACTTGGGTACAGGAATGCAGCCATTGTCGATAGGCTGTCGCCAGTCTGCCGAATTCGACCACAAAGGTATCACAGTGTTTGGCATCATCTAGAGCGATAGTCACAGTTATAGTCACGGTCTCTCTGTGTCCTAGCGAGACGACGAAAAGCGCTCCATTGTACCAAATTTGCGAAGGGGCTGGTGAAAACTTTATGTGGGTCTTTCGGATTCTATTGTCTAATCCTTGATATTGGAATGTGACGCTGTCTTTATTGACGATGGGCGCCAAAAGTTTACCCCGGTGTCGCCTTTTTGTTCCCCTGATTTCGGATATGTCCGCGAAATCAGCATCGAAGTCAAACCTCAAGTTGAGAGGAGCACGAAAAATGCCAAAGTTAGTTATTTGAATGGACTCCAAGAGGTAATCCCTGTTTACAATCCGTTGCCGCCGGATCTCGAAATTGTCCTTCGGTATGTGTCTACCTTCGGCAGTAACTAGGAAAGGATTGGTGAGGTGATGCTCTGAGGCGTAGCCAAGCTCAGCGGTTGACAGTAAGACCACCGGCCTTATATTGTCGAAAGAAAGGTCATATACTGAAAGATACCTGGTATCGTCTTTATACAGCCCGTAGCCGTGCCTGTTACCACGGGGTGAATTCCCCTCGGAGTCAGTCATGAAGAACAGGTTACCCTCTTTTATAATGAGGGCGTTTCGTATGTCAGCAACGGCTATCGGTTCGCCGTAAGGGAGCAGGTAATCGGTGTGCAACACGATACCACTGTAAGTTGCAGGAATTATGCTCGATTGTCAGACGCTAGAAAACGGCCAGATTTGGGAGGCTTTCTTTAGGTGAAGCGTCATCTAGTAGCTCGGCTGGTCGCTCTTTGTCTGGGTTCTCCGAATATTCGACCCGTAGCTCGTTAATGACTGCTCTTACCTGCGGCGTCCACATAGCTATCTCCTCAGCAGCCTCTTTGGCATACTTAGTAGGAACAGTGCCGTACATACGGACGACACCGTCTTGAAAATCAATTTTTATGGCTACTACATCTAAACCGAGGCACTCACACAGCTCTTGGTGAATCTCCTCGGCAATCTCGACTTCGCTTTTGGGTATTTCGCTGAGAACTTGTATGTCACTGATTATATCTTTTATCCCGGGCACTGTCCATATTTCTCGTTCTGCCAGATTCTTTTCGGCTGCTGTGCCCACAAAGCCGCTAAGGTAAACCTGCCCGTTTGTTACTCGCACGGTGACACAGCAATCAGTTAGCCTAAGGTTTCTCGAAAGCGCCTTGTGGATACTTTTCTCGAGTGAAAGATCATCCAAGATGACCGACGGGGTTATCCTCAGCATATTCACTACCTCGCAAATCCCTTCTGTCTGTCTGGCAAGCTCTGTAGCCAGTTTTTTCTGCCTTACATTAGGAACACACCCGCTTATATACGCTGTACCTTCTCGGACTCTCACAGATAACCCGCTAATTGTGAGCAACCCATGTTCCTGGAGCCTCTTAAACAGGAATTGCTCGGGATCGACTTCAAACATTTGAGTTTCCATTGACATGACACTATTCCCCGCCATAGCGTTAGCCTCCACTCAGTGGTTGATAGGGCCTTTTCTCAGCTGTCGTTGTCTCATAGACAAGTCTATGAATTGATGGAGCTGCTCAGCTGTGTCAACACTCTCTAGAGCTAGGGAAAGGGAAGCCTTGAGTAAACCGAGCGGAGTACCGACGTCGTGTCGCCTTCCTTCAAACCTATAGCCCAGTATCGGCTGGTTGGGTAATAATAGTTTTAGAGCGTCAGTGAGCTGGATTTCACCGCCTTTACCGGGAAGAGTTTCTTCAAGTGCTGAAAAGATCTCAGGTAGCAATACATATCTGCCTACTATACCGAGTCTCGACGGGGCATATTCTGACCTGGGTTTCTCTATCAGATCTAACACACGATAAAGGCGCTCGGTCATTTGCAATGGTTCTATGACCCCATAGTCACTTATCCTGTGTTCTGGCACCTCCTCAATAGCTAGGACATTAGCGTGGTACTCTTGGTAAATGTCTAGCAGCTGCTTGGTAAGCGGTACTTCACTGAAGACAATATCATCGGGCAGCAGCACAACGAAAGGCTCTTCGCCAATAAGATGCTTGGCTGTTAGGATTGCGTGTCCCAAACCCAGCTGCTCAGCCTGGTGCACGTAGCAAATGCAGTCGGGATCGCAGACTGGGGACAGATAGGACAAAGCTTCATACAATGACTTTTCTCTAAGCGCATGCTCCAGTTCGAAAGAGCGTGAAAAATAGTCCTCCAGCAAGTGTTTCCCTCTGGTGATAACAATGATTATATGCTCAATGCCAGAGGCAATCAGTTCCTCTATTCCATAGTGAATAGCGGGTTTGTTGAGAACAGGCAGGAGCTCCTTTGGTATCACCTTGGTGACCGGTAAGAAGCGGGTGCCCCATCCTGCCGCTGGAACGATTGCTTTACGTACCTTCATTTCCACCACCTCCCAGGCTAATTTGGTGTCGCGAGGTTAGCTGGTAGAACTAGTTTGCGCAGGTTGTTTGTATCCACCGTATAGTCCAGGCTGTTTTGGGAAAACTCCTCAATAGTGACTATAGTTTCCAACTCGCGTTTTACGTTTGCCTCCGAGAGCACTTGCTCGTAAGCGCGCAAGTAATCATCAGCCATTCTAGGAACGTCAAAGTGCTCCTGCACCCACTCTCGGCAGCGTTTACGGCTTATCTGTGGGATCAGTTCCACGGCGTCAGCCATTTCGTCTAAGGTATTAACTACAAAGCCGGTCTCGCCGTGTTTAACCACCTCTGGTGCCGCGCCACGGTTGAATACTATTACCGGAAGGCCGCAAGCCATTGCCTCAGCAAGGAATAACCCAAAAGGCTCATCCCAGGTTATCGGCGCCAGCAAACAGTATGCCTCCGACATTAGCTTACGTTTCTGAAAGTAATCCGCTTCGCCGACATATTGAATTTGCCCGCCATCTACTCTGGGCAATACCATGGTCTCAAAGTATTCTTGGTCAACAGGATGCACGTTACCGGCGATGACCAGTCTTCGGCCTACTTTTTTGGCGACTTCGATTGCCAGATGCGGACCTTTCTCCGGACTGATGCGGCTGAGGAAAAGAAGATATGATTCTCGATCATCACCTCTGAAGGGATATGATTTAACGTCTATAGCATTGTAAATAACACCAACGAATCGCTCCTTGTTCGGTAGCAGTCTTTTCGCTGAACGACTGATAGTGTTATACCATCCCTTATAATGCTGGAAGAGCAGGAGCCAATCTCCATGTAGCCCGCCGTGTAAGGTGGTGAGCATCGGTGTCCTGACCAGCCCGGCGGTGGACATACCTTCAAAGCAGGTGTGGTTGTGGATGATATCAAACTTATGGGATTGCTCTAAACAAGTCACCACGTTGAGCATAGTGAGGATACCCGCGTCCCTGCCAGAACCGCGTAGAAAGCGTGGGCACACCGATACCAGCTTAGCGCTCGTCACTGAGTCACCGCTGGCAAAGAGCGTCACATCATGCCCTCTTTTTACCAGCTCTTCTGTTAGGAGGCTCACCACTAGCTCTGTGCCCCCGTAGGCAACGGGCGGCACTCTCATTTCTAGTGGAGACAGCATGGCGATACGCATCCTCTCACCTCCCCTCGTTCTCAACTACAGGCCCAAATTAAGCGCTTATACCAACAAATACACAGTGCAGATATTGCCAGAAAACCTTGGCCCTAATTTAGCACTCTGAGGCGGCAACTGCTAATTTTTATTTTAGCGAGGGCAGTTTTTTCTGTCAACCAGCAATTAGCTCTATTATAGAATCTGCGGAAAAGTAGACCTAAGAAAGTATAAGGTGGTAAGGACTCCGGGCAAGTAAGAAAGTCCGAGGAAGGAGGCTTACCACTATGGCCCAGCGGCCAACAAGGTGGTATCGCAAAACTACTGGGACTTAAAGATTGTAAAGTAGGGAGGATAACGGTGGGTGAGGAAACGGTAGTGGTAAAGGTCGAGGTTAAGGGGAAGCGAGGTGCCCTTTCTGTGGCTCAGCAAGGCTATAAAGGCATGGGATATGTAAGCCAAGACAGGTCATCCACACCTGGATAAACGGGAAAGGGTGTATTTGAGGCTTCATCGTCAGCGCTTCAGGTG
>CALJTV010000035.1 GCA_937975645.1 uncultured Dehalococcoidia bacterium | reverse complement strand
AATGGGGCTGACCGCTGCAATACCCAAAGCAGCGCCCGCTGTAGCCGTAGCTGAAAAGCCGGCGCCCAAGAGGCGCACTAGAAGGAAAGAGCCCGAAGCCGCAGCAGCGGCACCCGTCCCTGAAGCACCAAAGAAACGTGGTAGACCGAAGAAAGTAGAGACTACCACAGAAGCAGTTGCTGGCACCAAAGCGGAACCTACCCCTAAAAGCCGGGGCAGATCGAAGAAGCAAGAGGCTGAAACCACAGGCGGATGACGACCACATACCTGCTCACCGGTTGCCCGGGTGTGGGCAAGACCACCCTAATCCGGGAGGTCTTGGGCAAGGTCAACAAGAAAGCCGGTGGCTTCTATACACAGGAGATCAGGTGCGGTGGTACCAGACAGGGCTTTAAGATAGTCACCCTCGATGGCAAGGAAGCCGTCCTGGCACATACCAGCATCAACAGTCCCCACCGCGTGGGCAAGTACGGCGTGGACATCGGTGAACTTGAAGGTACCGCGGTTGCCGCGCTCGACAGGGCTATCGAGGGCAGCGAACTCATAGTCATCGATGAGGTCGGTAAAATGGAACTCTTTTCACCCCGGTTCAGGGAGGCGGTGCTCAAAGCAGTGGACAGCGGTAAAAAGGTGTTGGGCACCGTCATGCTCAAGCCCCACCCCTTCGCCGATAGACTGAAGCACCACCCTAAGGTAAGCGTTCTCCACCTTACCCGTGACAACCGCAGTGAGGTGGCAGCCCAAGTCCTTGACTGGCTAAAATAGCTGGCGTGAAGATAGTCCTCAGACCCGTAGGCAAGATAGACGATGATGTGATGGCGGAACTCAGGCAGCGGCTGGCTGAAATATTCGGCTGCCCCATTGAGGTGGTGCCGCTCATTACCGAGCTGACCCAGGCTTACGATACCTGGCGCGGACAATACCTCGCCGGCAGGATAATCGACTGGCTAAAGAGGGGGCATAGGGCTAAGGGGGAAAAAGTGCTTGGCATTGTTGATGTCGACCTCTACGCCCCCCATCTCAACTTCGTCTTCGGGCAGGCTGACACCGCCTCTGAAATAGCGGTCCTCTCCCTATGCCGCCTACGGCAGGAGTTCTACGGGCTGCCTGAGGACAGGGGACTTTTCCTGGACAGGGCTACCAAGGAGGCGGTGCACGAGCTGGGACATCTCCTCCACCTGGGACACTGCCCTGACGCCAAATGCGTGATGCATTTCTCCAACAGCCTGGACGATACCGACTGGAAGCAGGCTGCATTTTGCAGCCGCTGCCAGCCCAAGATGATAAACTGACTTCGTAAGGAGGGGAATATGAGGAAAGTAGCCGTCGTCGGAGTAGGCATGACCAAGTTCACCGGCGCACAGTCCAAGACCGCCGTGGAACTGTTTGCCGAGGCTGCTATGGACGCCATCGCCGAGTCCAACATCAAGCCCAGAGATATTCAGGCGCTGTTCGTGGGCAATGCGCTTAGCGATATCGCCGAGGGACAGGCACAGGTCCAGGTCTTTGCCGCAGACTACCTTGGACTCGACCATGTCCCGGCGAACCGCTACGAGAACGCCTGCGCCTCCTCCAGCGCTGCCTTCCGTGATGCGGTGATGTGGGTGGCATCCGGCGCCTTCGACATCGTCCTCGTCGGCGGCACCGAGACCGCCGCCAAAATGGGCACACCTCTGGCAACCAGGACATTCGCCGCCGCCAGCGATAGCCGCTATGAGTATCCCTGCGGTCTCACCTTCCCCGGCGTCTTCGCTTTGCTCACCCACCTCTACTCCCGAAAATATAGTATCCCGCTGGAGAGGCTGAAGCGTCAGATGGCACAGGTCTCGATAAACTCACACTACTACGGGGCACGCAACCCCAAGGCACAGTTCCGCAAAGAGATCACCATGGACGATGTGTTCAACAGCATCATGGTCGCCCAGCCACTCCAGCTCTACGACTGCTGCCCCTTCTCCGATGGCGCCTCGGCGGTGGTCCTCGCCTGCGAGGAGAAAGCTAAGAAGCTCAGCGACAAGCCGGTATATGTTGTCGGACTGGGGCAGGCATCATCAGGTAACCTTGCCAGCCAGAAGGACTACCTCCCCCGCCTCATCGCCAGGGAGCTTTCCGCCAAGCAGGCATACAGCATGGCAGGGCTATCGCCCAAGGACATAGACGTCATCGAACTGCACGACTGCTTCAGCATCGCCACCCTCATCGCCCTGGAGAGCCTGGGCTTCTTCGAATTCGGTAAGTCTGGCGAGGCTGTGGAACGGGGCGAGACCAAGATCGGTGGTAAGATAGCGGTCAACCCCTCAGGTGGCTTGAAAGCCAAGGGCCACCCCATCGGCGCCACCGGCACTGCTCAGGTCTATGAGATCGTCAAACAGCTCAGGGGCGAGTGCGGCGAAAGGCAGGTGGAGGGGGCAAAGATAGGTATGACCGATACCCTCGGCGGCGATGGCGGCACCATCTGCAACGCCATACTGGCACGGGGCTGGTGAGACTTTGCGAAAAGGTGACAGGAGGCGACCATGGAACACAAGCTGACCTTCAAAGAATATAGTGAGGCGCTAAAAGAGGACAGGCTGCTGGGACTGAAATGTCAGGAATGCGGCGCCATCACTGTGCCGCCAAGGATAACCTGCAGCAAATGCCAGGGCACCGAGCTTGAGGTGGTGCAGCTTAGCGGCAAAGGCACCATCCAGACATTCACCACAATATATGTCCCGCCGGAGGGCAGAGAGGCTGAAGCACCATACGTGGTCGTCCTGGTGGAGCTCGATGAAGGTCCCTGGCTCATGGGCAACCTCGGCGGTGTAGACCCCACCAAGGTCACCATGGACATCATTGGTAAACGGGTGAAGGTGGGCCATGCCATATTTCCCGGCGATAAGTTCTCCGCCGGCGAGCTGGTCAGACCTCTTTTCAGCCTAGAAGACTGATAGCGAGGGGAGAGTTAAAGTGAAGAGTGCTGCTATTGTATAATGGGTAGACAAAAAATGCCACGAAAAACCATAGGCCCATCGATATCCGGACTTGAAGCCAGACTCAAGGCGGCTCAGGGCAGGTTCCAGCTGCTGCGGCTAAAAGACGAGATAACCGCGATGCTTACCGGTCCCGAAGCTAAAAACTTCTCCCAGGCTGACAGGGACCGTCTTGAAGACCTGCTGGCAAAGCTGCTCGCCAAAGAGGAACAGTTCCGGGGCTGTGACCCCTGGCGGGTCATGCTCCGACCACCACCCAAATAGTCTACCAGCCAAGCATGTTGACCCGTTGGACTGTACCTCTATGATTCGGCAAATACGGCTAGGAGACTCTGGGGGGCGGTGACCAAGCGCTGAGTGAAGCCTTTTGTGGTTATAGACGTCCTTAAGGAGATAGGAAAGCCTGGTTACCACATCCTGATAGGCCTCATAATAGCGAGGTCGTTTCTCCTTTCGACCATGCTCTGACCCCGCCACGCCCTCTTAATAATCCTGACCCAAATTGTCCAGCCTCAGGGGCTCGCTCCCAACGCCCGTCTTCTCCAGGACAAAATCTTTAGGCTGAAACAGCTCCAGTTCACCCCAGTCTTGCAATTTCACCGGAGTCCCGTCTATAACAACCTGTCTATTGTTTTCGAAAATTCAAGGACTTGAAAGCAGGGTGACAAAACCTTACACTTAAATGGTGCCACAAACGGCAGCCTTAGTCGAAGCCCTGCTCCAGCCTGAGACCTATCCGCACCACCCCGAGCGGGTAGAGTTGGTGCAGACACAGATGTCGTTCATCTTCCTCACCGGCGATTTCGCCTACAAGGTGAAGAAGCCGGTCGACCTAGGTTACCTGGACTATACCACCCTAGAGAAGAGAGGCTACTTCTGCCAGCAGGAGGTGGAGCTGAACCGGCGCCTCTGCCCCGAAGTCTATATCGGGGTGTTGCCCATCACCTATAGCCAAGGAAAATTCCAGCTCGGCGGGGACAGCGAGGTGGTGGAATATGCGGTGAAGATGAAGCAGCTACCTCAGGAGCGGATGATGGACAGGCTTTTGCCCTCCGATAAGGTTACCGAGGGTATGGTCACCGCCGTCGCCCAGAGGCTGGCAGCCTTCCATGAGAAAGCCGCCACCAGCCCGGAGATCAGCAGGTACGGCAACATAGATGCCATCAGAACCAATGCTGAGGAGAACTTCTCCCAGACGGAAAAGTATATCGGCACCACCATCAGCCGCCACGCCTACGACCTTATCAGAGACTACACCAACAACTTTATGAAGGCGAACCAGACGCTGTTTGAGAAACGGGTGGCTCAGGGCAGGATAAGGGACTGCCATGGAGACCTGCACGCCGCCCATGTCTGCTTCACCGACGGCATCTGTATTTACGACTGCATCGAATTCAACGACCGTTTCCGCTACGGCGACGTCGCCTCCGAGGTCGCCTTTCTGGCTATGGACTTAGACCGCTTCTGCCGCGCCGACCTTTCCCGCGCCTTCGTCAACGCCTACATGCAGGCAAGCGGCGACCGCGAGCTGTTGCAACTCCTTGACTTTTACAAGTGCTACCGCGCCTACGTGCGGGGCAAGGTGGAGGGCTTCAAGCTGGACGACCCATTTATCACCGAAAAGGAAAGGGCGCTGAAAACTGCCCGCAGCTACTTTCGCCTCGCCTGCAGGTATGCCCGCGGTAAGAAGCTCCTGCTCATCGTCGCCGGGCTGGTGGGCACGGGCAAGACCACCGTCGCCCAGGGGCTAGCCCGCAGCTTCGGACTGACGGTCATCTCTTCCGATGTGGTGCGCAAGGAGCTGGCAGGCATCTCGCCCACCGAGCGCCGCTTCGAGCCCATTGACAAAGGCATCTATTCGGAGGAGTTCACCACGAGAACATACCACGAAATGTTCACCAGGGCGGAGAAACTACTGCAACAGGGGGAGTCGGTGGTGCTTGATGCCTCGTTCAAAAAACGAAAACACCGGCTGGAAGCCAAAAGGCTGGCACAAAAGCTGGACGCCGACTTCGCCGCCCTAGAGTGCCTGCTGGACGAGCCCACTGTAAAGGCACGCCTGGAGCAGCGGGTCAGGGAAGGCTCCATCTCCGACGGGCGCTGGGAGGTGTACCTGGCACAGAAGCAGGACTTCGAAAAAATAGACGAGTTTTCACCGGTGGAACACATAGTACTTGACACAGCGCAGCCAATGAGTAATATTGTGGAGATGGTCGCCGAAAGGCTTTGGGGCTAAACATGGACTACCACATCAAGGACAAGTCGTTAGCTGAAGCCGGGAAGCTGCGGATAGAATGGGCAAGCCGAGAGATGCCGGTGCTAAGGCTGATAAGGGAGAGGTTTGCCAAAGAGCAACCGCTCAAAAACGTCCGCATCTCTGCCTGCCTCCACATCACCACCGAGACCGCCAACCTGGCGCTGACGCTGCAGGACGGCGGCGCCTCGCTCGTCCTCTGTGCCTCCAACCCCTTGAGCACCCAAGACGATGTCGCCGCAGCGCTGGTGGAGTGGGGGCTGCCCACCTTCGCCATCAAGGGTGAGGACAACCAGACCTACTACCAGCACATAAAAGCAGCACTGGAGCATAAGCCACAGCTCACCGTGGACGACGGCGCCGATTTGGTCAGCACCGCCCACAAGGAGCGCACCGACCTCCTTGACAGTATAATCGGCGGCACCGAGGAGACCACCACCGGCGTCGTCCGGCTGAGGAACATGGCGAAGAAGGGCAAGCTGAAATACCCCATCATCGCCGTAAACGATGCCCGCACCAAGCACTTCTTCGATAATCGCTATGGCACCGGTCAGAGCACCATAGACGGCATCACCCGAGCCACCAACATACTCTGGGCAGGGAAGAAGGTGGTGGTCTGCGGCTACGGCTGGTGCGGTAGGGGCATCGCCAGAAGGGCACAGGGCATGGGCGCCCAGGTCATCGTCACCGAGGTCGACCCCATCCCCGCCCTAGAGGCAGCCATGGACGGCTTCCAGGTAATGCCCCTCATCGAAGCAGCCAGGACCGGCGATATCTTCATCACCGCCACCGGCGATGTCAATGTCATCGATAGAGAGCACTTTCTCCTGATGAAGGACGGCGCCATCATGGCTAACAGCGGACATTTCAATGTGGAGATAAACATACCGGCGCTGGAAAGCCTCGCCACCAAAAAGAGACAACTGCGCCCGTTCGTCGAAGAATATGCTCTGGCAGACGGTAGAAGGCTTTTGCTCCTCGGCGAGGGTAGGCTGATAAACCTGGCGGCGGCTGAAGGGCACCCCGCCAGCGTCATGGACATGAGCTTCGCCAACCAGGCGCTCTGCCTAGAATACTTGGTGAAAAACAAGGGTAGACTCAGGCCGCAGGTCTACCCCGTCCCTGAAGACATCGATAGGGAGGTGGGCAGACTGAAACTCGAGTCCATGGGCATCGCCTTAGACTCACTGACTGAAGAGCAGCAAAAGTACCTCCAGAGCTGGGAGGAGGGAACGTAACCACAAGGAGAAAAAAATGGCTAACAGCTTCAGCGATTCGACTTCATACTTCTTCGCTTCGGAATCGGTGACCGAGGGACACCCGGACAAGCTCTGCGACCAGATCTCAGACGCCATCCTCGATGCCATCCTGGAGCAGGACCCCTACGGCAGGGTTGCCTGTGAGGTGGCGGTGACCGTCGGTCTGGTGGTGGTCCTCGGCGAGATCACCACCAAGTGCTATGTGGAGATACCGGAGGTCGTCCGCAAGGTGGTGAAGGAGGTAGGCTACACCAGACCTGAATATGGCTTCGACTACCAGTCCTGCGGCGTGCTGGTGTCCATAAAGCCACAATCGGCAGACATAGACGCCGGCGTCAGCCAGGCTATGGAGGTGCGTGAGGGCGCCGCAACGGTTGACGAGCTGGACAGGACCGGCGCCGGCGACCAGGGGATGATGTTCGGCTTCGCCTGCACTGAGACCATAGAGCTCATGCCACTCCCCATCTCCCTCGCCAACAAGCTCTGCCGCCATATGGCACAGGTGAGGAAACAGAAGATAATCCCTTACCTCCGCCCCGATGGCAAATCACAGGTGACCGTGGAATACGAGCGCGGTGTGCCAAAAAGGATAGACTCCATCGTCATCGGCGCCCACCACGACCCCGATGTCGACGCTAAGACCATCCGCAACGACATTATCGAGAAGGTGGTCAAAGCGGTGGTACCCCCCTACCTGCTCGATGACCGCACACGGTACTATGTGAACAGCGCCGGCAAGTTTGTCATCGGTGGTCCCGTCTCCGATACCGGCTTCACCGGGCGGAAGATACTGGTGGACACCTACGGTGGCGCCTGCCGCCACGGCGGCGGCTGTTTCTCCGGCAAAGACCCCACCAAGGTCGACCGCTCCGCCAGCTATATGGCGAGGTATGTGGCAAAGAACGTGGTCGCCGCCGGGCTTGCTGACCGCATCGAGGTACAGGTGGCTTATGCCATCGGGGTCGCCCGCCCGCTTTCATTGTCCATCGAGACCTTCGGCACCGGGAAGGTCCCGGACAGGGTGATACTGGGACTCATCCAGAAGCACTTCGACTTCCGCCCTGAAGCCATCATCCGGCACTTGAATTTGCGCCGTCCCATTTACCGCCAGACCGCAGTCTACGGACACTTCGGCAGGGACGACCTTGACCTGCCCTGGGAGAAGACAGATAAAGCACAGGTACTCAGGGCTGAGGCTGGGCTATAATATCCTGGTATGGCTAAGATAAAGTTCGGCACCGATGGCTGGCGGGGAGTCATCGCCGAGGACTTCACCTTCGATAACGTCCGCGCCTGCGCCCATGGCGTGGCTGACTACCTCGAGCGCACCGGACTGGCAGAGCGCGGCTTGGTAATTGGCTATGATACCAGGTTTGCTTCCGAGGACTTCGCCGCCGCAGCCGCCGAGGTCATCGCCGCCGAGGGCATCAAGGTAAGGCTGTGCACCAAGCCAGCACCCACCCCGGTGATAAGCTACTCCGTCACCTCTACTAACTCAGCCGGCGCCATCATCATCACCGCCAGCCACAACCCGGGAAGGTGGAACGGCTTTAAATACAAGGACGAAAGCGGCGCCAGCGCCCCTGTTGGGGTAGCTGCGGAGATAGAGAGGGTTGCCAACGAGGTGGCTGCCAGCGGTGAAATAAACAGGCTGCCACTGGCTAAAGCGCTGGAAAATGGCTCTGTCTCCTATTTCGACCCCGACCCAGACTACTTCGCCCACATCAGCAGGCTGGTCGACCTTGAACCCATCCGCAAAAGCAGACTCAAAATCGTTGTCGACTCGATGTACGGCGCCGGCAGCGGCTATTTCCGCAGGCTCCTTGAAGGCAGCAATATCTCCATCACCGAGATACGCGGTGAGCGCAACCCGTCCTTCCCCGGCATCCAGCCCGAGCCCATCGCCAGGTTCCTCGGCGAACTCTGCGCCGTGGTAGTCAGGGAGAAAGCCGATGCCGGCCTTGCCACCGATGGGGATGCCGACCGCATCGGCATCATCGATGAGAAGGGTAGGTTCCTCAACCAGCACCAGGTATTCGCCTTACTCACACTCTACCTGTTGGAGGTGCGCGGCGAGCGGGGCGCTATCATCAAGACCCTCACCTCCACCGACATGCTCTACCGCCTCGGCGAAATTTACGGCGTGCCCGTGTTCGAGACGCCGGTGGGTTTCAAATACGTGGCACCGCTGATGAAGGAGAAGCACGCCGTTATCGGCGGCGAGGAGAGCGGCGGCTACGGCTTCCGCGGACATGTCCCCGAGCGTGATGGCATCCTCGCCGGGCTCTACTTCCTGGACTTTATCATCAGGACCGGCAAGAAGCCCTCGCAGCTACTGGAACACCTTTTTAGTAAGGTCGGCGAGCACCATTACGACCGCATCGATATCCATATCCAGCCCGAGGAGAAAGACACTTTGAACAGCAGGATTTCTGGACAAACGGTAAAATCAATCGCCGGCAAAAATGTGGTGCGGCTGGACACCAGGGACGGTTACCGCTATGTGCTGGACGACGGCTCCTGGCTGCTCGTCCGCTTCTCCGGCACCGAACCGCTCATCCGAATATACGCCGAAGCCCACACGCCGCAGCAGGTACAGAGGCTACTCGATAGCGGCAGGAAGATGCTTGGGGTGTGACCATGACCGACCTTGACGACCTTACCATCTACCAGCGCCTCGACACCGCAGGGATGCTGGAGCAAATAAAGGGGCTGCCCGCACAGTGCCAAGACGCCTGGAAAAAGGCGTTGCACTTCAGACTACCGCCGGAGTACCGCAGCGCGGACAAGGTGGTATTGCTGGGGATGGGTGGCTCAGCCATCGGCGGCGACCTGCTCCGCAACCTAGCCCACCACCTGAAGAGACCGCTCATCTTCGTTGTCCGCGACTACGACCTACCGCCGTTCGTCGATGAAAACACCCTGGTCATCGCCTCCAGCTATTCAGGCAACACCGAGGAGACGCTCTCCGCCCTCTCTCAGGCGCTGGGCACCAAATGTCATAAGTTGGCACTGACCACTGGCGGCAGGCTGGCAGAAATGGCGGAAAGGTCTGGCGTGCCCGTGTTCACCATCGAGCATAACTCGCCACCCCGGGCAGCATTGGGCTACAGCCTCATGCCGCTCATCGCCTTTCTGCAGCAGCTCGGCTTCTTCAAAGACATGTCCGCTGAGGTCGCTGAAATGCTCGGGGTGCTGGAAGACCTGCTCACTAAATGGAACGAGACGGTCCCCACGGCGGTCAATCCAGCAAAGCAGCTTGCCCGTAACCTCCATGGTAAGATCGCCGTCGTCTACGGCGCCGGCATTATGAGCGAGGTCGCCCGCCGCTGGAAGACGCAGATAAACGAGAACAGCAAAGCTTGGGCATTCTTCGAAGCCCTACCAGAACTTAATCACAATGCCGTGGTCGGCTATGAGATGCCGAAGGAGCTGGCAGCAAAGCTATTTGTCGTCCTGCTCCGCTCCAGCCATATTCACCACCGCACCCTCCTTCGCTATGAAGTCACTTCAGAACTGCTCAAACAGAGCGGTATCCCCCATCAGATTGTGGACGCCCCTGGGAAGGGCCAGCTGGCGCAGATGATGGGGATGGTCTATCTCGGCGACTGGGTGAGCTACTATCTGGCGCTTCTCTACGCGGTAGACCCCACTCCGGTCAAAGTCATCGACTACCTGAAAAAGCGCCTCAGCGAGGTAAAGTAACCCACTCATGTCCGGGACAAGACCACTCGGGCAACAGCAACCGACACCTCCTGTCTGATTGACAAGTGCTGCCCCTTTATGTAAGCTAGAGTCACACACAGGAGGGGTGTGATGAAGGCGGGAAAGGGGAAGGCTCTGGCGGGAAGAAAGGGTAGCAGCAGCTCTACACAGGTAGACACGCCCGCAACCGCACAAGCGGCAAAGCCAGACGAACTCATCGCCTTAAGCCGCGTCGCCGCTGCCATCAGCGGGCTCACTGACCTCGATACCATCCTGCGCGTCGGTCTGGACACCGTCCTCGCCGTGCTGGACAGGGGAATTGGCGGCATAATGCTGCTCGATGACGACACCGGCACCCTCTCCTACCGTGTATACCATGGCATATCAGATGACTACGCCCGGGAGATGCGCATCAGGCTCGGCGAGGGCATCGCTGGAAAGGTTGCGGAAAGCGCCAGGGCAGCCATGGTGGAGGATATCTCTCAAAGCCCTGAAGCTGCCCACCCCGAGCTTATCAGCAAGGAGGGGCTGAAGGCTTTCGTCAGCGTCCCCCTGATGTCTAGGGACAGGGTGCTCGGCGTTATGAATATTGCCAGCAACCTGCCGCATCAGTTCACCGAGAAGGATATCCACCTCTTATACGCCACCGGCGACCTCCTCGGCATGGCTATCGAGCAGGCAAGGCTCTACGGGGAGCTGCGGCGCAGTCGGGAACGCTACCGACAACTGGTACGGTTTGCACTGATGGCACAGGAGGAAGAACGGAGACGCATCTCACGCGAGTTGCACGATGAGACCAGCCAGGCGCTTTCTGGACTGGTGCTGAACCTGCAGGCGGTGACCGAAATGGTGGAGATGGCTGGCATCCAAGACGCTAGGTTAAAAGAGACGCTAAAGAAAGCGCACGGGCTGGCTGTTGAGGTGGGCAATGAGATCCACCGCCTTATCGTCAACCTGCGCCCCACGCTCCTCGATTCCCTAGGGCTGGTGCCGGCGCTCCGACAGCACGCCCAGTCAGTGCTGGAGCCCCTGGGAATAAGCCTCTCTTTCCACTTCGACGAACTGGGCAGGGCACTACCCAAAGATGTGGAGACCAACCTCTTCCGGGTGGCACAAGGGGCTATTGGCAATATTCAGCAGCATTCCAGAGCGACCAGCGTTTCCATCAGCCTCATGGTAAACGGCAATGAGCTGGTGATGACCATCAGCGATAACGGCATCGGTTTTGATGTGTCGCAGATAAAGACCGTGGAGCCCAGCGGTCGTGGCGCCGGCTTGTTCAGCATGAAAGAGCGGGTACAACTCATGGGCGGCACCTGCAACGTGAAATCACAGCCGGGCAGGGGCACCACAGTCACCGTGAGGGTGCCCATTCAGTGGAGGACAGCTAGTGTCAAAGATAAGGGTGCTAGTAGTTGATGACCACGCCATAGTGCGCGATGGCATCTATGCCCTGCTGGGACTTATGGCAGACATGGAGCTAGTAGGCGAAGCAGCCAATGGCAGGGAAGCCATAGAAAAGGTGGAAAAGCTGATGCCGGACGTGGTGCTTATGGACGTTGCCATGCCCCTCATGGACGGGCTGGAGGCAACCCGCCGCATCTGCAAACAGTTCCCCAGGACAAAGGTGATCGCGCTCACCCAATACGATGACCACGAGTTCGTGTTCCCCATGTTCGAGGCTGGAGCCCGTGGCTTCATCTGCAAGACGGCGGCTTCCTCAGAGCTGGTCACCGCCATTCGCGCCGTCCACCGCGGCGACTCCTACCTTTCGCCGTCGGTAGCCCGCATCTTCGTAGAGGGGTACCAGCAACATCTTGACCTAACAAAGGAACATGACCCGTACTACCAGCTCACAAATAGGGAGCGTGAAGTATTGAAATTACTGGCTGAGGGCTACACCACCCAGGAGGTTGCCAGGATGCTGGTGCTTAGCCCCAAGACTGTGGACAGACATAAAACAAGCCTCATGGCTAAGCTTGATATCCACAACCGTGCCGACCTCATTAAGTACGCAATACGCAAGGGCATAATCACCGTCTCCTGACACCTCCCAGCAGCCGACTACGCAAAATCCCGGCAAAATATCGGCGCCTTCCCCGGTAAAACTACGGCATTTTCCCCGCGTCTTCTGGGGTGTTCACCTCTGTGACTCCTCCAAATAAGTAGCTACACTTAAGATAAAGACGCGGCACCCACTCGCGCTAGGCAAGGGAGCTGCGGTAAGGAGGCTGGAAATGGAAGAAAAGAAAATGAAAGTCCTGGTGGTGGATGACGAAATAGAGTTTGTCACAGAGGTAAGTAAGGCACTGCAAGTTTCCGACTATGTAGCACTCCACGCCCACTCCCTAGCAGAGGCGCAGGAAATGGTGCGCTACCATAAGCCCGACTTAGTCATCATCGGCACCCTCGAGCCACGCGGCGCCGCCTTCCAGTTCCACCAGTGGCTGAGGAAGAGCCCCAGCTTTAGCGACATCCCCCTGTTGGTGGTCGATGCCCCGCCAGAGCAACGGCTGACCAGGGGATGGCGATGGGAGGAGGGCATGCAACTGGAGGCTGAGGACTATTTCCAGAAGCCCGTCGAGGTGGAGATGATGATGGTCGCGGTGAGAAAGGTGCTCGATAGGACGACTAGGAAGATAAAGGTGCTTATAGTGGACGACCACGTGGTCGTCAGGGAGGGTATCCGCGTCCTGCTCGGTCTGCAGCCCGATATCCAGGTGGTGGGGGAGGCAGTCGATGGCACCGAAGCCATACGAAAAGCTCGTGAACTTATGCCTGACATAGTCCTCATGGATATCGCCATGCCAGGCATGGACGGGCTCGAAGCCACCAGAGAACTGAACGAAAAGGGCATACCTTCCCGGGTGCTGATGCTGACACAGTACGCCGACGAAGCCAACGTGCGTGCCAGCGAGCGGGTGGGTGCCTTCGGCTTCATTCCTAAAAAAAGCGCCAGTTCTATGCTGCTCGCCGCCATCAGGGCAGCCGATAAAGGCGAGCGCGTCCCGGTCCCGCTCTGAGCCGGCTGGTCCGGCATAACACCAGACCCTTTTTCGGGGTGGTGGTGCATTGCAGCCGATAACGATTACGCTGGATGGCAACGAGGTAAGCGGCTACGCAGGAATGAGTATCCTTGCCTTAGCACGGGAGGCAGGGGTGCATATTCCGACGCTATGCCATGATGACCACCTCCCCGATATCGGCGCCTGCCGTCTTTGCATCGTCGAAGAAGAGAAAAGCGGTGCCCTGATGGCAGCCTGCGTCACCCCAATAGCTTCTGGAATGGTCATCAACACCCGCTCGCCACGGGTGGTCACCCACCGCAGGACCATTGTGGAACTCATGCTGGCAAGCCATCCCGACGCCTGTCCGGTGTGCGATAAGGGCAACCGCTGCAAGCTAAGGGGCATCGCCGCTGAGATGGGGCTGTCGTTGACTCAGCTTCAACGCGTACCCCAGGTAGCCACCATCCAGGACGTCAACCCCTTCATCCAGCGTGACCTGAGCAAGTGCGTGCTCTGCGCCAGATGTATCAGGGCATGCCAAGAACTGGTAGTCGAGGGTGTCCTCGACTATTTCCAGAGAGGGTTCAAGTCTAAGCCAGCGACTTTCGGGGACGTGCCACTGGAGTCCTCAGATTGCACCTTTTGCGGTACCTGTGTGGCGCTCTGTCCCACCGGTGCCCTGATGGAAAGGGATGCGCCGTACCGCGGGACAACGCGGAACAAGGTAAAGACAACCTGTCCTCATTGCGGCTGCGGTTGCAGCATCGAGCTCGAAATCAAGGACAACCGTATCATCCGCTCGATACCCGCGGAAACAGACGGCACCGGCTATCGTCCCCTCTGCGTCCGCGGTAGCTACGGTTATGACTTCACCCACAGTCCAGACAGGCTCACCACGCCTCTTATCAGGAGAAACGGCAGCCTACAACAGAGCGACTGGGAAGAGGCGCTGACACTGGTAGCTGACGGACTGGAAAAGGTGATAAGCAAACACGGCGCCGAGAGCGTAGCCGTGCTCGGTTCAGCCCATTGCACCAACGAAGAAGCCTACCTGCTGCAACGGCTTGCCAGATGCACCATCGGTACCAGTAATGTAGACAGTGGCAGCCGCCTTTACAGTGCCGCCACCATCCTGGGGCTGGCGACCACCATCGGCTTGCCCCAGCCAGCAAACCATGTGGAGGCAATCGAAAAATCGGATGTAATTATGGTGGTAGGTGCTGACCCCACCACATCTGCCCCGGCGGTAGGCTACGCCATCAAGCGCGCGGTCAAGGGCAAAGGCGCCTGTCTGATACTGATAGACCCACGCCGCACCAGGCTTGCTTTCTTCGCCACGCTCCATCTGCAGCCGAAGCCGGGGACTGATATAGCACTGCTGAGTGCCCTGGCGCATGTGATCGTAAAGGAAAACTTGCTGGACAAGGAATTTGTGGTGCGGCGCACCGACAATTTTGAGCCGCTCGTCAGGTCTGTAGAACACTACACTCCAGAATATGCCGCCGGGGTTACCGGCGTCCCCGCTGGACAGATAGTCGCTGCCGCCAGGTTCTATGCTCGGGCAAGGCAAGCGTCCTTAGTCCACGGCAGCGGTATAACCCAGTACCCCACCGGCACCGACTGTGTCAGGGCAATCGCCAACCTGGCACTGCTCACTGGCAATGCCCTGCGCAAGGGCGGGGGCATCACCACCCTGTATAGAGAAAGCAATAGCTACGGTGTCATGGCTATGGGACTGTCACCCCACCTCCTCCCTGGGTTCCGCAGCGCCACCGATACTAGGGCAAGGGGTGACCTTGAGACGCTCTGGAGGGTAAACCTACCAGACCCGCCAGGGCTGACCGCTATTGAGATGCTACAGGGAGCGATCTCCGGGAAAATAAGGGCGCTTTATATCTGCGGCGAGGACCCCATCTCCACCTTCCCTGACCGACAGATGGTCACAGAAGCCCTCGCCTCACTGGAGTTCCTCGTAGTTCAGGACATTTTCCTCACCGAGACAGCGAAGTTAGCCACCGTGGTGCTTCCCGGAGCCAGCCCCTTAGAAAAGGACGGTACCACGATAAACTTCGAGGGGAAGATAAGGAGGTTCCGCAGGGCAGTCACACCACCCGGAGAGGGTCGCCCTGACTGGCAGATATTGGCAGAGATCGCGGCCAGGATGAAAAGACCGCTGCCCTTTTCACACTTCGACGACATTGTGGCGGAGATGGAGGACTGCGTACCCGGTTACCAGTATTATGGCGGTGAGGGCAGGGACTTCGATATCCAGAGCACAGGTACCCGCCAGCAACCTGTGGAGGAGGCGCCGCGCGGTTTCCCCCGCTTTTCACCCGTTGAATATCAGGTACCCGCCAAACTGGATGACCACGAATACCCGTTCCTCCTGCTCACAGGCGGTGTTTTCCCCCACCACAGCAACAGTATATGGTCACTCAAAGCACCGAGGCTGAAAAAGTTCCTTTCGCAAGGGTACGCCGAGCTCAACCCCGAGGACACCCACAGCCTGGGCTTGGACAACGGAGACACGGTAAAGATCACCTCAGCGGCGGGCGAGGTGATAGCTCCGGTGAGATCATCAGCCGATATACCCCAGGGAACGGTATTCATTCCGTGTTCATTCCCTGATATCGCAGTGAACGTGCTGTTCCGTATCAGACTCGATACACAATCGAAAGCACCGGCTTTCAAGTCCTGCCGGGTGAAGGTGCAAAGGGTAGACAGCGATGGCTGAACAACTATTAAATACCAAGCCAGACCTGGAAAAGCTTACAGCGATTATCGCTGACTACGCCGGGCAAAGGTGGCCGCTGATACCGTTGGTGCAGAAAATACAGAGCGAGTTCGGCTATATTCCGCAGGAATCGGTACCGCTTATAGCACAGTATCTCAAGCTGTTCCCCAGCCAGGTGCAGGGTGTCATCTCCTTCTACGCTCAGCTCTATACCAAGCCACGCGGCAAAAAGGTGGTCAGGGTATGCCGCGGCACGGCCTGCCATGTCAGGGGCGGCAAGACCATCCTGAAGCTGGTCAAGCAGAACCTGGGCATCGAAGAGGGCGAGACAACCCCTGACATGGAATACACCTTGGAGACGGTGGCATGCATCGGAGTTTGCGCTCTGGCACCAAATATTGTCATCGGGGATAGGGTGTTTGGGCATATGAACCCGAAGAAGGTGGAGTATCTACTGAAAAGGGGTGGTGATTAAGATGAGACCATCGGTTACTGTGCTCGTCTGCCAGGGAACAGGCTGTATTTCCAGCAGGTCAGACGCTGTCTATGAGGCGTTCCAGCACGAGATAGCCAGGCTGGGGGTAAACAACGCTAGGGTCGACTTCACCGGCTGTCACGGCTTCTGCGAGCAGGGTCCCAATGTAGTCGTCGAGCCCGAGGGCATCTTCTACACCCATGTCCAGGTGGACGATGTCCCCGAGATCGTCAGTTCCCACCTCCAAAATAGTGCACCTGTAGAGCGCCTTTTCTATCAGGATCCGCTCACCGGCAAACGCATACCATATTATTCTGAAATCAATTTTTATGCCAAGCAGCAGCGCGTCATTCTACATAACTGCGGCCACATCAATCCTGAAAACATCGAGGACTACATCAATAGCGGCGGTTTCCGTGCCCTACGTAAAGCCCTATTGGAGATGACGCCGGAACAGGTCATCGAGGAGATAAAGAAATCGGGCCTGCGCGGACGCGGGGGCGCCGGTTTCCCCACCTGGCGGAAGTGGGAGTTCTGCCGCAACGCCCCGGGAAACCAAAAGTACGTCATTTGCAATGCCGACGAGGGTGACCCCGGTGCCTTCATGGACCGCTCCATACTCGAGGCAGACCCCTGCGCCGTCATCGAAGGGCTGACCATCGCCGGCTATGCCATCGGAGCAACCCGAGGGTATATCTATGTGCGGGCGGAATACCCCCTGGCAGTAAAGAGGGTGCGCCACGTTGTGGAGCGCTGCCTGGAAAAAGGATACCTTGGCAACAATATCCTAGGTTCCAGCTTTAACTTCACCATCGAGATCAAGGAGGGCGCCGGCGCCTTCGTCTGCGGTGAGGAGACAGCGCTGATAGCCTCCATCGAGAGCCGACGCGGCATGCCCCGCCCCCGCCCACCCTTCCCAGCACAATCAGGACTGGATCGAAGGCCTACCATCATCAACAATGTGAAGACCCTGGCTTCCGTGCCGCTGATCATCGCCAATGGCGCCGACTGGTTTGCCAGCATCGGCACCGAAAAGAGCAAAGGGACAGCGGTCTTTGCCCTCACCGGAAAGGTGGCAAACAGCGGTCTGGTGGAGGTACCTATGGGCACTCCTCTTTCCACCATTATCTTCGACATCGGTGGCGGTATCCCCCGAGGCAAGCGGTTCAAAGCGGTGCAGACCGGGGGACCATCCGGAGGCTGCATTCCAGCACAGTTCCTCGATACCCCAGTGGACTACGAAAACCTCGCCAGGTTGGGCTCCATAATGGGCTCCGGCGGCATGGTGGTGATGGACGAGACCACCTGCATGGTAGAGGTTGCCCGTTACTTCCTTAGCTTCACCCAGATGGAGTCTTGCGGCAAATGTGTCCCCTGCCGGCTGGGGACAAAGCAGATGCTGGAGATACTCACCAGGATCACCCAGGGCAAAGGGCGTGATAGTGACATCGATACTCTGCTCACCATAGCCAGGACAGTCAAAGAGTGCTCACTCTGCGGGCTGGGGCAGACCTGTCCCAATCCTGTCCTTACCACGCTCAACTACTTCCGCGATGAGTACGAAGCCCATATTAAGGAGAAGAAGTGCCCGGCGGCAGTGTGCGATGCCTTGATGATCTCTCCCTGTCAGCACACCTGTCCCGTGGGCATCAACATTCCGAAGTACGTTGCCCACGTCGCTGCCGGTGAATACCTTGAATCGATAGAGACCATCCGTGAGAGGAACCCCTTCCCCGCCATCTGCGGTCGCATCTGCCACCACCCCTGCGAGGGCAGGTGCCGACGCGGGGAGCTGGATGAGCCGGTGGCTATCAGGGCACTGAAGAGGTTCGTCGCCGACTGGTATTTTGAACATATCCACGAACTGCCCACACCACAGCCCTTCCCCAGGACAAAGAAAGAGAAGGTAGCAGTGGTCGGCGCCGGTCCCTGCGGCCTCTCCTGCGCCTATTTCCTAGCACAGATGGGTTATGGGGTAACCGTCTTCGAGGCTGCCGCAGTGGGCGGCGGCATGCCCGCAGTGGCGATACCGGACTTCCGCCTCCCACGGGAGGTCATAGATAACGAGATCAATCATATAGTGAAGCGGGGTGTGGAGATACGGTACAACACGCCGCTTAACGCCAGCTTCACCATAGAACATCTACGCTCCAGTGGCTATGACGCCGTGTTCATCGCTGCCGGTGCACAGAAGAGCCAGACAATCGGCATACCGGGCGAAAGCGAAGCGCTGTCCGGCTTCTATTACGGCTTAAAGTTCTTGCGCAACGTCAAGCTGGGGCAGCTGGTGAAAGTGGGACGGCGCGTAGCGGTCATCGGTGGTGGCAACGTGGCACTCGATGCCTCACGCACTGCCCTCCGTCTCGGCGCCGAAGAGGTCAATGTCTACTATAGACGCTCCCGAGAGGAGATGCCGGTGACCGAGGTGGAATTCAATGAAGCGTTGGCTGAAGGCATCAAAATCCACTTCCTCGTCGGTCCCACGAGGGTCGTCAGCCGTGACAGCAGTGTGGCTGGCTTACAGTGCGTCCGTATGAAGCTGGCTGAGCCGGATGAAAGCGGTCGTCGCCGACCCATCCCCATCCCCGAGTCGGAATTCTTCGTCGAGGCGGACACCGTTATCGCCGCCGTGGGCCAGGCAGCCGACCTCTCCTTCCTGCCGCCTGACAGCGCCTTGGAACGCAGCCGCTGGGAGAGACTGGTGGTCGATTCTAACACTCTCAGTACCAATGTGCCCGGCGTCTTCGCCGGCGGCGATTTCGTCTTCGGTCCCGGCATGATAATCGATGCCATCGCCAGCGGCAGAAGAGGGGCTCTGGCAATCGATAAGTATTTTAGAAATGATACCTCGCGGGTGCACATGTACGACATAAAAGAGCCCAGCGCGAGTCCTGCAGAAAAGCCAACCACAGAAGAAGCGGAGACCTGGCAGCCTGCCTTTAGACCAAGACCACCCGTACTTCCCCTGGAGGTAAGGAGGCGCAGTTTCCAAGAGACCGAACTCGGGCTTTCTGAAGAACAAGCTAGGTACGAAGCCCGGCGGTGCCTGAGGTGTGACCTGGAGGGTTAAGGAGGTAAATATGAAGTCCATAACCAGACAGAAGCCGTTTGAAGAGATTACAGAGCAGCTCCGAGGCTTCAGCCGCATCTTCATCGCCGGTTGTGGTACCTGTGCCACGCTGACCCGCACCGGCGGGGTTGAGGAGGTGACAGCTATGAGGGAAAAGCTGGAGTCACAGGGCAAGTTCGTCACCGGCTCCGTAGTCATCCCGGTCGCCTGCGACGATGTCACCGAGGCACTGGTGGGCGAGCACCAGGGCTCCATACTCAGCGCGCACGCCATACTGGTGATGGCGTGTGCCCTGGGCGTGCACAGGGTGGGCAACAATGCGTTTAATAAGCCGGTCATCCCCGCCCTAGACACGCTGTTCATCGGCATGGACGATGGACAGGGCGTGTTCCACGAAGTCTGTGCCCAGTGCGGGCAGTGCCTTCTCGGTGAGATGGCTGGTGTCTGCCCCATCACTGCCTGTCACAAAGGACTGCTCAACGGTCCCTGCGGCGGCACCAATAACGGTAAGTGCGAGGTGGACAAGGAAAAGGACTGCGCCTGGACGCTCATTTACAGCCGACTCAAAGAACAGGGTAGGTTGGAAATGATGCGGAAGTACCAGCCACCTAAAAACTATCAGGTCGTCCCCCGACCACGGACTGTCAGGGTGTTCTGAGGAAGCGAGGTGGAACATGCCTTCAAAGTTTAAAGAAGCCCTCAATTCAGGAAAATTCGTCGTCACCAGCGAGATAGGCCCGCCCAAGGGAACAAACCTGGAGAAGATGTACCACCACATCGACCTGCTTAAAGATAAGGTGGACGCTCTCAATGTCACTGACCACCAGAGCTCGGTGATGCGCTTCCCTTCCATCGGTGGCTGCCTGGCGATCAAAGAGCGAGGCGGTGAGCCGATCTTGCAAATGACCTGCCGCGACCGCAACCGCCTCGCCCTCCAGGCAGAACTCCTTTTTGCCTACACCAAAGAGGTCAGAAATGTACTCTGCCTCACTGGCGACGCCGTGCCTGTGGGCGACCACAAGGAAGCCAAGGGCGTCTTCGACCTCGACTCTGTCCAGTTACTCCGGGCAATACGGACACTGGAATCGGGAAAGGACCTCGGTGGCAATGACCTCGATGGTGCCGTGGAATTCTGCGCCGGTGCCATCGTTACCCCAGAGGCAAACCCCATTGAGCCGCAATTGATCAAATTCGAGAAAAAGGTGGAAGCTGGCGCCGAGTTCTTTCAGACGCAGGCGGTCTACGATCTGGACAAGTTCGCCAGGTTTATGCAGTTCGCCCGACAGTTCCCAGTCAAGGTCCTGGCTGGGATCGTACTGCTCTCCTCAGCACGGATGGCAAAATATATGAACGAAAACGTACCCGGCATTTTTGTCCCTCAGCACCTGATGGATGAGCTAGCGAACGCCCCAAAAGGTACAGCACTTAACAAGGGCATCGAGATAGCTGGCAGGATGATAGCCGCCATCAAAAAAGAGGGCATCTGCGATGGCGTCCACATAATGGCTATCGGTAGGGAGGAGGTCGTCCCAGACATCCTCCAAACAGCTGGCATCAGCTGACCTGGTCGCACTAGAAGACCAGCATAATCGCCGCCACCATGTTGTGCCAGCACAAGCTTGTTGCCCAGCCTTTGCCCTTCCATTTATAATATTGCCGAATTTTCCAACAGAAAGGGGGTGACGCTATGGTTGTCCTGCATCGGCGGGTATGATTTGACCCGGTAACGGTGCACGTAGTGCACCACAGGGAGACCGCTGCACAGGAAACCAGCAACGCCACCCCAGCCACTGAGATCTGCTGATCATCGCTGGGCACCTCGTGTTGTGATGGTCCCTGCGCAGCCGGCAAAACCATAACAACGAAGGAGGTGCTAACTTAATGTCCGCTATCACACGCTTTCTCACATCCCGCTGGGGACCGGTCATCACTGGCGCCGTCGTGGGCATCCTGGCGCCTGTGCTGGTGAAACTGGGCAACCCCGGTAACATGGGGATGTGTATGGTCTGCTTTACTCGCGACATCTCCGGAGCACTGGGGCTACACCGTGCCTCAGTGGTGCAATATATCAGACCCGAGATCATCGGTCTTTTCTTCGGCGCCCTCGTCGGCGCCCTCGCCTTCGGCGAGTTCAAGCCCCGCACTGGCTCAGCACCGCTAGTGCGCTTTCTGCTGGGCATGTTCGCCTCAATTGGCGCACTGCTATTCCTCGGCTGTCCCTGGCGCGCCTACCTCAGGCTAGCTGGTGGCGACTGGAACGCCATCTTCGCCATCCTCGGTCTCATCGTCGGCATCGGCATCGGCATCGGCTTCCTTAAGATGGGGTACAGCCTGGGACGCAACCATCCTGCCCCTAAAGCCATAGGCTGGGTGATGCCAGCAATTATGGTCGCCCTGCTCCTGCTGTTGATTCTCGCCCCACAGTTCGGACGCGATGCCTCGGGCAACCCCACCGGTCCTATCTTCTTCTCCGAAAAGGGTCCTGGCAGCCAGCACGCGCCAATCATCGTCGCCCTCGTTGTGGGCTTGGCAATAGGCTTCCTTGCCCAGAGGAGCCGTTTCTGCACCGTGGGCGCCATCCGCGATGTCATCCTGCTCCGCGATTCCCATTTGCTCAATGGTATATTAGCTCTCATCGTGTTCGCCTTTATCACCAACCTGATACTGGGGCAGTTCCATCCCGGCTTTGCCAACCAGCCAGTGGCGCACACCAACGCCCTGTTCAACTTCGGTGGCATGGCGCTGGCAGGGCTGGCATTCACCTTGGCAGGCGGCTGTCCGGGAAGACAGCTCTTCCTCTCCGGTGAGGGCGATGCCGATGCCGCCATGTTCGTCATCGGCATGATAGTCGGTGCCGGCTTCAGCCACACCTACAGCGCCGCTGCTACACCCAACGGTCCCTCTGCCTTCAGCGCGCTCGCCTTAATCGTGGGGCTGATAATATGCATCATCATCGGCTTCACCATGCGAGAGAGAAAAGTTTAGGAGGTAATCGATGACTGAAACTTTAGATGCCCGCGGGCTCTCCTGCCCCCAGCCAGCGATGCTTGCCCGCCAGGCGCTGCAGAAGCTGGGTAAGGGGACGCTAGAGGTGCTGGTGGACTCACCCACAGCTCGTGAAAATGTCTCCCGCCTGGCAAGGGATGCCGGCTGGAAAGTGGACATCCAGCAACAACCGGATGGAAGTGTTAAACTGGTACTGAGCAAATGATCTACCTGGACAACGCCGCCACCTCCTGGCCCAAACCGCCAGAGGTGCTGAAAGCCATGACCGATGCTCTGGAACGCTCCGGGGGCAACCCCGGGCGTTCCGGGCACCGCCTCTCCATAGAGGCTGCCAGGCTGATATACCAGACCAGGGAAGATATCGCCGACTTTTTTAACTCCGGTGACCCCATGGGTGTGATATTCACCAGCAATGCCACCCATGCCCTCAACCTTGCCATCCGTGGTCTTCTCCACCCCGGCGACCGCGCCGTCACCACATCCATAGAACACAACTCGGTGATGCGCCCCCTGCGCCACCTGGAAAAGAATGGTGTGGAACTGCGAGTCGTCCCTTGTGCTCAGGACGGCACTGTGGACTTAGCAGACATGGCGAAAACAGTGACACCCGGGACGAAACTACTCATCAGCGTCTTCGCCAGCAATGTGGTCGGTACCATCATGCCAATTAAACAGATAGCCCAGATTGCCCACAGGGCTGGTGCTTTGCTGCTGGTGGATGCCGCCCAAGCAGCCGGCGCCTTGCCCATAGACATGCAGGAGATGGGCATCGACCTACTCGCCTTCACCGGACATAAAGCACTGCTGGGCTCACCCGGTAGCGGCGGTCTGGTGATCAGGGCAGGTGTCGACGCCTCCCAGATAGAGCCGCTGATGCGCGGCGGTACCGGGAGCCAGTCCGAGCTCGAGGAGCACCCAGACTTCCTTCCCGACAGGTTCGAGAGCGGCACCCCCAACTTAGTGGGCATCGCCAGCCTGCAAGCAGGGATCGGATGGCTGAGACAAAGGGGCATGGACGCCGTTCGTGAGCACGAGAAGGACCTTACCCGCCAGATCATCGAAGGTCTGTCCCAAATACCGGGGATCAAAGTTTATGGTACACTTGATGCCGAAAGGTGCGTTGCCATCGTCTCTTTCACCGTAGAGGGCAGGACGGTCTCGGAAATAGGAATGAGGCTTGACGAAGAATACGGTGTGCTGGTACGGGTAGGCTTACACTGTGCTCCAGCAGCCCATAGGACAATCGGTTCCTTCCCCGAGGGCACGGTGCGGCTGGCGCCGGGTGTATTCACCACCAAAAAGCAAATAGAGACAGCACTGGGGGCTATAGCCAGGGTGGTCACAACATGACATATGGGGTGGTCCTGTTCCATACCACAGCCTCGGCGATGCAGGCGGAGAAGGTTCTATCGAAAGCCGGTCTAAAGGTGAAGCTCGTCCCCACACCACGCCAATTCTCCAGCGATTGCGGCATCGCCCTCCGCTTCGACTGGGAACAAAAAGGGCAGGTCGAATCGCTGCTCACCTCAAACAAGGTGGACACCGCCGCCGTGCGTCAGATGGAACAGTAGCCCTAAAATAAAGAGAGCCGAAGATGGTGGCGCTAAAAAACAATGCGCTCAAAATTCATCACGCTGATAACGTCGCCATCGCCATCCGCGATATAAAGAAGGGTGAGCCGGTCGTGGTAGAGGGCACAGAAGCATGCGTGGCGGCTGAGGATATACCCGCCAGCCACAAGATCGCTCTGGAGCCGATTGCCGCAGGCAGACCTGTCATCCGTTATGGTGAGCCGATTGTGGTGGCTACCAGCGATATCGGCACAGGACAGTGGGTGCACCTGCATAACACCAAGCCCATAGAAAAATAACCGCTGGAGGCAGAGACATGGAATTCAACGGTTACCGGAGGGAGGACGGCAGCGTAGGGGTGAGGAACCATATACTGGTGATGTCATCAGTCGCCTGCGCCAATGGTGTGGTGGAGGCGCTGGAACGTATGTTCCCGGAGGTGATGACCATAAAACACGCCTATGGCTGTGGTTACGGTCCCGATGACCTGACCCTCAGCTTGAAGACGCTGGGCGGTATGGCAAACCACCCCAATGTCGGCGCCGTCCTCATCATCGGGCTGGGCTGCGAGGTGCTCAAGCCGGAATATGTGGTGGGCGCAGTCAAGGGCAAGCCTGTGGAAACAATGCTAATACAGACTGCGGGGAGCAGGACTACCATAGACAAAGCTAGCCAAATTATCGAAAGGTTCGCCGCCCATGTAGAGCGGCAAAAACGAGAGCCGACGCCGGTGAGCCAACTTCTGGTAGGACTCAAATGTGGTGGTTCTGACGCCTTTTCGGGCATCACCGCCAACCCGGCGCTGGGCGTGGCGGCAGATATGCTGGTGGCAGAAGGGGCAAGCGTGGTCATGGGCGAGGTTACCGAGATGATCGGCACCGACCATATTCTGAAAAGACGCTGCCCTGACCCTGAGGTAGGTGAAAAGCTGCAGAAGTTAATACTGGAACACGAGAAACGGGTCAGAGGTGCACTCGGCGCGCTTGCTGGGCTGGTCATCGCACCAGGAAACATCGATGGTGGACTTTCCTCCATCACCGAAAAGTCTCTGGGCTGCAATGCCAAGGCAGGCACCTCGCCGATAGTTGAAGTTGTGGGCTATGCCGAAAAGCCTACAGGCAAAGGACTGGTCATCATGAACACACCGGGCTACGATATCGATGCTATGGCAGGTATGGCTGCCGCCGGTGCCCAGATAATTGTGTTCACCACCGGCAGGGGCACGCCAGTGGGCTTCCCCGCAGTGCCGGTAATCAAGGTCTCCAGCAACTCCACTGTTTTCAAAGCGATGGCAGGGGACATAGATGTAGATGCCGGCGCCATACTGGAGGGCGAAAAGTCGCTCGCCGATGTAGGGAAGGAGATCTACGACTGCATACTGGCAACGGCAAACGGCAGACCGACCTGTGCCGAGATAAACCGCATGGAGACCTTCAACTGCCTCAAGCAGGGGATGACCTTTTAATGTGTGGTCGTCAGACTACCGCTTGGTGTACTGCGGTGCCTTGCGGGCACGCTTCAGTCCATACTTCTTGCGTTCCTTCACCCTGGCATCACGTGTCAGCAAGCCCGCATAACGCAATAGCGGCTTGAAGTTCTCATTGTAGGTGGCAAGAGCCCGGGAGATACCATGGCGGATGGCGTCCGCCCAAGCGCTGATGCCGCCACCTTCCACCTTCGCCTCGACATCGAATTTGCCCGTGGTCTCGGTGACGATGAACGGTTGCAAGATAGCACGCTGGTGGGTAAGCCGCGGGAACAGCTCCTCGTAGGGCTTGCCGTTCACCATAATCCGCCCGTTGCCGCCGGGGAAGAGCTTCACCCGTGCTATAGCGCACTTGCGCTTACCTGTACCCGCAACATAGGTCTGTGTGGTCATTTGCCTTTTATCTCCTTGGTGGCTGTCTTAAAACCGGCTAACTGCGCCTGGTGGGGATGGTTCTCCCCGGCATACACTTTGAGCTTCTTAAACATACGCCTGCCTAAATCGGTGTCCGGTAGCATCCCCTTCACTGCGTGCTCGATTACCCTCGTGGGGTGTTTGGCAAGCATCTCCCTGAGGGTTATTGCTCTCAGTCCACCGGGATAGCCGGAATGGCGGTAATAAATCTTCTCGTCGGCTTTCTTACCGGTGACCCTCACCTTGGCAGCGTTGATGACAATGACATAATCGCCGGTGTCCAAGTAAGGGGCATATATCGGCTTGTGCTTGCCCATGAGCAGCCTGGCTACCTGCGATGCCAGTCTGCCCAGCGTCTGCCCGGCGGCATCTACGACATGCCACTGGCGCTCCACATCGCTAGCTTTAGTTGCATACGTCTTCAATTTTCCATCTCCAGAATAAACGGATATTCCACTTTCACTAAATATAGACCATAGGCTGGCGCGGTCGGTCCTGCCAGACCCAACCTTTTTGCCTCCATGACCTCCTGGAACTCCTCCAGCCCGGCTTTCCTCAGCCCTATCCTCACCAGCAGCCCCACAGTGTTGCGCACCTGGTGGGGCAAGAAGGAGTTAGCGCGCATGTGCAAGCTCACCACCTCGTCCACCCTTTCCACCCTGGCTTCATACACTGTGCGCACCGTGCTCCTGATTTTCCCCAGATCCGCACCGAAGGAGGCGAAATCATGCTCTCCCTCTAGCAGCTTGCATGCCCTGTCCATTGCCTCAACGTCTAACCTCTGTGGCACAAAATAGGCGAGCCCTTCCCACAGGGGTGAGCGCGTCGGACTGTTCAATATCTTATACTCGTATTCCCGGCTGATAGCATCGCGCCTGACATCGAACTTCATCTTCACCCTGCAGGCGCCTTTAACGGCGATATCCCTGGGTAAGTAAAAGTTCAACGCCCGCACCAGCGTCGGCGGCAGCAGCGCTGAGCGCGTTATAAAGCTCACCACCTGCCCCCGGGCATGCACCCCACTATCAGTGCGGCTGGCAGCAACCACGCGGACGGTTTCACCGGTCACCTTCAATATCGCCTTTTCCAGTTCGTCCTGGACGGTGGGCACACCAGCCTGCCACTGAAAGCCACAATAGTTCCCTCCGTGGTATTCCACCAGGAGCACGATTTTGCTGTTGTTAAAGAGCGCCACCAACCACCTTCAAAAACAGAGCCACCACATTCCAGCTATGGTGACAGCGCTATTCTACCATTTCAAGCTGCACCAGTGGTGCCCCATCCCCCACCCTTCTCCTCAATTTGATGATCCTGGTATACCCGCCGGGGCGTTCCTTAAACCTAGGTGCCAGCTCATTGAACAACTTTTCCACCAGCTTCTTATCGGTGATAAACTCTAGGGCACGACGCCGCGAGGCAAGGCTACCCTCCTTGCCTAAAGTGATCATCTTCTCCGCCAGACTCCGTACCTCTTTCGCTTTTGCCTCGGTGGTCACGATCTTCTCATAGCGGATGAGGTCAGATACCAAATTGCGGTACAGGGCCCACCGCTGCTCTGTAGTCCGGCTGAATTTTCTGCCATCCACCCTGTGTCTCATCTACGTCTCATTCCTCCCCAGACTCTGAGGACTCTTCCTCCACCGGCACCTTCTTCCGGCGCCGCTTCTTTTCCCTGGGCTCCATTATCAATGGTATGCCAAGTTTTTCCAGAGCTGCCTGTACTTCTTCCTTAGACTTAACTCCGAAACCCGGCAGCGAGGTCAAGTTGTCCAACCCCCTCTCCAGCACCTGCCCCACAGTGGTGATGCCAGCCCTCCTCAGACTATTGTAGGTATGGGTGGAAAGCGACAACTGGTCTAAGGGCATGAGGTACTGCTCCGGAGGGATGATGCGCTGCCAGACCACCTCCGCCCCCTCCTCCACAGCCACCTTCACCAGCTCGCGGAAGCAGTTAAACTGCTCCACCAGTATAGCAGCGCTCTGTGTCAAAGCCTCGAGAGGGGACAATGTCCCGTCTGTCCATATCTCTAGCGTCAGCTTCTCTAAAGTGCTCCCCTCCCTGGCACTGCTGGGCTCTACAGAAAAATTCGCCCTCCGCACTGGTGAGAAAATCGCGTCTATGGGGATGGCGCCAGTGGGAAGGTTATCGCTGGACTTCGCTGGAACGTACCCCCTGCCGACCTCAATATTGAAGTCCACCATAAGCTTGGCTTCAGCAGTGTCCAGAGTGGCTAGATGGAGTTCAGGGTTGGCAACCTCGAAACCGGCGGGCACCTGGATGTCCCCGGCACATACCTTTCCTTCACCCTGCACCTCCAACCTCCCCCTACCACTGGTCTGACCCGAGTGGCGAAAACGGATCGCCTTAACATTAAGCAGGAACTCGATGATGTCCTCTTTCATATGCGGTATGGTAGAGAACTCGTGCTGGACGCCCTCTATCCAGACCCAGGTAACAGCCGCGCCAGGCAACGAACTCAACAGCACCCTGCGCAAACTATTTCCCAGGGTAATGCCAAAGCCCTTCTCTAGCGGCTCAGCCACAAAGCGTCCGTATGTCTCAGTGCTCTCTACACACTCTACTTTTGGTAATGCTAGCCCTACCACAACAACTCCTTAACCTAGCGTGAGTAGTACTCAACGATCGACTTTATATCAAACTTTGCCTGTATATCCTGGGGATTTGGCAGGCTGACCACCTTGCCGGTAAGCTTCTGTTTGTCCAATGATAGCCAGGTAGGGATGACTGCATCCCCGGCGGTCTGGGACACCATCTTGTAGTATTCGCTCTTCTTGCTGGACTCCCGCCAGGCAATGACATCTCCGGGCTTTACCAGGTAAGAAGGGATATTGGTCTTGCGCCCATTCACCAAAATATGTCCATGGCGCACAATCTGCCTTGCCTGCCCCCTGGAGCTAGCAAAGCCGAGGCGGTAGACTACATTATCAAGGCGTCTCTCCAGCAAGATAAGTAGGTTTTCACCAGTAACCCCGGGGAGTCTTTCAGCCTCGGTAAAGAACTTACGGAACTGTCGCTCCAAAAGTCCGTAGGTGTACCGAGCCTTCTGCTTCTCCAGCAACTGCAGACCGCGTTCTGATTTCCTGGGACGCCGCTTCGCCGTGGCATTATAGCCCGGCGGCACGCTCCTGCGTTCTATGGCGCATTTGGAGGTGTAGCACCTGTCGCCCTTAAGCATCAGCTTGTCGCCAACGCGACGGCACAGCCTACAAGTGGGTCCAGTGTAACGCGCCATATCTAGACCCGCCTCCTTTTACGAGGTCTGCAGCCGTTGTGCGGCACAGGTGTCACATCTTTAATCGCGGTCACCATGATTCCCGATGCCTGAATGGCACGGATGGCAGCCTCGCGCCCGCTGCCAGGTCCCTTCACCAGCACCTCCACCTGCCGCAAGCCATGGTCTCTGGCTTTCTGGGCAGCTTGCTGCGCTGCCATCTGGGCAGCATATGGTGTGCCTTTTCTAGAACCCTTGAACCCTGCTGTGCCTGAACTGCTCCAGGCGACGACATTCCCTTTAGCATCGGTAATGGTCACAATGGTGTTATTGAATGTGGACTGGATGTAAGCCTTACCTTCGCTTACCTGTTTACGCTCTCGTCTCCTACCGCTGTTCTTACTCTTTCCGGGCATAAGCGCTTTACTCCCCTACTTCTTTGCTAGACCGCGCCTCTGACCACGACCAGCCACTGTCTTTCGCGGTCCGCGCTTGGTGCGCGCATTAGTGCGCGTCCGCTGTCCATGCACCGGCAGACCACGGCGATGTCTTATGCCGCGATAGCAGCCGATTTCAATGAGCCTCTTAATATTGAGGTTGACCTCCTTGCGCAGCTCGCCTTCAACCATATACTCTCGGTCAATGATCTCGCGTATGCGGCTGAGCTCCTGCTCCTTAAGGTCCTTTACCTTGGTGTCTGGGTCCACGCCAGCAGTCTGTAGCACCTTGCGGCTCAACGTAGGTCCTATGCCGTGAATGTACTGCAACGAGATATAGACCTTCTTTTCATTGGGAATATCGACGCCAGCAATCCGTGCCATCTCTCAATCTCTCCTCTCTTTTATCCCTGCCTCTGCTTGTGCTTCGGGTTCTCGCAGATGACACGCACTACCCCATGGCGCCGGATAATCTTGCACTTGGCGCAGCGGCGTTTTACCGACGATCTCACTTTCATGTCTAATCACCAGTGTCCAACAGTCAAAAAACTTTTAAATAATATACTTTATTGTCGCTTATGTCAAAATATCAACGGAAACAGCCTCACCTCAGCCTGTAGGTTATCCGCCCCCGCGACAGGTCATACGGGGAAAGCTCTACCAGCACCCTGTCCTGTGGCAAGATGCGGACATAGTTTTTCCGCATTTTCCCGGAAACATGCGCCAGCACCACATGCCCATTAGGGAGCTGCACCCGAAATGTTGCATTCGGTAACGACTCGATCACCACTCCTTCAACCTCTATGCTCTCCTTCTTAGGCATACAAAACAATTATACCAGAGTGAGTATTTCCGCCTCATCATCTGTGATTGCAATAGTGTGCTCAAAGTGGGCTGCCAGACTGCCGTCAGCGGTGAACACCGTCCAGCGATTGCGGGCAACCTTTGTCCTCCAGTCACCGGCAGTAACCATTGGTTCCACCGCCAGCGTCATCCCCTTCTGAAGCAAGGGACCTTCCCCAGGTGAGCCGAAATTGGGCACCAGCGGGTCCTCATGCAGGTCCCTGCCTATGCCATGCCCAGAATACTCGCGCACCACCGAGAACCCTTTCCCCTCAACATAACTTTGGATCGCCGCTGAGATATCCCCCACATGACCACCGCAGCGCGCCGCCTTTATTCCAATCGTCAAGGCGGTCCGAGTCACGGCTATCAGCTCCTCGGCTTGCGCACTGATCCTGCCCACGCCGACAGTGATGGCAGCGTCACCGTGGAAACCGTTGACCACAGCACCGAAATCCAACGAGACAACATCACCTTCCTTAAGCTCCCGGTCGTTAGGAATGCCGTGCACAACCTCATCGTTCACCGAGACACAGAGGTGTGCTGGAAACCCCCGGTAACCCTTAAATGAAGCCGTGGCTCCGTATTTCCTTACTTCTTTCATAGCTACCATGTCAAGATGGCGCGTCATCACACCAGGCTTTACCTCATCCTTAAGCCTCTCCAGGACCGCAGCCACCACTCTGCCAGCCCGGCGCATGACCGCTATCTCTTGTGACGATTTTATGACTATCACGGTCACCCATGTTCCGTTACTTCTTCACAGCACTAATTATCGCCTCAGCCACATCCTCTATGCTACGCTGACCGTCCACCCGCACTAGCTTGCCCCGAGCCTGATAATAGTCCAAGAGTGGCATCGTTTGATCAAAGTAGACCTTGAGACGCTCTTTCACCGTCTCCACCTTATCATCAGGGCGCTGGTAGAGCTCACCACCGCACCTGTCACATATACCCGCCACCTTCGGAGGGGAAGTGACCTCGTGGTACGGCGTCTGACATTTGCGGCATACCCAGCGACCACCTAAACGCTTCAACAGCTCCGCTTCCGGTACTTCAATGTATACCACTCTATCTAAGGCTTTGCCCCGTGCGGCGAGCATTCTGTCCAGCGCCTCCGCCTGGGCAAGGGTGCGCGGAAAACCGTCAAAAATGCAGCCCTCCCGGCAGTCCTGCCCATCAAGGCGCTCCGAGACCAGTTGTATGGTCACCTCGTCGGGCACCAGCACTCCCTTTTCCATATAGCCCTTGACCTTTTTCCCTAGCTCTGTGCCTTTCTCCACCGCCTCACGGAACAGATCCCCGGAAGCTATGTGGGCTAAGGACAGTCTCTTGGAGATAACAGCAGCTTGAGTTCCCTTGCCGGCTCCAGGTGCACCAAGAAAGACTAGATACATATGTCCAGCTACCTTAAGAAGCCCTCATAGCGGCGCATGGTGAGCTGGGCTTCGATCTGCTTCATTGTGTCCAAGGCGACACCGACAACGATGAGCAAACCTGTGCTCGATATGGTCAGCACCGCTACATTAGTTATACTACGAATGAAGAAAGGCAACACCGCCACCGTGGCTAGAAATAGGGCACCACCCCAGGTTATCCGCGTTATCACCCCGTTGAGATAGTCCGTGGTGGGCTTCCCCGGGCGCACCCCTGGAATAAAGCCGCCCTGCCGCTGCAATGTCCGCGCTAGGTCCATCTGTTCGAATATGACCATGGTGTAGAAAAAGGTGAATGCTACCACCATGAGAAAATAGAGCACCCAGTAGAACAGCCCCACTGGTAGTGGTGTGTCCGGATTGAACCACCTCACGATTGTGTTGGCGAAATTAGGCGGCTCACCCGCCGGGGCAGCAAAATAGCTAGCAATGGTGCCGGGAAAGATCATCAGCGAAATAGCAAAGATTAGTGGTATCATGCCGGCAGAGTTCACCCTGAGCGGGATATGCGTGGAGCCGGTCTGCCGGTACATCCGGGCGCCGCGGAATGCTGTCCTGGCATACTGCACCGGAATGCGGCGGTGGGCTTCAGTGAACATGACGATGAAGGCTATGGTAGCCACTCCCAGCAGGATAAAGGCGATAAGCCCCATTATATTCTCTCTAACGATAAGTCCGCGTCCGATCATCTCGGGGAGCCGGGCAACGATGCCACCGAAGATGATTATGGAGACACCGTTGCCAATGCCTCGCTCCGTAATCAACTCTCCCAGCCAGACAAGGAATATTGTGCCTGCGGTCAGCGACAGCACCATGGCGAAGGTGGGAAGTGCTGCAGCCGCACTCACCACACCCTGACTGCGCAGCAAGTTTATCTGGGCATAGCCCTGAAGGGCAGCCAGGGGGACCGTCAGCCAGTGCGTAATTTGGTTGATCCTCCGCCTGCCAGCCTCGCCTTCCTGTGATAGCGCCCTGAGCGCCGGTATCACTGGTACTAGCAGTTGCATGACGATAGAAGCGGTAATGTAGGGATAGACCCCCATCGCCGCCACACTGAAGTTGCGCATGGCGCCGCCGGTGAACAGGTCCAGCATGCCCAGGAGCTGGTTCCGCTCGAAGAGGTTCCGCATCGCCGCCACATCCAAGCCAGGCATGGGGATGTGAGCGATGAAACGGAAGACCACCAGCATAGCAAAGGTAAACAGCAGCCGACGCCTCAAATCGGGCAAGGAAAAGGCATCGATCATTGCCTGGAGAAGACGGGGCCTTCCTGCTGCCTGCTGCATGGCTAAATGCTCTCTACTTTCCCCCCAACAGCTAGTATCTTCCTCTCAGCGGAGGCGGAGAACCTGCTGACTTTTACCACCAGAGGACGGTCAATATCTCCACCTCCCAGGACCTTGATGGGGCTCCCCTTACTCTTGACCAGACCAGCTTCAAACAGACTCTGAGGTGTGACCTCAGTGTTGGGCGGAAACGCCTTCAACCGCCCCACATTGACTATCTGGTACTCTGTCTTGAAGATATTGGTGAAGCCACGCTTGTGCGGCAGGCGTTTGACCAGCGGTAGTTGCCCACCCTCGAATCCAGGGCGCACTCCACCACCAGAGCGCGACTTCTGCCCCTTGCAGCCACGCCCCGAATAACTACCGTGTCCGCTGCCATCGCCGCAGCCAACACGCTTTCTTTTGCGCTTGGCGCCTGTAGGTGGCTTGAGTTCATGCTGTTCCATTTTCGATCACTTCCATTATGACCAGATGTTTGACTTTGGCTACCATCCCCCTGATGGCAGGAGAGTCTTCATGCTCCACCGTCTGCTGAAGCCGGCGAAACCCCAGAGCCTTAAGCGTCCGCCTCTGGTCCCTTTTATAGCCGATATCACTTTTAACCCAGGTTATCCGCAGTTTAGCCACCTGACTTCTCCCCTTTAGTTGCAGCTTCCCCCTTGCGCTGAGCAATTACCTCCTCGGGGTCTCTCAGGTTCGCCAGAGCCAGAATGGTAGCCCTGACCACGTTTATCGGGTTGGAGCAACCCAGTGACTTGCTCAGGATGTCTCTTATACCCGCAGCTTCCACTACCGCACGCACCCCACCGCCGGCTATTACACCTGTGCCGGGCACTGCCGGTTTTAGGAGTACCTCCGCCGCCCCATACTTTGCTCGAATCTCGTGCGGTATAGTGGTGCCTGACATAGCCACCCTGAACAGCTCCTTCCTGGCAGCAGCCCCAGCTTTGCGCACCGCTTCCGGGACCTCTCTGGCTTTACCGATGCCAGCGCCTACATGCCCCTTGCCATCCCCAACCACTACCAGAGCACGAAAATGGAGTCTCTTACCACCTTTGACCACCTTGGTAACACGGTTCAATGCCACCAACCTCTCATTCAGTTCCAGTTCAGCAGGATCAGCCCTAGTCTTGTTTTTGGGTATTTCGGTCACCGCTTTCATAAACACAAACCTCAAAAGTCCAGTCCAGCCTTCCTTGCCGCTTCCGCCAGAGCCTTAACCCTTCCGTGATACTTATAACCGGCGCGGTCGAAGGCTACGCGCTTTATGCCTTTGCTGCTCGCCCTCTGGGCTACCAGCGCACCGACCATCTCGGCAACTTCGGTCTTTTTCTTCCCTTCAGCCTTGTCCCTTATCTCAGGCTCAAGGCTGCTGGCTGCTACCAGCGTGTGCCCGATGGAATCATCGATGACCTGGGCATATATATGGTTCAAGCTCCGGAAAACGCACAGTCTGGGCCTCGTGGGTGTGCCCACCAGCTTCGCCCTGATGCGGGCATGACGCCTTTTTCGTGCTAGCCTTACATCTAGTTTAGCCATCTCGTCACTTAACCTTTGGCTGCCGCCTTGCCAGCCTTACCAGGTTTGAGCTTAATCCTCTCACCCACATACCTGATGCCTTTTCCTTTATAGGCATCGGGAGGCCTTATCGCCCTTATCCGGGCTGCAACCATGCCTACCAGCTCCTTATCGATACCGATAACGCGAATGCGGTTGGTCCCCTCAACCGCCAGCTCAATCCCGGGCGGCGGCGAGAAGTCCACAGGATGGCTGAAACCCACCTGCAAAGATATCTTATCACCAACCTTTTGCACCCTATACCCCACACCACTCAGCTCCAGTGCTTTCTCAAAACCTTTGGTCACCCCTTCTACCATATTTGCCAATAGCGACCTCGTCAGCCCGTGCAGGGCACGGTGGTTCCTGTTATCGGTTGGTCTGGCCACCACCAGTCTGCCGTCCTCCAAAGTAATGGACATATCCGGGTGAAAGGTGCGTACCAACTTCCCCTTAATACCCTCCACCGTCACCTCATTCCCCTTAATGGTGACCTTAACACCATCGGGGATGGGGATCGGCATCCTACCTATGCGTGACATAACAGTTCTCCACAGTACTCACCAGACATAGCACAGCAGCTCTCCGCCCAGTTTTCGCCGCCAGGCTTCCTGTCCAGTCATCACCCCTTTGGATGTGGACAGGATGGCAATGCCCAGCCCCCCGTAAACGCGTGGAATTTCACCACGCCCTACATACACTCTGAGCCCAGGTTTGCTCACCCGCTCCAGCCCCATCACAGCCGGTTGCCCATCTATGTACTTCAGGGTTATCTTTATCATCCTTTGCGGCTTGCCCCTGAGCACGCTATAGTCTGAGATAAAACCCTCCTCCTTCAAAATCTTAGCTATAGACAGCTTCATCTTCGAAGCTGGGATAAGCACGATGTCGTGCCTTGCCATCACAGCATTCCGAATTCGGGTCAGCATATCAGCGATGGGGTCGTTGACCATAAATACCTCTCCTCCGTGTCACCAGCTCGACTTTCTCACCCCTGGGATCTCACCCCTTAAAGCAAGCTGTCGAAAACAAATGCGGCACAGACCAAACTGCCGTATAAAGGCACGCGGTCTACCGCACAACTGGCAGCGGTTGCGGTGCTGCACCTTATACTTCGGCGGTCGCATGGATTTGAGGACTTTAGACAGCTTTGCCATATTCCACTAACCTCATTGTTTCCTGAAGGGCATGCCCAAACACTCGAGCAGGTATCTGCCCTCCTCCGCGCTGGTAGCGGTGGTGACGATGGATATTTCCAGCCCCCTCAGTCTGTCCACCTTATCATATTCAATCTCCGGGAAAACGATCTGCTCCTTGAGTCCCAGCGTATAGTTGCCGGCACCGTCGAAGGAGTCCCTCGGCACCCCTTGGAAATCTCGCACCCGCGGCAGCACCACGCTGACCAGCTTATCAAAAAAATCGTACATCCTCTTACCTCTGAGGGTCACCATCATCCCCACGGGCACTCCAGCCCTGATCTTAAACGCCGCGATGGACTTCTTGGCTCGGGTGGTCACTGGATGCTGCCCTGAGATCAGCGCCAGGTCCCTCTCGGCAGCTTCCAGAGCTTTGGGGTTCTGCACCGCTTCTCCCAGCCCTATGTTCAACACGATCTTGCTCAGCCGTGGTACCTGCATGACGTTCTTGTATCCAAACTTCTCCATAAGTTTCGGTACCACTTCTTTCATATACTTTTCCTTAAGACGAGACATGGCACAAATACACCTGATCAGTCGATCACCTCATCGCAAGAACGGCAGATACGCACCTTCCTGCCATCGTCAAGAAAACGGTACCCGACCCGTGTCGGCTTATTGCATTTTCCGCAAATGAGCATGACATTGGACACATGGATCGGCGCTTCCAGCTCAATAATGCCAGCCTGTCTGGCTACTCCCCGAGCCCTGGAATGGCGCTTGATCATATTCACGCCCTCAACTATCACCTTATGGTCTCTGGGTATAGCTTTCCTCACCTTGCCCTTCTTCCCTTTATCTTTGCCAGCAATCACCAGCACCGTATCGTTCTTCCTGATCTTCATCTTATAGTACCTCAGGAGCCAGCGAGATTATTTTTATAAAGTTCTTGTCCCGCAATTCTCTGGCTACCGGACCGAAAATGCGCGTACCCCGTGGATTGTTCTTATCGTCCAGTATGACCGCAGCATTTTCATCGAACCTAACATAGGAACCGTCAGGACGGTGGTACTGTTTTGCTACGCGGACGACCACAGCCCGCACCACATCCCCTTTCTTCACCACGCCACCAGGAATGGCACGCTTTACCGTAGCTACGATGATATCCCCAACGGTGGCATATCGCCGCCTGGTACCACCGGGCACATTGATGCACATTATCTGTCTGGCACCCGTATTATCAGCTACTTTGAGCCTGGTATAAGGCTGGATCATCTCTAGTCCCTAGAGAGGCATCGCTCAGGTTACTTCCCTGGGCTCGACCTCGACCTTCTCCTTCTTCTGCAGTATTTCCACAACGCGCCAGCGTTTCTCTTTGGAAAGCGGGCGTGTCTCCATTATCTTCACCACATCGCCGACGCGGCACTTATTTTCCTCATCGTGCGCCTTGAACTTGGCTCGCCGTCTTATCACCTTCCTGTACAGAGGATGACGCGTCAGGGTCTCCACCTGCACCACAACCGTCTTGTCCATCTTGTCGCTTATTACTGTACCTATTCTCACTTTTCTATTACCTGCCATCGGCTACCTTATCCCTAGCTCCCTCTCTCTTAATACCGTCTTGATCCTGGCGATCTTTTTCTTCACCTTGTTCAGCTCACTGGTATTGGCTAGCTGCCTTGTCGCCAGGCGAAACCTCAGATTGAACAGTTCCTCATAAGCCTCCTCAAGCTTCTTGGCTAGCTCCTCGCTGCTCAACGCCCTAATCTCCTGGATCCTCATGCCGTCGCCTCTTGTTTAACGCCCTCTTTAGTCACAAATCTGGTAGCTATGGGCAGCTTGTAAGATGCCAGGTGCAGTGCCTCACGAGCCATGTCCTCTTTGATCCCGCTCACCTCAAACAGTATCCTACCTGGCTTCACCACAGCCACCCAGTGGTCAGGGGCACCCTTGCCACCGCCCATTCTAGTCTCCGCCGGCTTCTTGGTAACCGGCTTGTCCGGAAAAATGCGTATCCACATACGCCCACCACGGCGCAAATAGCGCACAATAACACGGCGCGCAGCCTCAATCTGCCTTGCTGTCACCCAGGCACCCTCAAGAGCCTGCAGTCCAAACTCTCCGAAGTTGAGGGTGTTCCCGGCTTGCGCCTTCCCTCGGAGATGCCCTCTTTGGGCTTTACGATACTTCACTCGTTTCGGCTGCAACAAGTTCCCTACTTACCTCCGGTGTAATGTCGCCTTTATATATCCAGACCTTTATCCCGATATTGCCCAAGGTGGTCTTAGCCTCAGCAAATCCATAGTCGATATCAGCACACAGTTTGTGTAATGGCAACTGCCCCTGAAGTACAGTCTCCCTGCGGGCTATCTCAACGCCACCCAGCCTCCCAGCACAGCTAATTTTTATCCCCTTAGCCCCTGCCTGAATGGTGCGGAAAGCTGCCTGCTTCATGGCTCTACGGAAAGCCATCCTGCGCTCGATCTGGTCAGCTATGGTCCGCGATACCAGCACAGCCTCCAGCTCCGGCTGCTCCACCTCCTTGATGGACAGCCTCACCTTCTTGCCACATATCTCCTCAAGGTGTCTCCTCAGCTCTTCAGCCCGCTGCCCTCCTCGTCCAATAACAATGCCCGGACGGGCGGAATACAAGGTCACCACTATCTCGTTCCCGGTGCGCTCGATCTCAACTCTAGCAACGCCGCCATCAGCGCACCTTTCGGCTATAGCCTTGCGCAGCTTCAGGTCCTCTTGCAGGAACTCGGTGTAATGTTTCTCGCTGTACCACTTAGCATGCCACCCTCGGATCACACCGATCCTGAAGCCGTAAGGATGTACTTTATGCCCCACTTGCTTCCTCCTCAACAAAGACTTTTATGTGTGTCGAGCGCTTAAGAATAGGGTTCACCCTTCCTCTCGCTTGGGGGCGGTACCTCTTTAACCTATGTCCCTCGTCAGCAAAGATATCTGTGACCTTTAGCGCCGTGGGCTCCATCTGAAAATTGTTCTCCGCGTTGGCTGCCGCCGATTTGATCACCTTTGCCACTTCCCTGGCTGCCTTCATAGGCAAGAACTGAAGTATCGCCAGCGCCTCGTCCACCTTCTTGCCGCGCACTAGGTCAACAACCAGCCGCACCTTCTGCGGCGATATGCGTACGTCTTTGGCTTCAGCCTTCACTTTCATCTCGATAACCACTATTTCTTCTTAGCCTGCACCGTCACCTGGGCTTTGGCGGTATGCCCACGGAAAGTCCTAGTCAGTGCAAATTCCCCTAGTTTGTGCCCCACCATGTTTTCCGTGATAAAGATGGGCACATGACGCCGTCCATCATGCACAGCAATGGTGTGACCGATCATCTCGGGTAGTATGGTGGAAGCCCGCGACCATGTTTTTATTACCGCTTTGCCACCGGAGCGGTTAAGCGTCTCAATTTTTTTGAGCAACTTCGGGTCGCAATACGGGCCCTTTTTTGATGAACGTGACATTTCACCAATACCCCAAAGTATTAAATATTACTCCTTTCGCCGCTTTACAATCAACCTGTCCGAAGGTTTCTTGCCGCGGGTCTTAACCCCCATTGCCGGCTTACCCCAGGGCGTCTTGGGCGCCATTCCTCTGGGCGCTCGACCCTCACCACCACCATGGGGGTGGTCTCGCGGGGTCATCGCTGAACCACGCACCTCAGGGCGCCTTCCCAGCCATCTGGTACGTCCGGCTTTGCCCAACTTTATCCCCCGGTGCTCCACATTGCCCACCTGACCTATGGTCGCCATGCAGGTGGACAGGAAACGGCGTACTTCACCAGAGGGAAGCCGCACGAGCGTGTACTTGTCCTCTTTGCCCAGTATCTGTGCTGCCGTGCCCGCGCTACGTACTATCTGTCCTCCCTTTCCCGGCTCTAGTTCAAGGTTGTGTATCAGGGTGCCGTCTGGGATGGAACCCATGGGTAAAGCGTTCCCGGGCCTGATCTCGGCACCCTCGCCAGCCATTATAGTGTCGCCCACATTTAAGCCCAGAGGCGCCAGAATATAGCGCTTTTCCCCGTCTGCGTAATGGACCAGAGCAATACGCGCCGATCGGTTGGGGTCATATTCAATAGCAGCCACCTTGCCCGGGACACCAAGCTTGTCCCTTCTGAAGTCTATAATTCGCAGGCGCCGCTTGGCACCACCGCCACGATGGCGCACAGTGATCACACCCCTGTTGTTGCGCCCTGCCTTTTTCTTCAGTGGCAACAAAAGGGCTTTCTCGGGCACGGTCTTGGTTATCTCATCAAAAGTGGCGCTGACCATGCCCCGCCTGCCGGGTGATGTTGGCTTGAAAGTTTTCAGTCCCAAAACAGCCTACCTCTCTAAGTCTTAAGTCTAAGGGTGTCTCCGCTGCCACCGTGTCTTCTTGAGCAGTTTGCGGTGTTTATGCTTTGCCATCTTCTTTTTGCGCTTCTTTATTACCGAACCCACTTTATTGCCTCAACTCTGGACTTACTACACTCCTTCGAAGAACTCTATCTTCTGACCCGGAGCCAGAGTCACCACCGCCTTCTTCCACTCCGGCGTCAACACCTGACGCCTACCAAACCTTTTCATCTTGCCGGGTACATTGATGATGTTCACGCTGACCACATCCACCTTAAAGGCAAGCTCCACTGCCTCCTTTATCTGGCGTTTGCTTGCCCCTTTCGCCACTTCAAAAGCATACTTACCCTGCTCTTTTAGGGCAGTCGTCTTCTCCGAGATTATGGGGCGCCGTAGTACCTGGTAAAGATGCATTTCAGTCCATTCCCCCCGTTTACTTGGCAGCCACCACCGATTTGGCTCTGGGCTTTATGCCCCACAAGCCTTCGACAGTGCGCACCGCATCCTCGGTCATTATTAAAAACCTGTATGACAATAGGTCCGCCACATTGAGTAACGGAGCCAACATTGTCCTTACCTCTGGCAGGTTACGTGCTGACCTGACAACCTTATCGTCAACTTGAGCTGTGGCGATGATGGTTGGCCCCTCCACCCCCAGTGCCGCTAAGATGTCAGCCATTTCCTTAGTTTTGGGGCTGGCGAGTTCCAACTTGTCCAGGACTATCAATCGCCCATTTTTCACCTTGTCCGAGAGCACGCATCTAATAGCCAGCCGACGCATCTTCTTAGGCACATCCTGCCGGTAGCTCCTAGGATGGGGACCATGGGCCACCCCGCCACCCACAAAGATGGGCGCTCCGGCATCGCCGTGGCGTGCTCTGCCAGTGTGTTTCTGCGGATAGAGCTTTCTACCACTGACATTGACATCACCGCGTGTCTTGGTGTCCGCAGTGCCCAAGCGCCGGTTAGCCAGTTGCGCCACCAGTACCTGGTGCACCACCGCCTCATTGAAGGGTACACCAAACACATCATCCCTGACCTCTATTTCACCCACCACCTTGCCGCTTGTATTATGAAGCTTTATCTGCATCCTTACTACCCTTAACAGCCCTTCTGATAAGCACCAGACCGTTCCTGCCGCCCGGCACCGCCCCCTCCACTAGCAGAAGATGACGCGCCGGGTCTACCTCCACTACCCTCAGGTTGCGCACCGTAACCCTGACATCACCCATGTGCCCTGCCATGCGGGTACCCTTGAGCACCCGACCCGGAAATGTAGTGGCACCCACGGAGCCCGGTGCCCGATGTCTGTCCGACTGCCCGTGCGTCTTGGGCCCACCGGCGAAGTGGTGTCGCTTCACCACCCCAGCAAAGCCCTTTCCTTTCGCAGTGCCGATGACATCCACCAGGTCGCCGGGCTTGAATATATCCACGTCCACCTTCTGTCCCGGTGCGAAACCGCTGACATCCCCGACGCGGAACTCGCGCAGGTGCTTGAACAGCCCTATACCTTTGAGGTGTCCTTTTTCAGGAGAATTCAGCCGCTTTGCCTCACCAAAGCCAAGCTGGACAGCATTGTAACCATCCTTCTCCTTCGTCTTCACCTGAGTGACCACACAGGGACCAGCCTCAATGGCTGTCACCACCGTTTCGCCGTCCTCGCGAAACAACTGGGTCATGCCTATTTTTTTACCGATCACACCTGGAAACATCGTCTGAAAGACCTTACAGTTTAATATCGATCTCCACCCCAGAAGGTAGCTGGAGCTGGGTGAGAGCATCTATGGTCTTGGAGGTCGGCTCCAAAATGTCGATAAGGCGCTTGTGGGTGCGGATCTCGAACTGCTCTCTCGAGTCCTTGTCGATATGGGGTGACCTGATGACGCAGAACTTGCGGATGTGCGTAGGAAGGGGGACAGGTCCAGCCACTATGGCTCCCGTCCGTTCCACGGTCTCCACAATCTGCACCACCGACTGGTCTACCAGCCTGTGGTCATACCCTTTAACCTTTATTCGGATTTTCTGCTTGGGCATCTCTACAAGCCCCTCACTTTAACATGAGCTTGCTCAGTCAGACTTGGGGGAAGCTCCTTATAGCAATGGAACTGCAGCGAATAGCTTGCCCTGCCTTGGGTCAGCGACCGCAGCACAGTGGCATAGCCGAAGGTCTCAGCCAGCGGTATCAGCGCTCTCACCGTGCAGGTCTCGCCATGGGTCTCTATACCCTCGATATTGCCCCGCCTGGCATTGAGGTCACCGATGACATCGCCCAGGAACTGCGCCGGCATCACCACTTCCAGTTTCATAATCGGCTCCAGCAGCACCGGTTTGGCTTTCCTCAACCCCTCCTTCACTGCTATGGAGCCAGCCATCTTAAAAGCCAAGTCTGAAGAGTCCACCTCATGGTAACTGCCGTCGAACAGGGTGACTTTTACATCAATCACCGGGTAGCCAGCTATTACGCCAGTCTCCAGCGCTTCCTTGACACCAGCCTCTACAGCCGGGACATACTCCTTTGGTATTACCCCGCCCCTGAGGTGGTCCACAAACCTAAAACCGCTACCTCGTTCATTAGGCTCCAGCTTCAACCAGACATGTCCATACTGCCCCCGACCGCCGAACTGACGGATAAACCTGCCCTCAACTTCCACAGGTACAGTTATCGTCTCCTTATAGGCAACCTGAGGCTTGCCCACCCTGGCAGCCACATTGAACTCGCGGTGCATGCGGTCGAGCAATACCTCGAGGTGCAGCTCACCCATACCGGCTATTATGGTCTGCCCGGTCTCCGGGTCAACCCGCACCTTGAAGGTGGGGTCTTCCTCAGAAAGTTTGCCCAGCGCCTCACTCAGCCTGTTCTGGTCAGCCTTGCTCTTAGGCTCCACCACCATGGAAAGGACTGGCTCGGGGAAACGGATCGGCTCCAGGAGCACCGGGTGCGCCAGATCGCACAGGGTATCGCCGGTGAAAGTATTTTTCAGCCCCACAGTGGCAGCAATGCTGCCAGTATCAGCCATCTCGATCTCCTCCCGGTGGTTAGCATGCATCCTTATCAGTCTGCCGATGCGCTCCCTCTGCCCCCGGGTGGAATTGAAGACCTGCATCCCCGACATCACCACCCCGGAATACACTCTGAAGTAGACCAACCTGCCCATGAAGGGGTCAGTCACCACTTTGAAAGCCAGGGCGGTGAAGGGTGCCTCATCGCTCACTTCCCTTACCCCCTCTTCACCGGTGCGCAAGTCCGTGACCGGCACCGGCGGGATATCCAGGGGAGATGGCAGATAGTCCACAATAGCATCCAGTAGTGGTTGAATGCCCTTGTTCTTCAGGGCGCTGCCGCACAGCACCGGGACTATCCTGTTAGCCAACGTGAGCCTTCTTATCGCCGCTTTTATCTCCGCTGCCGGGATCTCCTTCTCTTCCAAATAGAGCAGCATCAACTGGTCATCGTTCTCCGCCAGTTTTTCAATCATCAGATGGCGCTGCCTATCAAACTCCCCTCTCTCATCTTCGGGCACCGGCATCTCCTCTGGGGCAACTTCGGCGTCGTCTGAAAACAGCCAGGCTTTCTGCTCAATAAGGTCAACGATGCCGCGGAACTTGTCCTCCTTACCCCATGGTATTTGCACCGGCAACGCCTTAGCTCTGAGTCTCTCCTCAATCATACTCACCGTATGGTAAAAATCGGCGCCGGTCCTGTCCATCTTGTTGACGAAACATACCCGCGGTACCCTGTATTTGTCAGCCTGCCGCCACACGGTCTCTGACTGCGCCTCAACGCCAGCAACGCCGTCGAACACCACCACGCCACCATCGAGCACCCTCAAGCTCCTCTCCACCTCAGCAGTGAAGTCCACATGCCCTGGCGTATCAATGATGTTTATCCGGTGTTCCCGCCAGTAACAGGTGGTAGCTGCAGCGGTGATGGTGATGCCACGTTCCCTCTCCTGCTCCATCCAGTCCATGACCGCCGTCCCTTCGTCAACCTCACCGATCTTGTAAGTGCGACCGGTATAGAACAGGACCCGCTCGGTGACGGTGGTCTTACCGGCATCGATATGCGCAATGATGCCTATATTCCGTACCTTGTCCAGAGGAAAAGTCCGGCTCATCACACTGCCAGTAACCACCTTTTTTGTCTGTTGGACCACTTTATCCTGCGATAATGTTACCATCGGTAATGAGCAAAAGCTTTGTTGGCCTCAGCCATCTTATGGGTATCCTGTCGCTTCTTTATGGTTGCCCCTTGTCCCTGAGAGGCATCGATTATCTCGGCGGCCAGTTTCTCCGCCATTGACTTGCCACTGCGCTCCCGGGCAAAACTTATAAGCCACCGCATGGCTAAGGAGAGGCCCTGTTCCGGCGCCACTTCCACTGGCACCTGATAGGTGGCGCCGCCAACACGGCGCGACTTAACATGGAGCAACGGTGTGGCATTTTTGATCGCCTGCTCCAGCACCGGCAGCGGCTCAGTATGCATCCGCTCCTTCACAAGGTCAAGGGCACTATATACGATCCTCTCCGCGGTAGCCTTCTTACCGTCCTTCATCACCTTATTGATAAGCTTGGCTACCAGCACGCTCCCGAATTTGGGGTCGGGTGGTGGTACCCGCTTTATTACTTCACCACGTCTTGGCATCTAATCTTACTCCTCCGCCGTCCTAGTCGCCTTGGGTCTTTTGGCTCCGTACCGGCTCCGCCCCTGCCGCCTCCCCTCCACGCCAGCAGCGTCCAAGGCACCGCGGATGATATGGTAACGCACACCGGGCAGGTCTTTAACCCTGCCGCCCCGGACCAGGACGACAGAGTGTTCCTGAAGGTTATGACCCTCGCCCGGGATATAGGCGGTGACCTCGACGCCGTTGGTCAACCGCACACGGGCTATCTTACGCAAAGCCGAATTTGGTTTCTTCGGCGTCATCGTCTTCACCTGCACGCAGACGCCGCGCTTCTGCGGTGAACTCACGCCTTGGACCACCTTATTCTTCAGCGCGTTATAGGCGATATTCAGCGCCGGCGCCTTGGTGCGCTTGATCACCTTGCGGCGCCCCTTCCGCACAAGTTGATTAATCGTCGGCATACACAGCTCCTCGGATAAACATTACCACAATACCGCTATTCTAAACAAGTAAAAAGCCACCTAGTTGTCTACCGGTCTACTTCCCAAAAGGTCTGCGTCCCGGTTCAACTAGCCGGCTTACTCAGGTTGTCACACCCAGACTAATGGCTAGTAGACGCTGAAGTGAAACTATAGCAAACTATTGAACGGTTGTCAACAACACCAGCAACGTGTGTTGCCCTGGTCCAATAGTCTATATAGCTTTGTTTACGCAGTGCCCTCTGATGTCTCACTAAAACGCGCTGAGCACGGTGTCAGGGACCTTCTCCCATGCTCGGCGCTCTTCGTCATAGGGAGCCTCCACAAGGCGGCAGTCCTTGCCCAATATCATGGTCTCCCGGCGCTCACCGTAGGTCTTCCACTCGCCCAGGCCTGGACAAGTGGGATCGCCACTGCGGGCAAAGGAGGTCCAGGCGTCCTGCATTTTCTCTGATAAGGTTCTGGCTTCTTCGCTGGTACCGGTGAAGTTATCGTCAAGTGTGCCGAAGACGAAGCCCAGCTCGAGAGCATGGCACGAGCCCAGGGCGCCATCTCTCAACGGTGACACCCAGTCAAAGAGATACATGTAGCTTCTCCTGCTGCGACTGCGGTGGGCTTCAGTGAGCCGGATTGCCGGGATACGGAAAATCCTGTCCGACTGGATGGCAGTGAACAAGTCGACTGGCGTGACCGGCTGTCCGCGCCCGGCGCGCGCTTTGCGGTAAGTCTCAACGAGTGCTGCCGCATCCGCGCCCGGTACTAGCCGCTGGCAGCGGCGCAGTAACTTAGCCTCATCCATCTCCGCCAGCCTGGCATCCACCAGGGCAAAAAGTTTCCACTCATCGAGATTGGTGCCCACCATTATGGTAACATCGTCCGCCGAGCCATTGCCAATGGCACGCGGCGGCATGTCAGGAAGCACAGAGCCCTCCACCACCGGCCTTAACGGCAGGTCGGCCAGCCCTGATTTGGGGTCACGAGCTCTAACCCCGAGCTCTTTGTAAGCCTCCAGAAGTTGTTCTGTGGTCAGCGACCGTAGCTTCTCCGCCCCGCCAGGCCTTACGCCCAAGATATCAAGAAACATCTCCGCCACCTTTACTGCCCGCTCCAGCGAGCTCACATGGTGTCCGGCGCCGCTCTGCAGAATAGCTCTGTGAAACAGCCCCTTCGCCCTCGGCATGGCTAATAGCGTACCGACGCTCATGCCGCCGGCAGACTCACCGAAGATGGTCACATTGTTGGGGTCGCCGCCAAAGTTGGAAATATTGTCCCGCACCCACTGGAGAGCAAATACCTGGTCGAGCAGCCCCTCATTGCCCGTCGCCGGGATTTCTCCCTTGGTGACCTCCTTTAGATTTATAAAACCGAAAACGTTGAGCCGGTAGTTTATGGTGACCACCACCACATCACCCCTGGTCGCCAGCCGACGTCCATTGTAGACTAGCCAGGAGCCGGAACCAGTGGTAAACCCCCCACCATGTATCCATACCATCACCGGGCGCTTGGCGTTATCTAGCCCCGGCGTCCAAACGTTGAGGTAAAGGCAGTCCTCACTCTGCGGCTGCTGCTCCGGCGGGTTCAGCACCGAGATCTCCATAGGTACCTGTGGACAGGTGGGGCCGAAGGTCACCGCGGGCTTTACCCCACTCCACGGCTGTGGCGGTTCCGGTGGCAACCAGCGCCTTTCGCCCACGGGCGGTGCTGCAAAAGGGACACCGCGGAAAATATGTAAGCCCTTCCTGAAAACGCCTTCGATCTTGCCATAAGTGGTCTCAGCAATCACCGGACCTGTCTCAGCCATAAATTCACCCCCGATAAGTTTTTGGGCTAATTGTAGTGGCTTTCCCTGCCAGCGTCAATTAGGCCCGGATGATGGCGCTGGCTTCACCCCGCAATTTTCAAGGATAGCACATACAGGGATATGGACAAAAGCACATAAAAGAGAGAAAGCCCACCCATTTAGGTGGGCTTCTCCTCCTGTCCTGCCCCATAACAACCGGGCACCAATACTTTATCTACTTGTCTATTTACCCAATATGGACTGCTTAAGCTGCTGATCTATCCAGATGTACCTGGTGTAGTTCAACGCGTTATAGTAGCCCAGACTGGCCTCGCCGCTGTAGTTCTTTACCCAGGGCCACCAGAACCGGTAATAGTATGGTCCCGGCATGGGGATCACGTACGCCTGTTCCATCAGGTAGGGCAACATCTCGCGGTGTATTTTGTCCACCACAGCCTCATTGGGATATGCCGCCAGCATGTCCTCACGAGCCTTATTCAGTACCGGGTCATTTACATAGCTGCCGTTGTACATCCCTGGACCGGTATAGTTGATCGCCTTGAAGTAGGTGCCAATGCCCGAGTTGCTGCCTGCAAGCATCTCATCATATGCCTTCCTGACACAGAGAGAAAGCCAAGTGCTATAATCCTTGGGCTCGATTGTCAACTCAACACCCACCTTCGCCCAATAGTCCTTAATCAACTGCAGGACGTCTATTTGCAAACGGGTATTGTAAGCGATGACCTTGGTCTTGAAACCGTTAGGGTAACCGGCCTCAGCCAGAAGCTGCTTCGCCTTCTCAGGGTTATAGCTGTACAACTCCTGGACCGCTTTCGGCATCTGGTCCAGCGGCATGTAAGCACCGGCGTACTCCTTCACGTAAATGATGGGCCACTTGATGGCAAGCCCATCACCACCGAAATACTGCTTGACTATCCCGTTATAGTCTATTGCCAGCGAAAGTGCCTGCCGCACCCTCTTATCGGCAAAGGGCGAGTCCTTCTTGTCCGTCCTCATATAGATGCAGTAGGTGGCATCTTCAGAATACCGTAAGTGCTTCAACCGCGGGTCGCGGAGAAACTCCTGCGCTATTTCCCACTCAACGGTAGCTATGTCAAGCTGCCCGGTGCGGAAGGCGGCATGGAAGGTGGACTCATCAGGGATGACCATGAGCTTAACAGCATCGAGGTAGGGCAGCTGGTCACCTTTCCCCGGACCGAGCGGGTTCTTCTCCCAGTAGCTGGGGTTGCGCGTCAGGGTGACCACGCTGCCGGGGACAAACTCGGTGAGCATGAACGGTCCGGTGCCGATGCTGTTCTTCCAGTCATTCATATTGCCGAACTGCTCTACAGCATCTTTGGGGAAGATGCACATATAGTCGGGTATCAGGGTGATGACATCGCCAAAATACTGCGGGTCGCACTTGACCACCAC
>CALJTV010000034.1 GCA_937975645.1 uncultured Dehalococcoidia bacterium | reverse complement strand
GCCAAGCTGATCTCCTCGCCCTTCTCCCGCAAGGACAGGTAGAGATCCTCAGCCGTGGGGTGGTCCATACGGCCCTGGAGCTCGTGGAGAACCCGGTCGCGCTTCCCCCTGTCCTGCCTGTTCATGATTTTCATTTTCATTATAAGACGAAGTGGCGAAGTTATCAACCTCACACTCATGAACACCAAGCTCGAGGCTAAAAAGACCGCGCCCTGAAAATCATGAAAGCTCCGCAGAAGAGCAAAGGTCTCTATATCGCAAAACATCGCTGAACAGACTCTGCTTGAACAAGCTCCTGGGTTTCCTATTGCGCCATACTTTCTGTGTCCCGGTTATGGGAGCACGGGAAAACCAAGCCCATTGAGAGTCGATAACTACCATGGGCGTGCTCCGTGGCCTTTGCAAAATATGCTCCATGGGCTTGGTACATTTATCACAACCGGGGTTATGCTCGTTGTCAATGCTCGCATGTGGCTTCTGGTATCCCTGATTTTTCCCGGGGCTGCCGCTTTTTTCGTGAAAAAGTCCCCTTGGGAGGACACCGGAGTTTTTGCTTTGTTTATCCACCCATTTACGTCTGCATTTAACCAGGGGGGTAGTCAAGGGAGATCGCGGGCTTACGGCAAATTCCATGGGACACAAGTGCCGTACTTCCCTGTAAGTCACTCTTCCATCCCGTGTGTGGATGCCCTACACCTGTTCTTTGCAGGGAGTGTAAGAACCGAAATTCATCGATGGTTTGCAGGAGCACTCTTTTCACTATAGATAAGCAATGACCAGAAGTCCGCAGTTACAACAGATAGGAACGAAAAAAGGGGCCCATTTCTTGGAGGTTTTTCAGAGGAGACAATTGCTGCTTCTTACCCCAAAAATGTGCACTGTGACACAAGGGAGCCTTATGACTACTTCTCGTAGTCCCCATCCAAATCTGAACTAGCTTTTTCCCTGACAAAGCCCTACACTTTATGCGTGGAGAGGCATTCCGTTGAAGTTGAGGTTTTGTTCAGTTGCGCCGGGATAGCTACCGCGATCTTGGTTAACTTTGGTCCCATACATATCTTGGTAGATGCTGGTGATGGGACGCTTCGTGATTTGTTGCGCATAGGCGTACCACCCCAAAAGCTGGCCGGCGTGCTTTTGACCCACGGGCATTCCGATCACGTCGCCGGGCTGTATGCCCTTCTTGGTTACTTACGGGCCGAAGCCTTCACAGGGGTTTTTAACCTGGTTTATCCTGCGGGATGTTGCGAGGTCGAAGCCTTATTAAAGGCCTTTTATAAGTGCTACTCCGACACCATCGGCTTTCAAATCCGGCGCTATCCCTTAAAAGATAAGGATACATTGAAAATTGGCTCCGTGCACGTTCAGAGCTGGAAAATGCTGCACTGGCATAGTGTCGCTGGGAATCCCCTTGCTCCCGCGCCTGCACTGGGCTTCCGACTCACTTACCAAGCTCAGGCCGTGGCTATTACCGGGGATACCGCGTTTTTTCCAGAACTTGTAGAATTTGTTAAAGACGCGGACATTGCCGTGATCGATGCGACTCTTGATACCCCTCTACCTGGTACCAATACCTATGTCCACCTCACGATTGAACAAGCGCAGAAGTTGGCAGGATTAGCAAGACGCGGGATACTCGTTCACCGAAAGAGTTAAACCGTTCAACTGTTTGTAATAGGCCAAGATATCGTGACTACCTTAGTGGTCTAGATCACCGCCACCTCGTCCAGCATCACTGCCGGGAAAGCCGCGAAACCCTCGGGAAGTTCCAGGCCCAGAGCTCGGAGTTTCCTAAGAGGACTCAATCCATTCATTCCCAAAATGCGGCCGCTTCCCATTGTAGTAAAAGTGCCACCGCTGGGCGTATCCCAAGAATTCCTCGAGAGCAGGGGGCTTCCCCAGAAGGGGAATGTCGAACTCCTCGTCATCGGTACGATGGGACTGATCTACCCAGCCTTGGTATTCCGTCCGACCCTCAGTCGCCCGCCGGGGTCTGGCTCCAAAGGGACGGTAGAACCTCATTGTCCAGCCTCTCCAATGCTCAGGATTCTTCCCGCCAAACTCGGGCCCCTAGTCCTCCTGCCAGTCCATTTCGATCTTGATTCCCCAGGCCCGTAGCCAGCTCATCACCAGGCCCGCGAAACACAGGTTATTTACCGCTGTAAGCTTATTGCTGTATCCAAGGAAACGAAATCTCATCCTCCCCTCCAGCAACGTCCACTGGTAGTGGGGAAAGCCTGCCTTGCGCAGGTGGTCCCAAAGGGTTGTCCTAAGCCTCGCCTTGTCCAGGATATCTTTCGCGTCCACCTGGGCCAAGGTGAAGGGCTTTCCCTGTTCCCAAGCCCAGCGTGCTGGGTACAGAGTCCAGTTCCCCTTCTTTCGGCCGAGAAATCCCTAGCCACGCAGGATATGGCGAATGGTATAGGGGGAAATGCCCAAGTCCTCCCGCGACAGTTACCAGGCCAGGCATTTTCTAACGAACCCCGTGCGCTTGCAGGCGGGACAAACTTTTTCTTCCACCTCCTGAGAAGTGCGGCCGGGCAAACGGTGTGGGCGGCAGGAGCGGTCCCTAAGACTGGCCAGGCCTTCCGTTTGGTAGCGCCGCCCCCACTTGCGCACTGCGGCCCGGGAGGCGCCCCAGAGGCGGGCCGCCTGGGAGATGCTCCCGGTGCGCAAGTAGGTCTCGACCAGTTTCCTTCTCGTTTCCTCGGGATTCATCCGCCACGCCTCGTGGTAGGTAAGATCCATCGCCGGTGCTCCTTTCTTCCCTGTCGCCAGGCGTTCTTAGGTGGAGCACTGGCTTCTTTCAATCACTCTTCGAGAAACTCCCACATCTGGTAACGATCTCTTGGCGCATTAAGGCTTTGGTGGCCTTGACAGCGTGGTATAGGTTGCATATACTGCAAACGCATGCATAAGCCGAAGGGGGTGAGAGTGGGTAAAGAATCAGAGGGTTGAGGAAACATAATATTTTGAAGGAGGTGGTGCAAATGAAACGTTGTGCTGGGATAGTTGGTTTAGTGCTTTTTGCGGCTTGGGTGGCCCTGGGTGTCCCGGAGAAAGTGACTCTCTTATATATGACTGCAGGCGACATTAACATGCTAGCGTTGGCGCAAAATGTATTAGGTCCAATGTTCTCGGCACGATATCCTGAAGTGGAACTGCGCACCGTGCACACTGGCCCTGGTGACGCTGGATCTCAACTTATTTTTGAAAAACTTCGCGCGGAGAAACTATCCGGTAAGGAAACTTGGGATGTCGATGTGGCCATGGTCCACCAGGTTTTTATGTCTTGGGCGGCGGCGGAAGGGGACCTTCTCCTTCAATATGCTCAGGATCTGGAGACGTGGCAGTACGTAACATCGCCACACGCGAAGTATGCGCTCGGAACCCTGGTTGAAGGTTATGTGATGCCTATGTTCCATAGCCAGATCGCCATCGCGTACAATCCCAAGTATGTGCCGGAGCCGCCGAAAAGCTACGAGGAGCTAGTAGAATGGGTTAAAGCACACCCTGGGAAATTTGGCTACAACGGTATCAAAGGTGGCATGTCTGGTGTGGGGTTCGTTGTGGGCTGGGTATACTGGAAAACCGGCAAATACGAGCAATATGCAATCACTGGCCCTTATAATGAGCAAGAAATTGCCTCCTGGGAACCCATTTTCAAAGAGCTTAAAGAGTTTAACAAATACGTGACCATTACGGCCGGAAATGTCGGAACTCTCGATGCTTTGAACCGGGGTGAGATTTGGATGGGCCCTGTATGGGTGGATATGTTCTACACGTTTATGCTCACAGGCAAGATGGACCCGAACATTCGCCTTGTTTTACCTGCTCCTGGGCTTCCTGGACAGCCTATGTACTTTGTTATACCTAAAAAGGCCAAGAATATAGAATGGGCTAAGAAATTCGTGGAATTTGTTACCAGCCCAGAGATCCAAGCCAAAGTCATCGTGGAAATGTATAACTGGTATCCTGGCATTGACGGAAGTTATGTTAAAGACTACGTCAGCCCAGGGGCCTATGCTCGACTATACCGCGATATTGCTCCGGAAGAGCTGAGAACGAAAGGCCTCGCATTTGCTTTGGCGAAGTACCATACCGCTATCCTTGAGGCCTATGAGAAGTGGGCGATCGGAGGTTAAGAGGAGATGGGGAGGAGCTTCTAAGCTCCTCCCCCTGCTCTTACTTTTTCCAGCTGTATCCTTCGTCCTTGTCTTATATCTTTATCCCCTTTTTTCTTCCGTAATACGCAGCTTCACTTTAGGTGCCCAAAGCCCTACTTTTGCTAACTACCTCAAAGCTTGGGCCTTGTATAAGAAGGACATCCTTTTCACTGTGGAAGTGGCTCTCTTGGGAACATTCCTTTCTATTGTTTTAGGACTGGCACTGGCTTGCTATGCTCGCATCAGCCGCTCGCGTGCCGCCCGTTTTGTAAACTCTTTAAGCCGCCTCACTATATTCTTGCCCTACGTGATCGTCGGGCAGATGATGCGCAGCTTCCTTGCCCCCCATGGCTTTCTAAATGTCATTTTAGCGAATATGAAAGTTATAGATTTGAACAGCCCTATACAGTTCTTCAATATCCGCGGGTTACTGCTCGGCTTCCTCTGGAAAGAGGTGCCTTTCGTTTCTTTTATCGTTTTGAGCAGTCTACAAGTTGTGGACGAGCGTTATCTTGAAGCGGCAAGAAGTGTAGGGGCAAAAACGAGACATATTGTCTTAAGCATTCTTATCCCCATGATTAAGCCGGCTATCATCGTCGGAGGGGTACTAACTTTTTGCACCATCGTGAGCACTTTTACTCTCCCTTACATGCTTGTCACAGAAAGCCCGACCATGGTAACCGTGGACATTGCCCATCGCGTCACGTACTTTCGCGATTATGGTGTAGCCAATGCACTGGGTGTATTCCTTTATCTACTTGCAGCTCCTATGGCTATTTACTATTTGAGACGAATGGTAGGCGAGGAAATTTATGGGTATTAGATGGCAGAAGCCCATCTTTAAGGCATTAGCGATCGGCCTGTTTGTATTCATCGTGGTTGGGCCTCTGTCCAGTGTTGTGCTTTGGTCAGTCGCTATCAAGTGGTATTGGCCACATGTTCTACCCCAGGAGATCGGCCTTGCTTACTGGAAACAGGCTCTAGGATTGCAACGGGATTGGGCTATTGCGGCGGTTAGTATTTGGGATGCATTTAAGAACAGTATGATTGTGTCCATCGTTGCCACGGTTATAACCATGGCCTTGGCCATTCCTGCAGCTTATGCCCTGGCTAAACTTCGTTTGCCCCTTAAAGCTGTGTTTCTTTTGCTCTTCCTTATGCCCAAGGTTTTCCCGCAACAACCCATTTTTGTGAACCTGCTCCCTGTTTTCACTCGCTGGGGACTAGCCGGAACACTACCAGGGGTTATGCTCATCCATATTCTCGTCTGCCTGCTTTTTGGCACGTGGATCAGTACTTCTGCGTTCAAGGCCATCCCTGAATCCCTGGAGGAGGCCGCACGTAGCGTGGGGGCTACAAGATGGCAGGCATTCTGGCGGATTCTTATGCCCTTGGCAGCCCCAGGTCTTTTGGTGAGCACCGTTTTCGTGTTTGTCACGTCCCTCACAGAATTCACTGGCACGTTCTTTCTCGGCCTGCCTTTCGTCACCACGCTCCCCATGCTGTTGTACTCAGCAAGCGGGTACAACATGCAATTTGCCTCCGTGTTAGCACTTGTGCTCCTCGTTCCAAGCCTTTTGTTCATGGTTCTAACCGAACGTATATTTCGACCGGAACATTTAGGGAGTTTGGGGAGGTAGACTAACTTATGCCTCAGGTCAAACTTTTCGATGTAACGAAGCGTTATGGCAAAGTTACCGCAGTAGATCGGCTGTCTCTCATCATCGAAGACCAGGAAATGGTTACGTTTCTTGGTCCGTCTGGGTGCGGGAAAACAACGACGCTTCGATGCATCGCGGGCTTTGTCGTTCCTGATGCTGGACACATCTTCATTGGGGATCAAGATGTTACCAACATCCCTCCTGAGAGGCGCGACATTGGTTTTGTTTTCCAAAACTTTGCCCTCTGGCCGCACATGACTGTCTACCAGAACCTGGCGTTTGGCTTGCGCCTACGAAAACTCCCGAAACGCGAGATAAAAGAACGTGTCCATGATGCCTTAGCCTTAGTGAGGATGACAGGGCTAGAGGACCGCTTCCCTCGCCAATTATCCGGTGGGCAACAACAACGCGTTGCTTTGGCTCGAGCCCTTGTGTTGCGCCCTCGTGTCCTATTGCTGGATGAGCCCCTTTCCAACCTTGATGCGAAACTGCGAGAAGAAATGCGCTTTGAAATAAGGGAATTGCAGCGGCAATTGCAGATCACCGCGGTTTATGTTACCCACGACCAGGCCGAGGCACTGGTTCTCTCGGATCGCATCGTCGTTCTCAACCATGGGCGAATTGAACAGATAGGTACGCCCCAAGAGATCTATCAGCGCCCGGCGAGCCAATTTGTGGCCAGCTTTATTGGTCTCTGTAGCTTTATGGAAGCCCATGTGGTAGAGTCTTCCGCGGAACGCGTACTAATGCGTACCGAAGATGGATTAGTGATTGAGACGATGAGCAAGGGGCTGTCTCTAGGACAGGCAGTGACATTAGCTTTACGTCCCGAATTTATCGATGTCTCCTGGACTAAACCAGAAAATAGTCAAAATGTGTTTCAAGCACAACTTGTACGTTTTGCCTATCTTGGAGAAAACCTAGATTGTTGGTTGAAGGTTGGTAAATGGGATGTGCGGGTGCACCTTCCTGCTTCACGTGTGCAAAAGCTAGATCAACAATTATGGGTGCGACTGAACCCAGAGAAAATCATCGTTATTCCCACTGAAGGCGTGTTGTTATGAATGCCGCGGGGAGCGTAAGCCTACAGGTGAGGCAATAGGTAAGAAGATCGTGCAGTTCGATCACACCGCGCGACAACGGCTTTGAGGGGAATCGTCCCCCAATGAAAGACAGGTCAGTTGTTTTTCTGCCTCGCTCAGGAAGGTGAGAGAAACGTTTTTGGAACGACGCGGCCCTCGCGTAAGAGCTGCTCTACCTCCCCCATAACCTCAGGAAATCCCAGCACGATGGCCCCCCGCAACCGCCTTTCCCCATCCAGCACGAGCTTCCCATATCGCCCCTCACCGGAAAACCTTTCCTCCCGCGCGGGGCCACCCTGGGGCTGCGTATCCCCGAGCGTCAACAGCTCAACCCCGGCCACCTTGAGCCGCCGAACCGGGGCTGTTCCCCCGTAGCGCGCGCTCCCGGGCTCCACCATGTTCTGGGCTGCCAAGAGGGCCTGCTCCCGCGCTGCGGAAACGGTCCCATAAACCTTCCCTTGCCACTCCGCTGCGTCGCCCGCCGCGTACACCCCAGGAACGGAGGTCTCCAAGAAATCGTTCACCACGATTCCGTTCGCCACGGAGAGCCCGCCGTCTTGGGCCAGGGCCGCGCGCGGCCGCACCCCGATGGCGATCAACACCAAATCCGCCGACAAAACCTCCCCGGTGGAAAGCC
>CALJTV010000033.1 GCA_937975645.1 uncultured Dehalococcoidia bacterium | reverse complement strand
AGGAGTGCGATTAGCAGAAGGGTGAGTCTATAAGGCTTAGTGGCCGGTTACGCTGTGTGACTTCGGCGCGGTGGCCTGTCAGAGAGTAACAGTGACGCTGCAGCGGCTGTTAATCGATGAACAAACTTATAGCCGCTATCGTAAGGCTAAGCTGAACTGCCAGCGGTTATAGCTGACCTCGCGTAGTTCCCGGATGGTGACCTCAGAGAAGGCGGTGTTATCGCGGAGGACGCGGGCGTAGCTGAGGACACTGTCGTTGTCATTGGCGGTTCCTTTTATCTCCAGGTTACTGCCGTAGCTGACAGAGGTGAGCCTCACGGTGGCGGGGAGAAAGCGGGTCACCGCTTTTAAATCGTCGTTTAGGCGAGCGCGCTGGGCAGCGGCGAGCATTATAGGCTGTTTTAGCTTGTCAAGTGCCCCTTTTGTGCTGTTCAGTTTTGTCTGCAGCCCTTTGACTTCCTTATCATCGCCCTGTGTTGCCAGTAGTTGCGCTTGAGTCACCTCTATCTTACTCTGGAGCTCTCTGGTCTGGCGGAGCTGGGCTAAAGTGCTGCTCCCCAACCAACCTAAAGCGGCTATGGCGGCCAAGACAAGCACCCAGGAGATGATAGGTAGCAGCGGCGATGGTCTGGCACGGTATCCCTTGTGAAGGTCAAGGGTAAGGCGGGTGGCAATGCCCCCAGTATCTCTGAGAGCAAGCGCCAGATTGGCGGCGTAGGCCGCGGATCTAAAACCGTCTTCTGCGACGAAATGATGGGGCAGTGGCCTTACCGGTAGCTCCAGCGCTTCTGCCACCTCCGGCACATCGCCAGCGACGAACGCCGGTAGCTGGGAGGGGAGCTGTCTTTCCTTCTGGCTGGAGTTGTAAAAGTTTATCGTCCTCTCCACCTCCTCTTTTGCCCACCAAGCTTTATCAGTCGGGGACATATCAAGTGTGGGGTACGCAACGGTGCGGGCTAGATGTGGGATACCATCGAGGACAATGACTATGTCCACCACTTCGTTAAGGGCATTGATGACCATGGCATCGGGCGTGTTGGACAGCCTCGCCAGCACCAGTGGTCTCACCTCCAGGGCTCTTATTACCAGTCCTGCCTGCTGCAATGTTTCCCGAACGGAGGCTACTGTATCACGGGGCATGCCGGCAAGGCACAGCACCATCTCGGTGCTGGAAAGGGGCACTGCCTGCCAGGCGGTGTGCAGTTCTTCCAAGGCTACCGGCATATGCCTTTCCATTTCCCTCGATGCTGCCTCGACGAGCATGCCCCTGGGTAGCACCGGCACCGCCGCCACTCGGTAGACCAGATGCGGGCTGCTGGTGCTCACCAGGACGTCACGGTCAACGGCAAAGTCGGCGACAGCGGCTTTAAGCCGTTGGCTCACGACAGTTACATCTTCGATAACTCCATCCCTCACCAGACCCGACTCCAGGGGTATAGTGACAGCTTTGAGCACTTGCTTGCCTTTGAGTGTCACCAGCCGCAGACAACTGTCTTGGATATCCAGTGTCAGCATGACTATTTAGCTTTTTTCGCGGTCAACTGCTCACCCGCAGGGAGGCAGAGCATTTCGATGATGATGGTAGCGGTGTGTTCTGCCTCCTCCTTTTCCGGGATGGTGAGGCTCACCTGTTTGAACTCACTGGTGGGGAACTCCGTGCCCACAGAAATGAGGAAATTTTGGAAATTGGGCATCTGCCCCTTCAGCCCCAGCTCGAAGACGAGAACTGGAAATTCAATAACGTCTTTCCCTTCACCCAGCTTTTTCTTGGAGATGGATGTCTTGCACATGGTCACGATGGCGTCGTGTTCACGGGCAAGGCTGAACAGCCTGTCTGCTATCTCTGGTGCCAGTGATGTTGCCGGGTACTGTGCTTTTACTGCTTCTAGTTCCTGTTCAACTGCCTTGAGCTCTGTCTCTAGTTTGATCTTGGGTGTTGTTGGCGATGCCAGCGCTTTCTCCAGGTTAGACAGAGTGGTAGCAAGCTGCTGCTGTATTTTCGGCTGCTGCTGATAGACGAAATAAGTGGGGATGAACAGCGCTAAGAAGATGCCGATAACCAGCACAAGCTGACTTGTCCGGCTCAATCCGGGCAATTTTATTGCCCTGACCTTATCTGTTTTCCTAGTGGGCTGGTCGACCATACTAGTGCTCTGTTCTAGTATAGCACATACGATAGCCTGCGGGTAATAATGGGTGGCAACTATTTTATACTGTAGACAACCAGCGAGTAGATGTTTTTTCCATTACCACCACCATCTCCCGGATGCGTGTCCTCACGCTCTCTCACCACTACAGGATATTTTAGTCTCACATTTCCACTGAGGTATACACTTCCAGCCACTATGGCTCCCTCGAGCTGGCTACTGCCACTTACGCTGGCGCTTCCTTCCGGTGCGTATACTATGGCGTCCACCCTTACATCTCCTTCCAGAATAACATTGCCATGTAGAGAGGCAAAGTATGGGCTTGATTCCGGAGGTGCGTCTATGTTAGAGCTGCCGCTTACCCTTATATCGCATTCAGCGATAACCGCTTTGGTAAACGCCATACTGGAACCCGGATTCCCCTCCAGATAGAGGGATTCGGTGGTGTACACTACATCATAGAATTCGTATTTCCTGCCGGAGCCGAACCTGACTTTGTAGCAAGTGTTCGGATCCGGCTCGGTGGCTCGCAGTGTGTTAGAAAAGACTACATCGTACGCCACGCCAGAAAACTTGCTGCCGTCGAAGTAGACGACGTATTGCTGGCTGTACTTTTGTCCACCGTTCACTGCTACCTTGCCCTGGAATAGTATGGAACGGCTGCCACCGGCATAGAGGTAACCACCGAGGTAGAGCACGTCCTGAAAGGTTACGGTGCCGTTGCCCTGGAAATTGGCGTTACCATCGACCTTAACCGTGCTCTGAAAAAGCACATGGTTAGTGCCGCTTTGAATAGTTAAATTTCCGCCGACGCATACCGGACTGGTAAAAGTGTATTGCCCATTACCGCCGATGGTCAAGTTGCCACCCACTTGCACGGCACCATAATTGCCGGGTGGTGGGTTCCAATTTCCCGGAATGAACGCACCAGCACAGGTCGGCTCGGCCACGAATGTTGAAGCTATGAAGTCAGCCAGCTTATCGTCCAGCCACACGGGTCGCGGCAGAGGATCGCCGGACTGGACACCCTCAAGGACGTTCTGTGGACGGTTGCAGTTGCCAGTAAGGACGGCACTGCCCTCGATGTAGTTCGACCACCCCAGCGATATGTCGCCAGTCACCCAAACGTCGCCCTCGTAACATGGCTGGGGAGAACAATCGGAGGTTATCCTGGCGCTACCGGTCATTACCAGGTTGCCGCTGAGGGTACCTACTGCGTAGTCGAATGGTGATGGCACTGGTTCAAAGGCAGTCTCATCAGCATTGAGGTAGGCAATGATGGTGGTACTCTTTTCAGTTTTAGGGTCATAAGCTACCGAAGTAACCTTGTAAGTGTAGTCGCCAACAGGCTCCTTGCTCAGGGTGACATAACATTCATTAGGTGAGCCTAGCCGGCCCTGTGGAAACTCCAACGTGTCGGTGGTGGGATTGAAGTCGGGGTCATAAAAGAACTTCCAGCAAGCGTACTGCAATCCGGCGTCGGCGGCGTAGAGACGAGCATCGTATTCCTCAATAGTGCGATTGTAGTTAAGGCTGGTGGTCATAAAGGAAAGCGAGGGAATTACTAGCAGACCACCGAGAAGCAGCAGCAGCAGCGCTATGGGCAGAGCCTGCCCAACCTCCGTTTTGGTTGTTCTTATCAGCGTTGTTAGCTTCATTGCATGTCCTCCTAGATTCCACCATTACTCTTCTTCCGCGGGCAAGCGCGGCACCGCCTTGTATGTCGTGGTTACCTCTTCTTTGCCTACTTTCGCGGTTAAGGTCACGGTGATAGCCCTGGTATCAGGGTTGCATGGTGGTATCTGTTTAATATGCTCTGCGACCACCGTCTCGGCGTCGTCCTCTATTCTGACCAGTTTGTAAGAGCCATTGGACGCGCGGCACTCATAAATGACAATGACCTCGGTAGTAGGATCGTGGCGTTGTTTCAAGATGAGCAGCGTGGGGTTGCCGTCACCCACGGTCACATTGTACGACATGTTTATGTCCTTGAGCAGCCAGTAGCCGGCGTTCTGTACTTGCTGGTAGGCCACCATATAGTCTCTGGTCGGTGGGGTGAGGCGAAGCAGTGTGACCACGGCGAGCGAGGCGGCAGTCACCACCGCGCCGACGATGCCAATAGCCACCACTAGCTCGATGAGGGTGAAGCCCCACATCTCGCGGTGTAGTGATAACCGAAGCGTACCCTTCATTCTTTCAACTTGTAACCTTCCAAATTGAGTAGCTCTCTGCCTTTATAGGTGACGGTCACGGTTATCTTTTGAAGACCATCGTCGTTGTCGGCGCCGTCTTCTTTGGGGTCGAGGCGCTCGGCTGATATTTGGATGTCATAGTCGTGATACTCTGGCTGTTCCAGGATGTCGGTAATTTTGCAGTCGCTGTAGTCCGGCGGATTGTTCTGATTGTCGTAGGGGCAGGCTTTTATGGCTTCTAGCTGCGATTTTGCCAAACTCTCGGCGGTGGTATGCTGACCGCTGACGGTCACCGCCTTGTAAGCTGTGCCCAGACCCAAAAGGAAAGCCACACCTACCGCAGCGAGGATGGCGAGGGCAATGAGCGTCTCAGTAAGAGTGACACCTTTTTCCTCACCCTTTTGCTTTCCCAGGCTGTCAGTAATACCAGGCATGGCACTTAACCCACGAGCTTGAGGGCACTGTAAATGGGCATAAATACGGACAGGGCAAGGAAGCCCACGAAGGCACCTATAGCTATGGTCATCACCGGCTCCACCAAGCCGAGCACCGTCTGTGTCCTTCTGTCCGCCTCGATCTCATAGTTTTGTGCCACTATTAGGAGTGTTTCATCGAGGTTGCCCGTTTCCTCACCGACACGGGTCATCTCCACCATCAGCGGCAGGAATACCCGTTGATGGCGCATCGGCTGGGAAAGCCCTTTTCCTCTGAGCATCTCTTCATGTATTTGTTGAACGGCTGCGGCGATGACCCGGTTATTGGCTGTCTGGGCAATGAGACGCATAGCCTCGGGTAGGGGTAAGCCAGCGCGGAAGAGCATGGAGAAATTACGGCAGACACGGGCGAGCTCGGTGACATGGATTAGCTTGCCCAGCACCGGTATTTTGAGCAACAGCAGGTCGCGATAATAGCGTCCTGTCCGGGTACGGAAAAACAGGTACAGCAGGATGGTTACAGCAAGCAGCCCGACGAGCAAGTATAAGCCGTAGCCTCTGATGAAGGTCATCAGGGCGATAAGGATTCTGGTGGGCAGCGGTAGCTCGGCTCCGAAGCGGGCAAACATCCCGATTAAAGGCGGTAGCAGTACGGTGACCATGATGATTGCCACAATGATGCCCATTACCAGGACAACAGAGGGGTAGGTGAGTGCCTGCCGCAGCTTGGCTATAGCTTGGGCCTCCCTCTCCATATGGTCGGCAAGGTTGCGTAACACTTGCTCTATGGCGCCCGTCTGTTCGCCTACCCTGACCATGCGGGCATAGAGCGGTGGGAAGACATGGGGGTGCTTGCTCAGGGAAGAGGACAGTGGTCTGCCATTGCGTATATCGGCGATAACATCCTGGAGGGCAGCCCTGAGACTTCTATCGCCAGTCTGGGCATGGAGCAGTTCCAGTGCCTGGATGATACCCACGCCAGCTTCCAGCAGCAGGGCAAGCTGACGGGAAAAGAGTATCAGCTCGGAACGACTGGCTGGGGTACGAAGAAAACGACTAAGGTCGGGCATAAATGCCGTGACCGGCTTGAGGGTAACGACCTGATAGCCCACCCTAGCTAGAAGCTCAGTGGCGGTATGTTCATCTGGTGCATCGATACGTCCTTTGACCAATTGGCGGTTGGCAGTATAGGCGAGATAGCTGTAGTTCATAATATCTTATGCGGCTTCAAAGCGTTCCTGTATAGGCATTGCGCAGCACCTCCCGTGGCGTAGTGATGCCGGCTCTCGCCTTGAGCATGCCATCTTTAGCCAGTGTCACCATGCCCTCGGCAAGCGCTTTGGTGCGGATTTCTCCAGGCGGTGCGGCAGTGGCAATCAGCCTTTTGATGTCGTCACTTAAAGTGAGAAGCTCAAATATACCTGTCCTGCCCAGGTAGCCAGTGTAGGTGCAGGCTTTGCACCCGCTGCCGTAGAGGAACTGGCTGCGCTCTTCGCCTGTCTCCCTGTGGTAGGCAAGCTGTTCTATCAGCGGCACCGTGACTTCACAGGCACAGTGAGGACAGACACGCCGCACCATGCGCTGCGCTACCACACCAACCACCGCCGAGGTGATGAGAAACGGCTCCACACCCAGGTCAAGCAGGCGGAAAAGGACACCAACAGTGTCGTTGGCGTGTACCGAGGAAAGGACAAGGTGACCGGTGAGAGCCGACTGTACTGCGATCTCGGCGGTCTCCCTATCGCGTATTTCTCCGACGAGGATGACATCGGGGTCGAGGCGGACTATGGAGCGGAGCCCACTGGCGAAGGTTATGCCAGCCCGGGGGTTTATCTGTATCTGATTTATGCCCTCAAAGCGGTACTCCACTGGGTCCTCGATGGTGATGATATTGCGCCCCACTCTATCGAGTGAGTTCACAGCGGCGTAAAGCGTGGTGGTCTTGCCGGCGCCAGTGGGACCGCTTATTAGAATCATGCCATAGGGGACCATAAGCATACTCTCAAATTTTTCCAGGCTCTCCGGGAAGAAACCGAGCTGCGAAAGGCTGAGGATTGCCAGGGACTTGTCCAGCAGTCTAAGTACTGCCATCTCGCCGTGTACCGTGGCTATAGTGGCAACGCGGACATCTATGCTCTTGCCCCTGATCTGGAAGGAGAACTGGCCGTCCTGAGGGCGCCGGGGGTCGGCGATGTTCATGTCAGCAAGTATCTTGATGCGCGAGATAAGAGGACCATGTGCGCCTAGGGGTAGTGATGAGACCTCATGAAGAATACCATCAATGCGAAAACGGATGCGTAGTCTGTCAACTTCAGGCTCAATATGTATGTCAGAGGCACGCGATTTGACCGCCTCATCGAGAAGCATGTTCAGTGCTTGTGCTACCGGGGAATCATCAGCCGCCTCAGCCATCAACCGCTCGGCGGCAAGAGTGGTCTCGGGTGGTGCCTCAAGACTGAAGCGACTGGCGATCTCACCGAAGGCGTGATAATTGAAATCGATGGCTTCACGAATGTCGGCGGCGCTGGCTGGTACCGGTTCTATCCTTCTCCTGGTGCGTAGCGCCAGGGCTTCGACGGTCATAATGTTGTCTGGTTCTGCCATGGCGACACGAAGAGTGTTGTCTTTGACCTCAAGCGGGATAACATTGTACCGCCTCGCCAGGCTTTCGGGGATGAGCTGCAATGCCTCAGGCGTTGGCACCTGCAACAAAATGTTGAGCTTAGCAACCCCTGGCATTGCCATGGTTTCTCCGTCGTTCCCAGTATTACCCTTTTCCTTAATGCTGTCACTATTCATGCTCGTATACCTTTATCTTAAGTCGGTCTGCCTGCGCTGTCAATTTCTTGCAGACCCCGCGGATTGACAAAACTCTGGAAGGCACGATGAGCCGGAGGAGCCAGCCTTGGCGTGTGCTTGATTTCCTCTTCTTGAGATGCCTTGCTTGGTCACCAGGTCCGTCTGAGTTAACATATCTCTATGACCTTTATGCGCTGGTAGTCAGCGAACTGTCTGGCTTCCGCTGAAAGGTGAGGTGAGACCAGGAGCACCTTTTCATGGACGCCCACATCATAAGCGCGAGCATCGAACACAGCCACTGCCTCAAAACCGACGTCGCCAGTGCCCTCTACGATTCCGACCGCTATAGTATGGTTAAGTATGCCATCGTCATAAGATGCCAGGATCTCGAAGGTGTGCTGGGCGCCCGACCTACCGGGTAAAGTGGCATTCTCCTCCACGTGGTAGCCTGCATCCTTGAGGAGCTGGAGCAGCCCGTCTTTGTTGTGGCACTCGAACCGTTGCCTTTTCACCCGATGTGGTGGAGGCATAGCCGAGTCTAGGAAACTTGTCAACTCTTCACCTTCGAAGACGCGGATCCGCTGTCTTCTGGCGAACTGCCGTGCTGCTGGGCTGAGCCGCGGCATGGCTATAATCATTTTATCGTGTATCCCCAGGTCGTAAGCCTTGTTGTCGTAGGCGAAGACTTTTTCCAGCCCCACCTCGGTGGCTGTGCCCTCAATAAAGGCATCGATGGCAATGGTATGTATGGTGATACCATCGTCCCTCTGTGCTAGTATGTCGAAAAGGTGAGCGGCACCGGACTTACTGGCGTGGTCGGCAACGGCATTTTCCCAGACCTGATAACCCTGGCTTCTTAAGAACTCCACCAGGTTGGTCCGGGGTCCCAGCTCGAATTCCAGCCGGCGCCGCATGGCTTCGTTCAAGCGGTAGGAGTGGAGAGGAGTCCGATCAGCCTCATCTTCAGCAAAGAAGGTGGAACATTTCAGACACTGCCAGGTGCTGACCGGCTGAGCGAAGATGTTCTGGCAACTAGCGCATTTGTAGCTAATGCCTAGGCTCTGGTAATCGGTGCCAAGGAACTTCATCTGCTGGTGACAGCGGGGGCAGATATGTCTGTCGTCATTCAGGTATTCCTCTTCAAGGCCGAGATTGCCACAGTTAAAATGCTCCAGAACTCTGCCCCGGCGGATGTTCCATGTCAGACACTGGGGACAGCCCTGCCCCAACCTGATTTCACTGCTGTGGCAGCGTGGGCAGGAAACTAAGGTGGTGTAATAGCTTCTTTCCAGTATTTCCTCCTTTGCCAGACGTTCCAGTAATTCAAGGTCTTGTGGGGCGGGTGTGCCCAATAGTTCCTGTACCGTTGGGAAGGAAAAACCTACTTCGCTGTCCGGTTGTAACACTGGCTTGATCTCTAGCCCGGTGTTGTGCAGTAGCTCCTCGATGAGCTTTCTGAACAAAGGCTCATCTGTTATCCTAGGTACGGCAGATATTTTCGCCATGTCGTTGCTCCTCTTTCGCTTTCATAAGAGTAGCGCAGGCAGTGTCGGATTGCAATATACTGGATTTCCCGTTAGGTGGCAAATTAGTAGTGGTGAATGTAGCATTTTAGTCCTGGAACGGGTCACCTATCCTTTAGATACGATAATTTGATGCTATAATTGTTATAATATGGCAATGCTGGCACAGAAGGAAAGCGGTAGCATCCGCCTGTTCCTTGCAGTCATGGTCAGCGGACTGGCTTTCGTCTGCTTTTTTCCTCGAGATGTCGTGGCAGCACCGGGAAAACTCCAGTGGAGCGTCGTAGAGACGCCACACTCTGACAATAGCACCAATGTACTGTGCAGTCCCTCCGAGGTGAACAGATTTGTTATCGGCTATGACGGACTGACCATGTATGCTGTAGATTCCTCTTGGAGGGACAGCGATAGTGATGGTGGGGTGGACAGGGAGGAGGTGGGAAGACTCTACAAGTCTTCCAACGGAGGTGTGACCTGGCAAATAGACGCAGACACCGCCCTGTACCGAGCTGGGGCTAAATACCCGGTGTGGAACGTGGCAGTGGCGCCAGACGACGTGGACTTTGTGGTGGCAGTGGTCGATGCCAGTGGCACACCTAGCGGACCGCAAAGGATTTTTATATCAATGGACGGCGGTCAGAGCTGGCAGGAAAATACTCCCTCCGGCCTTACTGGTTATGTGGGCTCGGTGGCGATATCGCCCATGTATGGGAAATACCGAGATGTCGCCATTGGGACGAGGAGTGGGGCTGGCGGTGAGGTGTATGTAATAACCGCTGGCGTGGTGTCTCCGCGGTGGAAGGCACAAAATTTAGAGGTTAGCGCGCTCCCAGCCGATGTGCTGGCGCTGGAGTTTTCCCCTTCTTACATAAAAGATGAGATGTTAGTGGTGGTGGCAGCAACTTCAAGTAGTACCTACCTATGCTTTGGCAAGCGAGATAGAGTTGCCAATACCACCTTCTGGGGGGGCATTTGTGCCAAGGTGGACGATATTAACTGGGATGAGGTGATCACCGCAGACCTGGAGCTGCCCTCTGACTTCGATGCTGATAGAGGCGATTATCGTATCTGCTTTGTCAGTATCGACGGGCACAATGGGAGTGAGTATGTAGGCGGGGTTTACTCATTTAAAAACAAAGCATTCCAGTCGTCGCGAAACGTACCCGGGGGAAGAGTGGCTAGCATTGCCTATTACGGTACCGGTGCTAGCGGCACACTGCTTGCCGGTGTGGTGGGTGCTTCTAAGGACGGCAAAGTGACGGTGTGGCGGACGAACAACCCGGCGTCGGACAAATGGTTGCCATCGAGGTGGGTGAAGTCGAGCCCGGAGAAGTCACCGACCGGTGGGGTTGGGACGGGCAGAGCTAATGCGCAGGTTGCCTGGAGCCCGGGCGGTTTGCTTGCTTATTGCGGCACCAGTTCCGCGAATTTGGAGGTGGGGGGTACGGGATGGGACGTTGGCAGATGGCCTCGTGGGTTGCTTGAGAAAGCGGCTGGAGACGAGTCCGCCTTTTCCGTCAGTCCATATTCGCTGCCATACCAGCTCATACTTGAGATGACGGGTAGAACCAGAGATAGGGATGTTGGTAATATCTGGAACCAGCTCAGCCTGATTGACACCAGTGTAGCGCGGCTCTGTGATGTGGCGGCTCTGGAAGCCACCGAGGAGGCTGCGGAAAAAGGTAACGATTATAACATACTGTACTTGGTGTCTGTGACCGAGAATAATACTTGCAGCCTGTGGCGGAGTATAACACACCCACTGGGGCAGTACTGGGAAAGGGTATTTACGTACGGTGCCGGATCGAAGGACGTATTAGTGAGAGTTAGGCAGACTACATTTGAGGAATCGACTCGCAGCCGGGTGGTGACTGTGAGTGAAATGGGTAGCGGCACCATTTACTACTCCACAGACGAGGGGCAGTCATGGCAGTACCCGCTCATTGCCGGCGGCATAGCGCTGCAGGACTTCGCTCTAGCGAAAGACGACATAATCTATATTTTGGATAAGGCGGCTGTTTACAAGTATGCTTTGAGTGGCTCACTCTGGATCAAAATGGCAGAGGCAGACACGGGGTTTTCTTATGGCCATACCATTGCTGTACCGCTGAAGAACCCGCCGAAGCAGGTAGACGAAGGTGATGCCGATTGGGTGGTGGTGGGTGAGAAAGGTCCCCCTGATGGTCTGAGCAGGATGGTATATGCTGATTTCTCCCGGATACCGGTGGTGTTTCTGCCTCCCGAGGAGTTGCGGAAAAGTACACCGATTCAGGGGGATGTCCATGTGGTCTGCGATGACCGCTTTGAAAATAACCTGACGGTGTATGCTGGTGTGTGTGATTCAGTCAGTGGGCAGTGGGGCAAGATTTATCGCTGGATACTGGGTCAAAGTGAAGTTTGGGAGGACTTGGGACCGCCGAACAGCGCCTTCTATGGGGTGGTGATGCGGAATGGTGTGCTCTATGGGGTTTGGGAGAAGCCGGAAAGTGCCGAAATCGTGACGGATGCAGGCGTTGACCGCACGCTTTACGCCCGAGCGCCGGTGCCGCCACCACCGGAGTGGGACGATTTAACCGAGGGACTGCCGGAAGGTGAAGGTGCAGTGGACTTCACTAGGGAGCCGAGCGCTCTGAAGATATCGAGCAACAAATATAATACCTTATGGGCAATAGACAACAAAGAATATGACTGGGAAGCAAAGAAGGGGTGTCTGTGGATGTACATCGACACTGCTGCAAAGTTCGGTCCCTGGGTCTTGGCGCCGGCTTACGGAGATGTACTGGCTTGTGACCCAGTGAGCGGGCTCTCTGGGCAGGTGGATTTCAGGTGGAGGGCGCTGGAATATGCCAACGTTTACGAGATACAGATAGCCAAGGACAAGGAGTTTACCGTGCGTGTGCTGGTGAGCGAGAATATTACACCCGCAGACCAGACGTCTCCAGCGGCGTACTATCCCGCTGGAGGCTTAATAGCGGTACTCGCCTCGGAAGTAGCCTTGCCAGGGACGCTCGAATGTGGGCACGGCTATTACTGGCGTGTCCGTGCAAGGCAGGGGATAACAGGAGAAGTAATACGCAGCCCATGGTCAGCGACCATGTATTTCATCACCAAGGTGGGCGTACCGGTGCACAGTAGGTATTTGGGCCCGGTGCTGCTCAGTCCGGCAAGCGGTGCTGACAATGTGGTGCCAGCGCCGGCTTTCTCCTGGGCTCCGCTTCCCGAGGTGGTGAAGTACGAGTTTGTGCTGGCTAAGGATCCGGAGTTAAAGCAGGTCCTAGTGAGAAAGAGGGTAGCCGGTACCTCTTTCCGGTATGAGGGCGAGCTTGGCCAGGGGGTGACCTATTTCTGGCAGGTGAAAGGGGTGGAGCCGTTCGTCACCGAGCCCAGTGCTATAGCCGTTTTCACTGTGGCGAAGGCTAAAGCTGAGCCGATGCCAAAACCAGGGGAACCTGTGGTCATCTTGACATGGGCGGGTATAGCGGTATATACCATTCTGGCGGCAGTGGTCATGGTGTTAATCAGAGCGAGGCTCGGTCAGAGGAGGGACAAGCAGGGGGCACAGGAGGAATAGCGGCGACAACAGACTACAAGGGGAGGCGACCATGTTCTGGGACAGGAAAAGGGTGTTTATAACTGGCGTAAGCGGCTTTGTGGGCTCACACCTTGCCAAGCACCTGTTGCAACAGAAGGCGAAGGTGTATGGGCTGGTGAGGAGGCGGGCTGACGGTGGTATCTCAAGAAATTTAGAGCATCTTGGGATCGAAAAGGAGATAGAGCTTCTGGAAGGCGATGTGCGCGATATTTCCAGTCTGGCTTTTGCACTGGACGTCTCAAAACCTCAGGTTGTGTTCCATCTTGCGGCGCAGTCGTTCGTCCCCAGGTCGTTTTCTCATCCCTGGGAGACTATAGACATAAACTTTCTGGGCACGGTGAACCTGTTGGAGGCAATACGTTCCAAGGGACTTGACCCCATCGTGGTGTTTGCTGGTAGCAGCGAAGAGTACGGTCTAGCTATTGCCTCGAGACGCCAGTATGAGGAGGCACTGGAAAGGTATGGGACAGTATTTCCCGAGCCTGAACGTATCCCGGAACTTCCGATAAATGAGCTGAACCCGCTGCGCCCGATGTCGCCGTATGCGGTGTCAAAGGTGTCCGCTGAGTATGCGGTGAGGAATTACCATAGCGCCTATGGCTTAAAGGCAGTGGTATCAAGAGCGTTCAACCACGAGGGTGCCGGCAGAGGCAAGATGTTCGTCACCTCGGCAATCACTAGCCAGGTGATGAAGTTAAAAAGAGGGGAGACCGACAGGATAGTCATAGGCAATGTGAATGCCTTCCGGGACTGGTCACATGTTGACGACATAGTTGGTGGCTATTGTCTGCTGGCGGAGAAGGGAAAGTCGGGGGAGGTGTATGTTCAGGGCTCGCAGCGGGCGAACTCGGTGCTCAGCTATCTATTGCTCAGCCTGGAGTGCGCTGGCTATGAAGTGTACAGCCTGCGGAGCTTGCAGGGGCAGAAGAACGTGGAGGCTCCCACCCAGGCGGACAGGGCGCCAGCGTTCGGTCTGCTGTTTGAAAAAACGAAGGTGGACAGGTTGATGTTGGAGGGCGGGCTCTCTTTCGACCCTGCCGATGGTGGCATCATGGTAGAGACGAACAAGGGGAGGATTAACATTGAGTTCGACAGTGAGAGGTTCCGTCCTGCCGAGGTACCTGTCCTGCTGTCTGATACCACCAAAATTAGGGAGCTCGGCTTCAGGGTGCAGCATTCCCTGAAGGACATCATCAACGATCAGCTCAACTATTATCTAGACCCAGGCAAATAGGTGTGGACAGCATAGCGCGGCTTCTTCCTTCCTCTGGTTTCAGCTTTATTTCGCTCTGCCTATCACCTTGTCCTTTCCTAGAAGTGGGTGAAGGCAGTGGGCGCGCTGGCTTCTGTGATATAATTATTGGGCTTCGCGTGAATGGCTTAATTGTTGGTTATTCTGTGTCTTAGAGGAGGTCGTTATGTCCGGAATAATTTCCTACGGTGCTTACATACCTCTGTGGCGGTTGAGCCGTGATGTCATCGCCGCTGGCTGGGGGAGGGCATCACTGGGTGGAGAGAGGAGTGTAGCCAACAATGATGAGGACACGGTGACCATGGCGGTGGAGGCAGTGCTAGACTGCCTCAACAATGTAGACCGAGGCATTGTGGACGGACTCTATTTTGCGTCTACTACCGCTCCCTTCCGTGAAAAGCAGTGTGCCGCGCTGGTGGCAGCGGCTGCTGATTTGAGGACGGACATCATAACCATGGACTTCAGCAATAGCTTGCGTGCGGGGACGGCTGCCCTGCGTGCTGCACTGGACGCGGTGAACAGTGGTTCTGCGGAAAACGTGGTTGTGGTCGCCGCTGATTCCCGTCTGGCTTATCCGCGATCTGATTATGAACAGAACTTTGGCGATGGGGCGGCAGCCCTGCTGGTGAGCAGGAACCATACCCCGGTCGCCACGGTTGAGGCAAGTTACTCCGTTTCAAACGACATGTACGATGTCTGGCGGCTGGACAAGGACATTTTTGTACAGTCATGGGAGGACCGGTTTATCATCGAGCATGGCTATCTGGAGAACATGTCCAAAGCGATCAGCGGGCTGATGAAGAGGCAGGACCTCAAGGCTGAGTCAGTGAATAAGGCTATATTCTATGCCCCTAATGTCAGGGCTCAACAGACGCTTGCGCGTCAGGTGGGGCTGGATGTAAAGACGCAGTTGCAGGACCTCCTCATGGGCAGTCTGGGGGTCTGCGGCTCAGCCCATGCCTTGATTATGCTGGTAGCGGCTCTAGAGGAGGCAAAGGGTGGGGAGACTTTCTTACTGGCAAGCTATGGGGATGGCAGCGACGCTTTTCTTATAAAGGTTACTGAAGCTGTGGGAAAAATTAAGGGAAAGCAGCGGGGTGTCAAAGGCTTCCTCAACTCTAAGCGGTCACTTCCCAGCTATGAACGTTATCTCAGCTACCGAGGGCTGGTGGAGCCGCAACCGGGCGAGCCCTTCCGTCTGTTCCCTTCATCCAGTGCTAGCTGGCGAGAGCGCAACTGGGCTATCCGCTTCCACGGCAGCCGTTGTAAAAACTGTGGTCTGATAACCTTCCCTATCCAACGGGTGTGCTATGGGTGCCGCTCCAAGGACAATTACGAGGAGGTAAGGCTCTCTGATAAAAGGGGGACAGTTTATACCTTTTCACTTGATACTTTGGCTGGGAGGAGTGATGACCCCATGGTGCCGCATATCGTTATTGAGTCTGAGCTCGGTAAGACCAGGATTTACAGTATAATGACCGACTGCGACCCTAGTGAGATAAAGATCGGTATGTCTGTGGAGATGACCTTCCGCAGAATGTACGAGGGCGCTGGGATGTACAACTACTTCTGGAAGTGCCGACCGGTAAGATAACAGACGACATGGAGGGACGAAATGGAGAGCATAAAGGATAAAGTTGCCATCATAGGCATGGGCTGCACTAAGTTCGGTGAGCGCTGGGATGCGGGACTTGATGACCTTGCCATAGAAGCTGCATACGAGGCTTTTGAAGATGCTGGCATCGACCCTGCTGATATTCAGGCTGGTTGGTTCGGCACAGTGACTGCTCCCACCACTGGTATAGGTGCCACGCATGCAATCAATCCGCTAAAGCTGCGTATTCCTATGACAAGGGTGGAGAACTGGTGTATTACGGGGCATGAAGCCCTGCGGAACGCCTGTTTCGGTGTGGCTTCAGGGATGTATGATATTGTGCTGGCGTTGGGGGTGGAGAAGTTAAAAGATACTGGGTTCCCAGGGCTAGGTACGGGGAGGGGTATGGGTCCAGTGCTTGAGGCAAGGCGCACATCCCCGGGGAGTTTCGCCCTTATCGCGACCAGGTATTTCTACACCTATGACCTGAGCCCCGAGGAGGGCAAGAGGGTGATCGGTAAGATAGCGGTGAAAAATCATTACAATGGCAGCATGTGCCCTAAAGCTCATTTTCGTAACAAGATAACGCTGGAGCAGGTACTTAATGCACCGATTATTGCCTGGCCACTAGGGCTATTTGACTGCTGCGGTAACAGCGATGGTGCTGCGGCTGCTGTTCTGGTTCCGGCGAAGATAGCCAAGGACTTCAGGAAGGACCCTGTCTACATAAAAGGTCTGGGGCAGTCCTTCGACCCACTGTTGCCACATACTCGCCCCGGGTTTGACTGGCTGACCTGGGATGCGCTTGTTGATTCGTCACATCAGGCTTACGAACAAGCGGGGATAAAGAACCCGCGGGAAGAGCTAGACATTGCTGAGGTGCACGATTGCTTCACCATCACTGAACTGATAATCTACGAGAACTTTGGTTTCTGCCCCCGTGGCAAAGCCAAAGAGGATATAGATGCTGGTTTCTTCGAGCTGACGGGTGGGCTGCCGGTCAATGCCGATGGCGGGCTGAAGTGCTTCGGACACCCTGTGGGCGCCAGCGGTTTGCGAATGACCTACGAGGTCTACAAGCAGATGCAGGGCAAAGCCCAGTCCCCGGAACGCCAGCTCAAAGATGTGAGGTTTGGGCTATCTCATACCTTTGGCGGTCCACCTCAGGTCAGTGCGGTGGCTATATTGGGGAGGGAGCTGGGTTGAGGTGGTGGATACGGCTATTGGAGGTGGGGCTTAAAGCCCCACCTTGTTTTATCCTAAGATTTCGCCTCGTAGTTGTAAAAACCGCGGCCTGTCTTCCTGCCGAGTTCTCCAGCCCTTACCTTCATAACTAGGCACCTTGGCGGTTTGAACTGGTCCCTCATGTATTCTCGATAGTGTGTCATGGTGATCGCCAATCCAGTGTCCAACCCCACCATGTCACGCAGTTCAAAAGGTCCCATTCTGAAGCCGCAGCCTTCGCGGTAGGCTGTGTCTATATCCTGGGGCTCGGCGATGCCCTCATCGTACATATTCAGACCTTCGTTGTACCATATTTGTAGGAGTCTGTTGACGATGAAGCCCGTGGAGTCCCTGCATATTCCGGGCACCTTGCCAAGTTTATGACAGAGCTCTGTTATCGTCTTCACAGTGTCTTCGGACAAACGGTCGTGTACAACCACCTCGATTCCTTGCATAAGTTGTGGAGGGTTGAACCAGTGCATACCTATAAATTTCTCGGGACGCTTTGTTGCCATAGCCATCTCGGTGATGGACTGGGCGGAGGTGTTTGAGGCAAAGATTGTCTCTGTGGGGCATATTTTGTCGATCTCTCTGAAGACCTGCTTCTTGATGTCAATGTCTTCAACTATAGCCTCGATGACGAGGTCAGCATCACGGGTGGCTTTGTCCAGGTCTGTTGTCCCTTTTATCCGTGCGAGCACAGCATCCGCTTCAGCCTGTGTCATCTTTTGGCGCTCCACACTGCCGCTGAGGAATTTTTTTATCCTAGCTATACCAGCCTCGACGAGTTCGTCTTTGATGTCACGGAGGTTGACCTCGTAGCCGGCTTGAGCGCATACTTGAGCAATTCCATGTCCCATGATGCCAGCGCCTAGGACACAGATTTTCCTTATCTCCATGGCTTACCTCCAGTTATGCTTAAGCGATGTCTTTGTTGGATGTACTCTTCAGGTGTAAGTGTAAAAGCCGCGACCTGTTTTCTTACCCAGCCAGCCGGCATCGACCATTTTTCGGAGCAGGGGACAGGGCAGGTATTTAGCACCAAGCTGTTGGTGGAGTGTCTCTAGGGTGCTAACCACGCTGTCAATGCCCACGATGTCGGCAAGCTCAAAGGGACCGAGGGGCCAGTTGGCGCATAGCTTCATCATCTTGTCGATATCCTCGATAGTTGCCAGTCTGGTGGAATACATTAATGCTGCTTCGTTTATTACGGAAGCTATCATTCTGTCGATGATCAAGCCAGGGCTCTCCTCCAGCTTTACCGGAGTCAAGCCCGCTCTACGCAGTGACTCGATGCAGGCCTCAACTGTTTGGGCTGAGGTCTGTAGTCCCTTTGCTACTTGGGCAAACAGTTTACCTTGAGCCCAGTTCCTGACAAAATTAATCCCGATGAACCTGTCCGGTCTTGTAGTGTTACTAGCTAGGCGTGTTATCCATGGGTTACCAGTGGTCGTTACCAGAATTGTTTCCCCCTTGCATCTAGCGTCACAATCGCATAGTACCTTGCCTTTTAGTTCAAGGTCTTCAGGGAGGAATTCGAGGACGAGTTCCGCTACGCTCGCTTTAGCGGAATAGTCCTCTGTCAGGTCGGTGGTGAGTACCTCGAAGCCGCTTTTGGTTAGTATCTGTGCCAGTTCAGCACTCAGCGTGCTGTGCCCGATTATGGTAATGTTTTCTATGCTCATAGGCATCTCCCGAGCTAATATGCTAGTTAGATCCTAAGTGGTTTCGATAAATTTACGGATGTAGCTGTTTACTAAGTCAGGCTGTTCGTGGATGACCCAGTGAGAACCGTCCGGCACCCGTTTCACTGTGAGGTTGGTGACATATTGTTCCAGACCATCTAAGTTCCCAGGTAAAAGGTAGGTGTCCTTTTCTCCCCAGATGACGAGTGTGGGGACAGTGATCACATTTGCTGAGCTGGTAGCTATGGTATCGTCGCTGTCACCGGTAAAAGAGCCGAGCTGGGCAGCACGGTAGTAGTTTAGCATCCCGGTAAGGGCACCCGGCTGTGACCAAGCTTTCAAGTACTCCTGTTTGTCTTCTTCGGTGAAGTATCCCTGTTCTAAGCCTTTTTTCAGTACCGCATTTACCAGCGCTGCATAGTTATCTCGGGAAAGTATTTCCTCAGCCTC